>DAIDHR010000037.1 GCA_027459605.1 Alphaproteobacteria bacterium
TAAACAAAGAGGCTATGAACATGACACGGCTATAGATGCTTCATTCTTGGTGCGATTATAATATGTTTTTGCTATAGTATGCGAGTATGTTTACTTTATATTAAATAGGAGGATAAAAAATGATTTATCTCAGATTAGCTTTTTTCAGCCTTCTTATTGCTCTGAATACGGCAGATATGGCTTTTTCAGCAGAAAAAAATGGCAATCAACCGGAAAGCGAAACTCTACAATCGACCGGTACGTGTAGAGTTTGCGATTATACTTGTATAGCGTGTGCTAATGGATGCTGTTTGTATTGATCGGAGATAATTGCTCCCACCCATCCATTACCTGCGGAAAGCTATGGGAGCACTATTCCCAGATAAAATTACTTAATCCGCGGCGGCGCTGACTAAATAGTCTGCAACACTTTCTGTTGTTGTGGTGATGGCTTTTAGACCTTGTTTCCAGTTCGCTGGGCAAACTTCCCCAAACTTTTCTGTATGTTGAAGAGCAAGGAGCATGCGCAAAGCCTCGTCAACACTTCTCCCTAGGGGCAAGTCATTGACAACTTGATGGCGAACAATTCCCTCGCGATCAATCAGGAAAAGGCCCCGATAAGCAACACCGTCAGGATTTAAGACATCATAACTTTTAGCAATATGGCCCCCTAAATCGGAAATGAGATCATAGATGATACCCTGAATACCGCCCTTTTCTTTAGGTGTATTTAACCAAGCTAAGTGAGAGAACTGGCTATCAACACTACAACCAAGGACAATACATCCATGCTGTTGAAAGTCATTTAAGCGTTCTTGAAAAGCATGAAGTTCAGTTGGACAAACAAAGGTAAAGTCTAAAGGATAAAAGAAAAGGATAACATATTTTCCTCGATAGTCCTTGAGCTCAATGTCCCTAATCTCCTTCCTAATACCACCAACACATTTTGCTTTAAAATGGGGGGCTTCTTTTCCAACAAGAACGCTCATGTTTTGTCTCCTTAATATCTTGTATGATCTTATTTGAACTTAGGACTGTCAGATTAATTTTACAATACCTTATCCTCAAATTCTCTCGGAAAGCCATATGGCAAGACGGGAGGCTGTTTTGATTGCATGGGAGAGAAGAGGGTATGCTGGAGCTTCTTGAGCCCCATGTTCAAGGGCAAGATTTCGATGGTCTAGCTCTTCTTGTTGGCAGGTGGCTATAAGATGGCTTAATTCTGGGTTGTGATTACCTAGGAGGGTCAGTTGCTTTTCATAATGCTGATCAATGACCTCTTCAACGGCAGCTGTACAGGCCATGGCGGCTTTTTCCCCCATGAGCGCTGTGGTTACCCCTAGAGCATAACCAGCCACATGCCAGAGGGGTTGAAGAAGAGTTGGGCGAACACGGTTTTCCACAATCCACCCCTCAAAAGCTTGAAGATGCCTGACCTCTTGCTCTTTCATATGCTCGATAAGGGGAGCAGATGGACTATTTTTTAAGATAGCGAGCTGGCCCTCATAAATTCGCTTGGCGCCATATTCGCCCGCTAAATTAACCCGGAGCATCGAGGCAATTTGATCTTGAGCTGAAGCTTGTCCTGGGAAAGATTTCATTTTTTACATCCTTTGGCCCATTTCCAAGAAGCAAGCGCAAGAAGAAGAGAGAGGATCGCGTTGTATGTAGCCAGAGACAGGCCAAAAAGAGACCATGTGACTTGATCACACCTCACAAAGGGGGTTTTTAAAAGCTGTTCACGTAAAGATTCCACGGATTCGAAAGAACTGAAATCGTTTGAGGCACAGAAGCTGGGAAGACTAACCCAATGGTGTTGGATGGCAACATGGTAACTTGCAAGAAGAAAACCTCCAAAAAAGATAACCCCTGCCCCACCTATGATATAAGGTTGAAATCGTTTTGGACTAAAAATAAGGCTAAGAAGAGAGATTCCTCCGGCTCCTATAAAGACATCTCTTTCATAATGGCACATCTGGCAAGCCGGAATACCAAAGTAATGTTCCATGATATAAGCCGTTGCTACAACACCACCACAAATAAGGGTAAGTGCTGCAAGCATTGTGGTTGATGATATTTTTTTACACATGTAATCCTCCCAAACGTGTTTTGTTTAACCTAAGGCGTAAACGAGTCCAAATCCTCCTAGAAGAGCTCCTAATGATGCAAGGGTCACAAATGTGAGGTTTTTTTCTATGTAGTCTTTCATCGGAGGTCCAAAGTACCAGAATAAGGTTGCGAGCAAGTAAAATCTAAACCCTCGTGCAATGAATGAAGCAATTGTAAATGTCACGAAATCAAGCTGAGTTACTCCACAAGCAATGGTGACAACCTTATAGGGGATAGGTGTAAGAGCCTTGATAACGACAATCCAGAATCCCCATTGATTAAAGCTATCTTGTAATTTATCGAAAGCTGCTTGAAGGCCATAGGTTTGGAGAATAAACTCCCCAATTGTTTCATAAAGCCCATACCCGATGGCGTAGCCAAGCCATCCTCCTACAACGGATGTTACTGTGCACAGTGTTGCTAACTTCCATGTTTGTTCCCGCCTTCCTAAAAGCATTGCAATATAAAGGGGATCGGGAGGAATAGGGAAAAATGAACTTTCAGCAAAGGAAACAAGACCCAAAATCCAAATTGCATAAGGGTGGCTTGCAAAGCTTAAAATCCAATCGTAGGCACGCTTTAACATAAATAAACTCTTCATCGATTGATGAGGGAGCAGTATCATAATTTGTGTATAAGTTCAATAAAAATAAAGTCTCGGCTTTTTTGTTTTTTAAAAAGCATATTTTTAAAATCTCTCCAATTCAATCGCTTCTCCCAAATACTTGAGTTGTTCCCTTACTTTTTCTCTATTTCATTATTTTTTGGGGAAGGTCTCTGCTTGAAATTGGCTTGCGAGGAATCCTAAATCAACTACATATAGGTCCAACCCGCCCCCCAGTGGGCCGCCTAAATAGTTATGGAAGAACCACTGTAAGTCTTGAGTGGCAAGAGAGTCAAGGAGTTCTCCTTTTTGATTAAAAACTTCCAACCCTTTATTAGTCCACTCTTCCCTTGTGGGAGAGATTAGGCTCTGTTAAATTTTCAGGCGTAGGCTCTGAGGTTCTGTTCCAATTTCCTTGACCGAAGAAAGGGACGCGCTTATTTTAAAAAAACTTTTTTAATTTTGGAGATCGTTTTATGAGTGGATCGGCGTTGATGGCGGGCAAACGAGGCCTAATTATGGGCGTTGCTAATAATCATTCTATTGCCTGGGGAATTGCCCAAGCTTTAGCCGCTCACGGGGCTGAACTTGCTTTTACCTTTCAAGGGGAGGCTCTTAAAAAGCGGGTGGAGCCTTTGGCAGCTTCTATTGGATCTTCACTTGTTATTCCTTGTGATGTGAGTGAAGAATCTGGCGTGGAAGATGTCTTTAAGGTTTTAAAAAAGCAATGGGATTCTTTAGACTTTGTTGTTCATGCCATTGGGTTTTCTGATAAGGAAGAACTCAAAGGGAAATACGTCAATACAAGCCGCAAGAATTTTCTCAATTCTATGGATATTTCTTGCTATTCCTTTACGGAAGTGGCCCGACATGCAACCCCTTTGATGGCTCAGGGGGGAAGCCTATTAACACTCACCTATTATGGGTCTGAAAAAGTAATGCCCCATTATAATGTGATGGGCCTTGTAAAGGCGGCCCTTGAAGCAAGTGTTCGCTACTTAGCTGTCGATTTAGGTGCTGCTAACATACGTGTAAATGCAATTTCTGCGGGGCCCATCAAAACTTTGGCTGCCTCTGGTATTGGTGATTTTCGCTACATCCTTAAATGGAATCAGTATAATGCTCCTTTGAGGCGAAATACATCTCTTGAAGATGTGGGAAAATCAGCTCTTTACCTTTTAAGTGACCTAGGAGAAGGGGTGACGGGGGAAGTGCTGCACGTAGATTCCGGTTATCATGTGGTGGGTATGAAGTCTGTCGATGCTCCTGATATATCGGTTGTGGGAGATAGTCAGGATTAGCTGTTAAAGGAGACCCTATGATTCGCTCTATTTTAAAGTTTCTCTTTTCAATTCTGTTTTGGATTTGTGCTGTCATTGGGTTTATTATTTTTGCTCTTTTTCTGGCACTTTACCTGGGAAAGTTAGGATATTTCACATCCGCTTCCAAGGGGTTAAAGAAAGATACAGTCCTCTCATTAACACTAAATGGTCATTATGTTGAGCATACGGATTCGAATGGAATAGGGACAGTATTTCTTGGAAAAGATGCATCTCTTTATGAATTGACCCAATCCATTTTAAAGGCCGCCCATGATGAGAAAGTTAAGGGGCTTTTTGTGCGGATTGAATCACCAAGCCTTGGAATAGCTCAAACTCAAGAACTGAGAGATGCTCTTTTGGCTTTTAGCAAAACAGGGAAGCCAACATGGTGTTATGCAGATACTTTTGGGGAACTTTCCTCCGGGACTTCACTTTATTACTTGGCAACAGGTTGCCAAGAAATTTGGCTGCAGCCTTTAGGAACTGTCAATTTGACGGGTGTCAGTTTTGAGGTTCCGTTTGGAAAGGAAACGCTTGAAAAGCTTGGCGTTAAACCAGAATTTGCTAATCGAAAAGAGTATAAGTCTTTCCCCGAAATGTTTACCCGAGAGGATTTTTCCGAAGCCAACAGAGAACAGTTTCAAGCTGTAGTTGATTCTATTTTAAGCCAATTCGTAGAAGGAATTGCCCAGGAAAGAAAGATTCCTCATGATCAACTGCGCTTTATTATCAATAACGGTCCTTACTTAACCCAAGAAGCTATGGATCTAAAGCTCGTGGACCGTATAGAGTCTCGTTACAATCTAAAGCCGGCCATTCAAGAAAAACTTGGCAAAGATATAGATTTTGTGAACATGGGAACTTACATGGATACCGAGCAAGATAAAGTGAAGGGGGATAAAGTAGCCCTCATTTTTGGATCAGGGACCATTCAAAGAGATGGCGGGAGATCCATTTTAGATGAAGTGACTATTACATCGAATGCAACTTATAAAGCCTTTACTCTTGCCATTGAAGATAAGAATGTTAAAGTAATCGTTTATCGGATCAATTCCGAGGGGGGCTCTTCGACAGCGTCCGAGACGATTTACGGTATCATCAATTACGCTAAGGAACATGCAAAGAAGCCTGTTATCATATCCATGAGTGATGCGGCAGCTTCTGGAGGATACTGGATTTCAGTAGTTGGCTCAAAAATTGTTGCTCAACCTGCGACTCTAACAGGATCTATAGGGGTTTTTGGAGGAAAGTTCGTTCTCACCGGTCTTTTTGAAAAGATGGGGATTCACATGGGAAATGTTTCCACCAGTGAGAACGCAAAAATTTGGAGCATAGCTGAATCGTTCACGCCTGCTCAGTGGGTAAAACTGAATGCAATCATGGATGAAGTTTATTCAGAATTTTCAAAGCGTGTTGGAAAAGGGCGAAACATGACTCCTGAGCAGGTCGAAAAAGTAGCTCGCGGGCGAGTCTGGACAGGGGAACAAGCTTTAGCTTTAGGTCTTGTAGATCAATTGGGAGGACTTCAAACAGCCCTTGAGCTTGCAAAAAAAGAAGCAAATCTTCCACCCGATGCAGGCGTCCAAATTTATCCACCTGCTAAAACGTTTTTTGAGAGTCTAACTTCTATTCTCGAAAAGGAAGACACAGATTCAGTTGTTGAGGTAGGACTCTTTGGGAAAATTATGGCGCCTTTTCAGAAAATGTGGGCGTTTTTTACTCTTATTTTGACGTCAAATGAACTTCTTTATAGACCTCTCAGAGAGATAAAGTAGATTTTCCTATTTTTTATTTTTTTTTATTATTTATGAGATATATGCTATTTCTATTAAACTTGAAGGGGCTCTAGACATGGCAATTTCAGGAATGATGGGTATAAATTTCTAAACGCCATCTTTTGGGGAGGATCACATGCTGCGATTATTATCTTTAAGTCTTATTCTATGGATGGCGGTTAGTTTTAAGGTAAGGGCGGATTGCAAAGAATGCGATGCGAATTACACTAAATGCAAAAAGACACATACACAAGGGTATTGTAGTTCAACTGCTGCGAAATGTTATTTAGATAGCAAATGTTGTCTAGCTTGTGATAATGAGTCTTATGAGTGTTTAAAAGAACATAGTGTAGGATATTGTTGGTCTAGTACTTACAGTTGCTATGAGACAAACAAGTGTCAACATCCCACCTATTTTAAGTAGAATGCGAATTGGGATTAAAATCCTTTAGCTATAAGAAACTCGAGAGCTAGAGAGCGGGCTTCATCTGTATAGCCAGCTTTATAAAGATTTTTGAGCAGATGGACAAACTTATCCACGGGGAGATCTTTTAGAGGCATATCCCCAATTATCGTAAGAGTCAAAAGAAGGACTTCTCCTTTTCGCTTGCTTTGGGCCGCTGAGTCTAGGAGGGCTAAGTCCTCTTTGTCAAAAAGAGCTTGTTCCTGCCGCCAAGAAGGGGGATGAGGCTCACCTTCTAAAGGTGGCTCTGATAACTCTCCTAATGCTTCTAAAATGTGCCGCAGTGTATAAGAATTTTGAGCTGCCGTTTCAGGATGAGTACGGGTTTGATAAGCTTGCCATGCCTTAATCTGGGTATCAGTCCACTTATTTTGAGGAAAGGCTAAGTGTAGGAGGGGGAGAATTGAAATAGCTTCCTCAGGAGCTTCCCGCATAAATAAGGTACCCCATTTTTGGGCAAGGTCATTGTTTCCTGCTTCAAAATAGGCTCGAATCATATAAGGAGCTAAAGCTAGGTTTTCTTCACTTAGACTAATCTTTGATAAAAGAGGAGCAAAGATTTTTCCAACCAACCTCAGCTTTTCTTCTTGGGAGGCTCTTTCCAAAAGTGGGAGTAAAGTTTCAGGTTTTGCTGAAGGAAGTTCTTGAGCAAAAGTCTTGAGAAGGCCTTCGTGAGAGGATTCTTTTAAAAGATCTAAGACCACCTCGGCCTTGATGATCCCTTCATCAAGGGCCATTTCAGAAGCTAAAAGGCGGGTTTTGAAAGGCACTTTTTCAGACCTTGTAACTAAAGCAAGGAAAGAAGGAGCCATTTTATCAATTGACTCTTTAGGAATATCTCTTCCTGTTGTACACCAGAGAGTTAGAAGAAAGGGGAAGGTTAGGAGGGAGGAATCAAAAGAAGGCTCTAAGGAAGGGTCAAAAAGTGCGCTTAGAAGGAGAGAGGCTTCTGGATTTGTCTCTCCTAGTAATTCTGTGGCTACCTTTCCTCGTTCAGTTTCACCATTAATGTAAAGGCAGTAAATATTTTGTTGTTTCAACTCAAGGGTTGGTGATGTGCGAATAAGATTTGTGATTTTTTCACAGGCTCTTTTGGAGTCTCCTTGAACCCATAGAAGGTTAAGAAGAAGGTTCTCTTTTTCAGGAAGATTGGACTCAGAAATAAGCTCCTTACCTTGATCCCACTCTCCCCCTTCAATTAAAAGAGAAAAAAGGATTTTTTCATAGGAAGGGTTCTTAAGAAGAGGGGTATATTTTTCTTTTACAACCTGTTCTCGGAGATTACGTAAAGTGGCGGACGTAAGATGAATGGGCAACTTGGAAAAATGAGTTTCAATAATGGAAGGAGGCGTCCCTTCCCAGAACCCTGTCATTGTTTGTGAGGGTAGAGAAGGAAGGGGTGTGATTGTGTTGGCCGAACTTCGATTGTGAGGGACAAGTTGGATCGGTTGAGTTGCTCCATAACCACTCTTAAGAAATAATAAGACGCAACCCCATAAAAAGGTTTTATTGAGGCAGCTTCTCATTCGGAATGACTTTTTCAATTTTAATAGAAGGTGCTGGAATTCCCCACATCGACAGAGCAATAATTCCTGCGAGTAAAAGCAACCCCATCAATCCCCATAAGGCACGAACTAAAGTCATAAATTATCTCCATAGGCTTTTCCTATCTAAGTTCTATGCTGAATTTTAAAGAATCACAAGAGGGTGCGTTTAAAAGGAACCTCTTTGTTAAGGTTCTCTTTTAACTATGGACTTGAAAGAGATGTATTTTATTACAAATCTATTCTTCTGGCCTAAGTGATCTTGCTCTTATCCCTTGATCGCGTTACAAAATAACCATTCAAAAATTAGGTTCTTTGCAAACTCATGGTTCTTTCAACCCTTCTCTTCTTATTTTTAAAAGGTATTATTGTTGGGTTTTTGATTGCAGCTCCTGTGGGGCCTGTTGGGATCTTGTGTATTCGAAGAACCCTTTCTGGGAGCTATATCTTAGGTCTTGTAACGGGGCTTGGAGCGGGTTTTGCAGATACTTTTTATGGAGCCGTTGCAGGCTTTAGCCTTGCAAGTATTGCTGATTTTATCAAAAACAATGATTTTTATCTCCGTCTTTTTGGTGGATTTCTTATAGCTTGGATCGGGGTTTCAATTTATAAGGCGCCGCCTCGCCAAGCAATGTTGAGAGAAGAAGAAAAAGAAACACGTCTTCATGCATTTACATCGGCCTTTTTTTTAACGGTTTCAAACCCTGTAACTCTTCTTGTTTTTGCAGCATCCTTTGCAGCGATGGGGATCTCTCCAGTAGGGGACTCTCAATCTCAGGCTTTTGCTCTTGTTCTTGGCGTGTTTTTTGGAGCGAATGCTTGGTGGCTTTCCTTAAGTACAGCTGTGCATTTGATGCACCACAAATTATCAGATACCCAACTTCTCTGGATCAATCGATTTTCAGGGATTATGCTTTTCGGGTTTGCTATTTATATATTGGTTAGCCTTATTTTTTAACCGTCACTTTCTCGCCTTCTGAGTGTTCATGAAGTTATAAAAAAACTGAAATTATCTTTTCCTCTAAAATTTAATATTCTTAAGAAAATTGTTTGAAGCATTGAACGAATTTGTTCATGATAGCAAGAAAAACGGGAGAGATTATGTATAGGCGTCCACTTTATCAGAAAGTGTTAGAAAGAATAAAGGGCCCAAAAGGGTTCATGCAAGTTTTAGCTGGGCCTCGGCAGGTGGGAAAATCGACCCTTGCTCATCAAATTCGAGATTCTATTTCTTTTCCTTCTCATTATGCGTCTGCTGACGGATCTTCTTTACGGGATTCTGAATGGTTAGAACGTCAATGGGAAATAGGCAGATTAAACGTACAAAAATCAAGTAATTCTGATGGTGCCTTACTAATATTAGATGAAATTCAAAAAATTCCAAATTGGTCTGATACGGTAAAAGAACTCTGGGATGATGATGTTGCGCATAATGTAAATCTGAAAGTCCTCCTTTTAGGTTCAGCAACTCTCCTTATCCAAACAGGGTTAGGAGAAAGTTTAGCGGGGAGATTTGAAGTCATTCCCGTTCCTCATTGGTCGTTTGAAGAATGCCGTGATGCTTTTGATTGGACTCTTGAACAATACATATATTTTGGCGGTTATCCTGGAGCTGCGACTTTAATTAGTGATGAGGAAAGATGGTCTCGTTACATCATCGATTCAATCATCGAAACAAGTATTTCTCGAGATATAATGCTGATGACCCGTATTCATAAGCCTACGCTTTTAAGACGTGTTTTCGAGTTGGGGTGTCATTATACAGGACATGTTTTTTCTTATCAGAAAATGCTGGGGCAGCTTCAAGATGCTGGAAATGCTTCTACCTTAGCTCATTATCTTGAGCTCCTTTCAAAAGCTGGACTTGTTACCGGATTAGAAAAGTTTTTTGCAGATCGATTGCGGCAAAAAATCTCTAGTCCAAAACTCCAAGTTTTTAACACAGCCTTAACTACTGCCCAGAGTCATCTTTCCTATGAAAATACAAAACAGGATAAAGAAGTATGGAGAAGTCTTACAGAGGCAGCAATAGGAGCCCACTTAATAAACTCAACTTTAGGAACTAGAGCTGAAATTTTTTACTGGAAAGAGGGAAATTTAGAAGTTGATTTCGTCATTCGTAACGGTGAGACGATCATAACGCTTATGATTAATCCTGGTAAAAAAAAGGGGAAAACTCATGGAGTTGATGTGTTTTCTGAAATATATCACCCATCTCGCAATCTGATTATAGGAGAACAAGATATTTCCCTTGAGAAGTTCCTTTTGACCCCTCTCGAATCATGGATAGAATTAGGCAGTGTTCCTGTTAAAAAAAGGGCATAAAGCGAAGAGTATAAAAGGCAAAGGGCATTCATCTTCAGTAAATTAAATTCCACCATCAAATGAATCGAAAATTCTGCTCGACCAATATCCGCATAATGAGGAGAAAATTCCTTATGCAACCGCTCCCAGCCCACCAATTTCGTCAAGCGACTCAAGGGTAATTTAAGTCAACTCTCTATACTTTTGCAGGAGTTTATTAAGATCTTCAATGCGGCACAGGCCTACATGAGCAGGATTTTCTGGCTTAAGCTCATTGATATTTCGATGAGTCTTATCTCGGATCGATTGAATTGTTGTCTTTGTCGTTCCAATGAGCCGGACAATATCTACATCACTGATTTCGGGGATTTCCTTTAAAAGCCATGCAATGGCATTCGGTTTTGCTTGTCGAAGCGCAACAGGGGTATATTTAGCTTTTTTCTTGATCTTGATTTCATGAATATGTTTTGTTATCCGCAGCCTTGCTGTCGGATCCGCTTGGCATCTTTCAATCTCATCCAAGGTTAATTGTCCTGATGCAATAGGATCATGGCCCACCATACCCACGGCAATTTCACCATCGGCAATGGCTTGGACTTCAAGAGGATGTAAATTACAAAACTCGCCAATCTGTTCAAAAGTTAGCGTCGTATTGTCAATGAGCCAAATCGCAGTTGCTTTCGGCATAAGGGGTGCATTCATGTCACTCCCACCTTTCTTTCTTTAGAATGTTTAAGGGCATTCAATCACAGGTTTGCTTTCTTCGAAACTAAAATTTTTAGAAATTCTCATCCCCGAAGCAAATTCCTAGTCCTCGAGCCGTTTTTACTAAAGCCCCATGGATGTCTACGGCTTGATATCCTTCGATAGCCTGTTTGATTGGCACATCCCCAACTTGTCGATTCTGCCACGTTACCATTCGATCAAATTTTTCTTGAGCGATCAAATCAACTGCGTGAACACCAAAGACAGACGCTAAGACACGATCTTGAAAAATCGGTTGGCCCCCTCTTTGAACGTGTCCCAAAACAGTAAAGCGAGTTTCAGCGCCGGTTAATTCTGTAAGACGGTCTGCTAAGTAATGTGAAATGCCGCCATATCTGCTTTTTCCATGAAGATCCATAATCTTGGCTTTTTCACCCGATTCAGTCCCAACGGCTTCTGAAACAACAACGAGGGCAAAATTGCGTCCCTCTTCTCGTAACGATATGATTTTTTGAGCAACTGTATTCATTAGATAAGGAATTTCTGGGATTAAGATAACGTCAGCCCCTCCTGCTATTCCTGAAGCGAGAGCGATGTGCCCTGCATCCCTTCCCATAACTTCTAAAATCATGACACGGTCATGACTGGCTGCTGTCGGCTGAAGGCGGTCAAGGGCTTCTGTGGCAACATCGACGGCTGTCATGAACCCTATAGAATGTTCTGTATGGCTAAGGTCGTCGTCAATTGTTTTAGGAATTGTTACAAGATTAAGTCCTCCTTGTTGAGCAAGCCGCCTCAAAATGTCCTGGCTTCCATCACCGCCAATCCCAATAAGGGCATCCAGCTCTAAAAGACGGTATCCTTCTATAACCTCTTCGGAGAGGTTCTTAACTGTCCCATCAAGCATCGGATAGGCAAACGGGTCTCCTTTGTTTGTTGTGCCAAGGACTGTGCCTCCATGACGTAAAAGATCACCCGTGCAGAAGGAAAGATCTAGTTTAATAGCAGAAACAGGCCTGCGCATAAGGCCATGAGTTCCTTGGTAAATTCCATAGACTTCCATAGCGTATTGTTGAATGGCTCTTAAGGTAATAGCACGGATTGCAGCGTTTAGTCCTGCACAATCCCCTCCACTTGTTAATATGCCCAACCTTTTCATGTGATTACCCTCTTTTAACTTATTTTTAATTTATACCCTTACAACTTTGTTGCGGATTTTAACAAAAAAATTTGGTATACTTCCTTCCTGATGAGACATTCTGTGGTATGTAATGGGAGAAGATCTTAAGCACAAATTGATCAAATTAAAAGAGGAACATCGTGCGTTGGATGATGAAATCGTGCGCATTATGTCAACCCCGCTTTATGATCAAGTTGCCGTTCAAAGATTGAAGAAGCGAAAATTGAAAATTAAAGACGAAATCAACAAGGTTAAGGCCAAACTTATTCCCGATATTATTGCCTAAAGGGTTCCACGAAGAAAAGGTTTTCTTGATTATACCAAAGAACTATCAAATAAGTCACATTCTTAAAGACCTTTCTTCTTGTGGGTCATTTATCTCATCTGAAAAATCAACTCGGTCCTTAAAAAGAGTCGAAAATTGTCATGAGGAGGCACTCTCTAGGACATCTTCCACATGACCAGGGACACTGACCTTCCTCCAGATTTTAGCAATATGTCCTGTCTCATCAATTAAAAAAGTGGACCGTTCAATTCCAAAATATTTGCGGCCGTACATCGACTTTTCAACCCACACCCCATATTTTTCAGAAACTTCCCCTTTTTCATCGGAAGCCAATGGAAAGTTAAGTTGTTCTTTTTCTTTAAATTTCTCGTGACTTTTGATCGAATCCCTAGAAATTCCAATAATTATTATGTTCTTTTGATCAAATTTATACTTGCAATCTCTGAAAGAACACGCTTCTTTAGTACAACCGGATGTTGAATCTTTAGGATAAAAGTAAACAATGACTTTTTTGCCGATAAAATCAGAAAGCCGAATCGTACCACCTCCATCTGTAGGAAGAGTAAAATTTGGAGCAATATCGCCAACTGATAAGGTCATGAAGTCCCCCTTTTCTCAATTCTTCGTGGAGGTTGCGTGAAGAGATTAAAGTTTAACCCACTTTCTTTTTTTCGCAAAGAATTCTTCGCCAAAAAATCAGTGCGCCTTTTCGTTGATGTCGCGGGCTCCCTTTTCGGCCTCCTGTGTGTGGCCCTCTTGGTTCTCTTGGCTCGACTCTCCATGGGCCCCATCAACCTTGACTTTTTAACCCCTCACGTGGAAGCTGCCTTTAACGCTCCACAAATCGGCATGAGTGCGACGATCGATCATACCCAACTTGTTTGGCGTAAGTGGAGCCGCCCTTTTGAAATCGAACTTGTCAATGTCCATCTTCGCAAAAACGAAAACCCAGAGTGGCTCAAGGTTGAGCATATTGCTGTTTCTTTAAAGCTTTACCGGCTGCTGGGGGGGGATATTTCGATAAAACAACTTCGTGTGTATCATCCTCATATCCTTCTTGAGAAAGATGAGAAGGGAGAGTTTTCTCTTGGATTTGGTGAAACGAAGCCAACTCAAGAATTTTCTTTGGAAGGGGTTGCTCCCCTTTTAGCCCTTGGCGCTTCAAATCCTGCCCTTGGAAAGCTTAATGAAGTCAACAAAATTTCAATCCTTGAAGCCCATGTTATTTTAAAAGATGCACAAGAAGACGAAGAGTGGGAGCTCCCAAAATCCACTCTCATTTTAAGGCGGCAAGCTGAAGGTTTTCGACTCGAGGCAACCTTTGCTCCTCAGGAGGGCAGGGGATCTCTTATGCTAGGTCTTGCCCATCGACTTCACTCGTCTCAATTTAATTTTTATGCGCATTTTCATCAAATTTCTTTCAAGAAGCTCATTGAAAAAGACAAATTTTCCCTTGTCCATTCTAATCCAGATGCCATGAATTTTGACGATATTCTTAACTTTCTTCAAAGCTGGGACATTCCTCTTAACGGCAAAATTCAGGTCACTCTTGTTCCTTCGACCCTGCAGCTAATTAAAGGTAAGTGCGATGTTACCCTTGGGAAAGGAGAGCTTGATTTATCTTTAGCAAAACTGCTTCCCCTACCCGTTACATCGGGAAGCTTATCTCTTGAATTTTCTCCGAGTGAAATTACCCTTAAGAAGGCAGCTCTTTTATCCGAGGACATGCTTTTAGATTTTTCAGGGAAACTAACTTCACCCTCTTCCCTGTCTCTTTCCAAGCTGCTTCTTCCTGGAGAAGTCTTCGAGATTCAAGGCAAAATCGAGGACTTACTTCTCGATCACCTTGGTGCTTTATGGCCTGAAGATCTGGCCCATCATGCGCGAGACTGGATTACCAAAAACATGCGCAAGGGAATTTTGACGGAAGGCTCATTTTCTCTCAAGGGTCATGGGGGAGAAGGGGGGTTTGTTATGGATAACCTTACGGGGACCCTTCAAGGAGAAGGAGCCGAAATTAGTTATCTTGGGGATTTGCCTCCTCTCCAAAATGTTAAAGCTCGCGCAACTTTTAATCAAAAGGGGTTTGATATTAAAGTCCTGTCAGGTGAGATTGAAAACATCCACCTTCAGGAGGGACACGTAACGATAACTGGACTTGATAATGATAAGGAGGCCCTCAGTCTCTTTGCTAAAGTTAAAGGCCCTCTTTCTGACATGCTCGATATCATTGACCATAAGCCTCTTCAATATGCCTCATATGGAGGCATTGATCCATCAAAAGTCTTAGGCGAGGGAAATCTTGATCTCCAGATTGATTTTCCCCTGATTGCAAATCTTCAATTTAAAGATGTCAAAATAGCTGCTAAAGGAAACTTCCAAAAGGTGGCGCTTGTTCGGAAGCTTACCAGTGACATGGATGCGCAATTAACCAAAGGACAGTTTTCTTTAAACTTGACTCAAGACCAAATGACCGTCAAAGGAAAGGGTGTTTTAAATCAACTCCCGTCAGATCTAACCTACACACATTTTTTTAATAATTCGGCCTCCAATGATCTTCAAATTCAAGTTAGCACGCTTGCTTCTTTTGAAGACTTTAAACGTCTTGGATTTAATTACCTCGACTATGGCAAAGGTCCCGTTAAAACCACCCTCACCTACGAACTCGAGAAAAATACAAAAAGTAATCTCCTTGTGAGCCTGGACCTTACACCCGCAGCCCTAACGTTTCCTCCTCTGGAATGGAACAAAAAGCCTGGCGAGTCAACTATGCTATCCTTTACCCTTCACTTTAAAGAAGGGCAGCTGGCCAAATTAAAAGACCTGAAGATGACCTCACCGACATATTCTTTGGAAGGGGCTGCCCTCTTCGGGCCTCAAAAAGAATGGCAGGCTATTTATCTTTCCAACCTTAAAGGGCCTCATACGCACACCGAGGTCACGCTTCATCGCATTCGCGAAAACGCTTATGATGTTTCCTTCAAAGGACGAAGTGTAAATTTAGAGAAATTTCTGGATTATGTTAAAGTTGAAGAGAATGAAAAAGAACATCCCCCCATGGATATTAAACTTCACGCTGATGTTAATGAACTACGGTTGGGAGAAGGAAAAATTTTCCAAAATGTAAAGGCCTTTGCGGATCTCTTTTTACACGGGAAAGATGCGCTTTGGCGAGAAGTGAGCTTAAGGGCCAAAGCTGGATCTGGGACAGCTTATAAAGGAGATATGGCTCATGTGTCAGGTGGCCTTTTATTTGATATTAAACCTGGTCCTAACAATACACAAACACTTGAGGTCCGGGCTAATGATGCGGGTCAATTTTTAAGGAACCTTAGCATATATGATGCAATTCAAGGGGGTTATATAACAATCAAAGCTCAAAAACAGGAGGGGGGTCCTTATGTAGGAGTCTTCAAATTGAAGGAATTTGATGCAAATGAAGTCCCTCTCTTAGCCCGCTTTGCTGCTCTTTTATCCCCGATGGGTATAGCGAATTTATTTTCTGACAACAGAACTCTTTCTATGGATAGATTTGAGAGCAATTTTGAATTTAGTGACGATCTTATTGTCGTTAAAAACGGCATTGGAAAGAGTATTTCTTTAGGATTTACTGTGGAAGGTAAACTTGATCGGAAAAATAGACTTTATGGCTTAAAAGGAAATATTGTTCCTGCCCGATTCCTGAATTCGATATTAAGCAATATCCCAATTATCGGCTCCCTTATTAACGGAGGGGAAGGAGAAGGATTATTTACCATTGCTTTTACTGCTAAAGGAAAGTTTGAAGCTCCCGAGGTTTCCCTCAATCCCCTATCAGCACTCGCTCCTGGATTTATTCGTAAGCTTTTCCAATCCATTGGAGGCGATGATTAAAACAAGTCCCTTCAAAGGTTTTGGCTGGCAAAGTCCCAATTAACAAGGTGGTCTAAAAACACCTCCACATAATCTTTTCTTCGATTTTGGTAATCTAGGTAATAGGCATGCTCCCAGATATCACAAACAAGAAGGGGTTTTTGACCATGGATCAAAGGTAAATCTGCGTTGTTTGTTCCTATAATTTTTAAAGAATTATCTTTATCTTTGACAAGCCAAACCCAGCCACTCCCAAAAAGCTTTGTCCCAGTCTCAATAAATTCCTTTTTAAAGTCATCATAACTCCCAAAGGTTTTCGTGATGAGGTCAAGAAGAGGGCCTGTGGGATTTCCTCCCCCACCAGGTTTCATCGATGACCAATAAAAGGTGTGGTTCCAGTCTTGGGCTGCATTGTTAAAAACTGTTTTTAACTCAGGATTTCTGGAGCTTTTCATAATGATCTCTTCAAGGGACCCTTTGAGTCCTTTTTCATCGATAAGCTTATTCAATGTATCTACATACCCTTGGTGATGCTTCCCATAATGAAAACTGAGGGTTGTTTCGGAAATATAAGGCTCTAGTGCATTTTTCTCATAAGGAAGGGGGGAAAGCGCAAATTGAGGAGGGGATTCATCAGCATGACCTGTAGAAAGCCATAGGGAAGATATCAAAACTATGTAAGCGAGTCTTTTTTTCATTATTAGCTCCTCTGGAGTTATAGATTATTTAAGCCATAGATAGGAACTCCATACAACCCTATATTACTTTTTGTAAACAAATTGTGGGTTCTTTCCAGAGGTATCGTTAGATCAAAACCTGTTAGTATAATAGAATGACTTAAACATAAATTTTTTCTCCTCACTTTTCAATCAGTTGCAAAAAAACTCGCATGTAGTAAGCTCTTCAACATAAAATATGTCTATTGCAATTTATTTTTTTGAATTACATAAAATAACGTTGAATATTTAAAAAATATTTTTCGAGCTTATAATTAGCATTAAACGGAGTACAACATGAAAAACTTTTTTAGCTTCTTAGTCTTATCAAGCACCTTTTTCTCTCCCATAGCTGAAGCTGTCGGTATTGAAATACTGGGGACTTACTATCAACTCGATACAATCGATGGAAAATTCCCTCGTACCTGGAAGTTAAAAGTATTTGACTCTCAAGGAGAGGAGATATTACCTGATGGCAAAGTCCGTCGTGGATGCACATTCGAATCATTTGATTCTCAAGGAAATAGAGTATCACCGCCACCCCCGGGCACAATTGAAGGGGTTATTTCAGAGCTTCCAACATCTAATCAACCTGTAAAGGTAAAATTTATAGATAATCAAATAATTCCAGATAATATGCCAGTTAAATTTTCTTTAACTTTTGATGCGGTTAGATTTTCAACTGTTGTATATTCGCCAGTACTTTATGTTACACCAGATATTGAAGCTGTTAGGATTGGGGTTTACCGTAACTATAATCTTAGCCTAGGGGTTAAAAAGCGAGGAATCGAGGAGTGGAGAGCACAATACTAACTAGAACCTGCTGCAAAAGTGTTTGAATGAAGAAGGAAGTTAGAGCGGGAGTTAAAATTGACAGGAAGGGAGTGAAAT
>DAIDHR010000038.1 GCA_027459605.1 Alphaproteobacteria bacterium
AGTTCCAGAGGAAAATTATTCTATCGGCTAATTGAGCAATCATTAAGCGTTAACCCAGTTCCCGTCAAGTTTTTAATACCACGGGAGTCAACTGCATAGCCCCGTTATCCTATTCTCGCAATAAAGAAAATGAGTCTATCATCTGTTCCAAAGATAAGAATTCTTTTCTAGAAGCTGTCTTAACAGATGTCTCTTCTGATTTTAAGGATAAATCTTGATCAGTAAGTCGTGTCCAGCCTTGCTGTTGTGGAGAATGGTGAAGAAGCGGATCCTCCTTTTCCCACTCGGCCCGTGCTTGTGGCATTGTCACTATCATCAATCCTATAAGGAAAGGAACAATCATAAGAAGGAAAAATTGTTTTTGTGTTAGAGTATTAGGGTGAAGACTCTTTGCCGACATCCATTTTCTTCCTTTGAGGTTAGAATCTTTAAATACACTATCAGGCAAAGATAAAATCTTAGTTAACACTTCCTTCATAAATTCTTAATTTTAGTTTGTATTGATCTTAAAATGGTTTTAAAAGAACGGGTGATGTTCCCTTATCCTAAGAAAGTCAAAGGAAGCTCATGTCATTACGCGTTGGTTCGGTTGAGTTAAAGGATTCTGTTATTTTAGCCCCCATGTCAGGAGTTACAGATATGCCTTTCAGAAGGCTTGTCAAAAGAAGAGGAGCTGCTCTTGTTATTTCCGAAATGATTGCAAGCCAGGCTATGATTCGGCAAACGCGCCAGTCTTTACTGATGTCATCCCACACACCCGAAGAATATCCGATGGCCGTCCAACTTGCTGGATGTGAGCCTGATGTTATGGCTGAAGCAGCGAAATTAAATTTGGATCGAGGGGCCATCATCATTGATATCAATATGGGGTGTCCTGTAAAAAAGGTTGTGAATGGCCATGCAGGATCAGCTCTTATGCGTGATGAAGTCCATGCAGCAAAGATTTTAGAGGCGACTGTTAAAGCTGTTAACATTCCTGTTACGCTTAAAATGCGGACGGGGTGGGATGATCAAAATCGGAATGCTCCCCGTCTTGCAAAAATTGCAGAAGAGTGTGGGATTCAAATGATTACAGTTCATGGAAGAACTCGGTGTCAACTTTACAATGGAAAATCTGATTGGCCTTTTATTCGAAAGGTAAAGGAAGCCGTTCAAATCCCCGTTATTGGAAATGGAGATGTTGTCACTGTTGAGGATGCTAAAGCGCTTCTCAATTCTTCTGGAGCAGATGGGGTAATGATCGGACGGGGAGCTTATGGACGCCCCTGGTTTTTGGCTCAGGTTAGCCATTTCCTTAAAACTGGAGAGAAACTTTCTGATCCCCCACTGAAGGAACAAAAAAATCTTGCTTTAGACCATTTTGAGGATATGCTAATCCATTATGGAGAGCATACAGGACTTTTGATGGCTCGAAAACATATGGGGTGGTACAGTAAAGGATTGGTTGATTCATCAGACTTTCGAGCATCAATTAATCAAGCTGAAACAGCTGAACATGTAAGGAACCTTACAATAGATTTTTATAATAAAAATTTGGAGCTTGTTAATGATCGATTTCAACCAACAACTATATAACCTTGGGCTCCAACAAATCATCGAAAGATATATAAAGCATTATTTTGATCTTCATGGTGATATTTTACCTGTAGAAGGACTTTATTCATTTATGCTTAAGGAGGTTGAACGGCCCCTCATTGAAGAAGCCTTAAGGCGACTTAAAGGAAATCAAGTTCGGGCTGCAAAGCTTTTAGGGATGAACAGAAATACGCTGCGACGTAAAATACAGGATTTTAAAATCTCTATCGAGTCCCTTTAGAATGATACCTAGACAGCCTTATGACAAGTTAAAAGAATGGGCGATGCGACACAGCGTTGGTCGCAAATTTCTTATTTTACTTGTAGTTGGGTCAATTCTTTCAGTTTTTGCAACCTGTGTAAAGCTTACCGAATCCGATTTTTCATTAAAAAACAGAGGCTCTCTCCTTTTCCTTTTAAGCTTAGATTTTGTCTTTTTTATGACTTTGGCCGCGGTGGTAGCTAAGTACGTTGCTGCCATTTGGGCAGAAAGAAAAAGAGATCAAGCAGGATCTAAACTTCACAGCCGGATCGTTGCGATTTTTAGTCTTTTAGCGATTGCTCCCACAATCCTTGTTGCTGGGTTTTCCGCTGTTTTTTTCAATGTTGTTATTCAAAGTTGGTTTAATCATAGGGTGGAAACAGCCATAGGTGAATCCATTGCCATTGCTGGGGCTTATCTCGGGGAACATCAAAAAGTTATAAGCGCAAATGCTCAAGCTATGGCTGCTGAACTTGCGCCAATGATGCAATATTTGTCTCCGGAATCCGAGGCCCTGAGTCAAAAACTAACACAGCAAACCGAGCTCCGCGCCTTAGATGAAGCCATTGTTTTTAATGATAAAAAGGTCTTAGGCCGATCTCGTTTTTCTTTCTCCCTAGACTTTGGAGCCATACCAGGGAGTGATTTAGAAGATGCAAAATCAGGGCCCATCATTCATACCAGTGAAGAAAATGATCGAGTCAGAGCTCTTGTGGCTCTTAACCCCGTAACCAATACTTATTTATTGGTAGGAAGGCGCGTGTCCCCAACCGTTTTATCGCGAATAGAAAATGCTGGTAAAGCAGCCCGAGAGTATGCTCGGTTAGAGTCTCAAGGATCCAAAATTGCTTTGAAGTTTGCAGGCATCTTTGTAGGAATTGCCATACTCCTGCTTTTGGCCGCTGTTCTCGGAGGCCTTCTTTTTGCAAATAAGTTAGCAAGGCCCATCCGGTATTTGATTCGGGCGTCTGATGAAGTTCGTAAAGGGAACCTCTCAGTTCGAATCGCAGAAGAAGAAACAGAAGAACTCTTTTCCCTGACCTCAGCTTTTAATCGAATGACCTCACAACTTGAGTCCCAAAGGGATGCACTTATGATAGCAAATGAACAAATCGATGAGCGCCGCCGTTTTACTGAAGCAGTTTTGGGAGGAGTGTCAGCCGGTGTTATTGGTTTGGATGCAAAGGGAAATATTCATTTACCGAATCAGTCAGCAAGTAAGCTGCTTAAGCTTAATTTGAACCATGAAATAGGCAAAAGCCTAATAAAGGTCATTCCTGAAATGGCCCCTCTTTTCGAAGACATTCAGATGGCAGGGGAAGACTTTATTGAAAAACAAATTACGTTTAATCGAGATGGATATGGGCATACTCTTTTGGTTCGCCTTTCTCTTGAAAAAACGTCAGATAGGCTTAGAGGATATGTTGTAACCTTCGATGATATTACCCAGTTCCAGTCAGCTCAACGGAAAGCAGCTTGGGCTGATATGGCTCGTCGTGTTGCACATGAAATCAAAAACCCCCTAACTCCCATTCAGCTTTCTGCAGAGCGATTAAAACGGCGTTATGGAAAATTAATTACACAAGATGTTGAAACATTTCAAAACTGTATTGATACAATCATTCGTCAAGTTGGGCATATTGGCCAGTTAGTTGGAGAGTTTTCTTCCTTTGCACGGATGCCCTCACCAAATATCAAAATTGAAGATTTAGTAAAAATATGTAAAGAAGAAATATTCCTTCAACAACACAGTCATCCCGAATTAGACATAGAATTTATATCATCTCAAAAGACCTTGTCTTTTCCTTGTGATCGGGGACAAATGGGACAAGTATTAACCAATCTTATCCAGAACGCAGTTGAAGCCATTGAAACAAAACAAGAGGTCAAGGGGCACATCCAGGTGAGTTTAAAAGTTAAAAAAAGTAAAGAAGTTATCCTGCAGATCTTGGACAATGGAATTGGTTTTCCCTCTGAAGGGCGGGAGAGATTGACAGATCCATATGTAACTTTTCGTGATAAAGGGACGGGATTGGGGCTTGCGATTGTAAAGAAAATTATAGAAGATCATGGGGGAAACTTAAGTTTTCAAGATGCCCCTGGAGGAGGTGCTGTGGTTCAAATCGTTTTTCCACGAATGAACGTCTATCGAATAAATCAAACCTAAGGAACTTTAAGAATGGGTCAAGATATTCTAATTGTTGATGATGAACCAGACATAAGGGACCTTGTGGCTGGAGTTCTCGGTGACGAAGGGTTTACATGCCGAGTGGCTGCAACGGGAGAAAAAGCCCTTGAGGAAATTTCTCTTCGTCAGCCCAATCTTTTAATTCTTGATGTATGGCTTGGGGATCCAAAATATGATGGATTAAAGATCCTAGAGGTCATAAAAAGGTCAAACCCAGAGCTTCCTATCATTATGATTAGTGGTCATGGAACTGTAGAAACTGCTGTTAATGCCATTAAAATAGGAGCCTATGATTTTATCGAAAAGCCTTTTAAAACCGATCGCCTTTTATTAATTGTTTCTAGAGCCCTTGAGGCAGCGAACTTGCGCCGCGAAAATCGTCATCTAAAAGGAGAAGTAACTCCTTCACAGATGATAGGCGGCTCACCAGTCATTCAAACAGTTCGAAAAACGATTGAAAAGGTAGCCATAACCAATAGCCGAGTTTTAATAATTGGAGCAAGTGGGGTTGGAAAAGAGCTAGCCGCGCGAGAAATTCATGGTAAATCAAAACGTGGAGAAGGCCCCTTTCTTGTTCTTCATTGCAAGGCAGATTCGGAAGAATCGATAGAAGAGCAACTTTTTGGCGTGGAGGCAAGTGCGAATTCCGAACGAAGGCTTGGGGTCCTTGAGCAAGCCCATAATGGTTCTCTTTTTCTCGATGAAGTTACAGAACTCCCCCTTGATGTGCAAGCGAGACTCGTCCGTTTTTTGCATGAGCAAGCTTTCCAACGGGTGAGAGGAAATACCAAAGTCATTGTTGACGTTCGTGTCTTAGGGGCTTCAAAGGTCGACCTCAAAAAAGTTATTGAATCAGGGCTTTTTCGGGAAGATCTTTACTATCGTTTAAATGTGGTTACTCTTCATCTCCCTCCCCTAAAAGAGAGGCTTGAGGATATACCTGATCTTGTGACGTATTTTGTGGGAAGACTCTCGCGTCAAGCAGGTGTGCGTAAGCGCCTTTTTTCTGACTCAACCCTTGCATTCATGAAAACCTATGATTGGCCTGGCAATATACATGAATTGAGAAATGTCGTTGAAAGAGCTCTGATTATGTCTCCCGTAGCTAATGATGATGTCGTAACGCCTGAAGAACTCCCCCCTGAGCTCAGAGGGGAAAAGTTCTCATCCGTCGTATCCCAAAACTCACCTGACTTTTTAGCAATGTCTTTAAGGGAGGCCAGAGAGTATTTTGAGCGTGAGTATCTTTTAGCTCAAGTTCAAAAGTTTGCGGGGAATATTTCCAAAACCGCAAATTTCATTGGAATGGAACGGTCAGCCCTTCACCGCAAACTCCGCCAGTTACAAGTGGAGCGAAAGAGGGGGAGTTAAGGTCTCATAATAAAAATAAAAATCTAACCCCCTTCCACCCTATTAAACTTCTTCTTCTTTCTAAAGTAGATCCTTAGAAAGAGTGTAAGAAAAAAGGAGACGGTAAAAATCGGAAGATAAAACTCCACAGCAGCTAGGGTTTCTTCATTCTCCTTTATATATTGTCTAAGACCTACTGAATTATGAACTAATTTAATTTCTCTTTTTGCAATATCTGAGATATGTTGTGGAGGATTGCCCAAAAGTTTTTTCTTTTCTAAATCTTCTATTTCTTCTAAGGCTGAATATAAATCGTTTAAAACACCTCCTCCGCCTAGACCCATGATAAAGGTGGCAAAAGTTAATAGCCCAAAAATAATGACAAAAGAGGTTAATATTTTTCTAGTTATACTATGCTGCATGGAGTTCTCTTTAAGGACACTGAGTGCTGCATACTTCAATTCTACATTGACCAAGTATAGGACTGAGGTGAAGTTTTACATCCTTTGGAAACTCCCCCTTTAGGTCTACCCCGTCCATCTGACAATAGGCATAAACGACATCTTTTCCACACCCTTTAGAATAGGTCACCAAAAGTCCGTTTTCGAAGGCAAGGGTCAGGACATCCGCTTCATCATAAAAAGAGATCGTTGGTTCAGATTCCAAAGGGAAGGACTTGCCCCAAAAAAAATCAGGGGTTGGGGTAATTGTAAGTTTTTCCACACCCCTTTTTTGAAGATCTTGCAAAACAGGATCTTCTATGATGATGTCAATATTTACAGGAATTTTTTGACTGAGATCACACATAATGGGCTCAGCCCCAGCGGCTTGGTAAAAGTTCACAAAAACCAAGGCTAAAGAACATAAGATTACCTGTATAAATTGCATGAAGCACCCCCTGTTTCGCATAAACGAATCCTTAATCATCTTTTTATATCATAAAGAATATAAAAAATCATGGAGAAATCAAATGAATAAATTTCCTACTGTGACTTTTTCTTAGAAGTTTCAATGGAACAAACTCAATAACCGATGCGTTTTTATAAGGGAAAATTAGTATATGATTTGATCTTATTTTCTTCTTTCATCTCTTGTAGCAAAGGGGATCTTGATTTAGAAAAGAAAGGAACTTTCTGCAACTTTAGGAAAACAAACATGCCTATCTTACAGGATACGTGGATTCGTGAACATGCACGCCAGGGGATGATAGAGCCCTTTGTGGAACATCAGGAAAAACTTGGGGTCATCTCTTATGGCCTTTCATCTTATGGGTATGATGCCCGTGTTTCCGATGAATTTAAGATTTTCACAAACGTCGATAACGCCGTTGTTGATCCAAAAGATTTTTCCCCTGCAGGTTTCGTGGATCGACAAACCAATGTTTGCATTATTCCCCCCAATAGTTTTGTTTTAGCAAGAACGGTCGAATACTTTCGGGTACCTCGGGATGTGCTTGTCATTTGTCTTGGGAAATCCACTTATGCACGGTGTGGTATTATTGTTAACGTAACGCCTTTGGAGCCAGAATGGGAAGGCCATGTTACCCTTGAGTTTTCAAATACGACGCCTTTGCCGGCAAAAATTTATGCGAATGAAGGGGCTTGTCAGTTCCTTTTTTTAAAAGGCGAAGGGCCCTGTGAGGTCTCTTACCGCGAGCGCCATGGGAAATATATGGGACAAAAGGGTGTGACTTTACCCAAAATTATAAGGGACACTTTTACAGAGCGTGAGGTTTTGTAATGGATAAAATCGCCATTCGTGGAGGCAATGTTCTTCAAGGAGATATCAAGATCAGTGGAGCAAAAAATGCTGCTCTCCCCCTGATGGCAGCCGGTCTTCTCACGGATAAAGCTTTGGAGCTTATAAACATCCCAGATCTTTCCGACGTTGCAAGCATGGCTGAACTTCTAACCCAGCTTGGAGTTGTAGTAGACAAAAATTCTCAAGGAATGCGTCTTTGTACAAAAAATCTCATCAGTACAACAGCCCCCTATGATGTGGTGCGAAAAATGCGGGCCTCCGTTCTGGTTCTTGGTCCTCTCGTAGCCCGAGCCGGAGAAGCCCATGTATCCCTGCCTGGAGGATGTGCTATTGGAATTCGCCCCATTGATCTTCACCTTAAAGGTCTTGAAGCTTTAGGCGCAAAGATTACCCTTGAAGATGGATATGTGAATGCAAGTGCGCCTCAAGGTTTAAAGGGGGGTGACTTTACGTTTCCTGTTGTTTCTGTGACAGGGACTGAAAATTTGTTAATGGCAGCAACCCTTGCCCAGGGAGAGACACGTTTAATTAATGCAGCTCGAGAGCCGGAAGTTGCTGATTTGGCCCATTGCCTTAACGCCATGGGCGCAAAAATTTCAGGGATTGGCACAGACACCCTGATCATTGAAGGGGTCAAATCTTTAGAAGGAGCGACCCATCAGGTGATTGCCGATCGGATTGAAACCGGCACGTATGCTATGGCTGCAGCTTTAACAGGAGGACATGTACGCCTTCTCCATGGCCGCCTTGACCTCATCCCGACGGTAGCCCCTCTTTTGCTGCAATCAGGTGTAAGTTTGGAGGAGGAAGAAAATGCCCTTCTCATTAAGGCCCCCTCGAATCGTCTCCAGGGAGTTGATATGATGACAGAGCCCTTCCCAGGTTTTGCAACAGATCTTCAAGCCCAATGGATGGCCTTGATGACTCTTTCAGATGGGGCCTCTATGATTACGGAAACCATTTGGGAAAATCGTTTTATGCATGTCCCTGAATTATGTCGCATGGGGGCAAACATTACAGTCCATGGGTCTTCAGCTCTTGTTCGAGGTGTCAAACAACTCAAGGGGGCCCCTGTCATGGCTACTGATTTAAGAGCCTCAGTATCCCTCGTTTTAGCTGGCCTTGTAGCAGAAGGAGAAACCCTGATTAACAGAGTTTATCATTTAGATCGGGGTTATGAACGGGTTGAAGAAAAATTGCGAGGGTGTGGGGCTGACATTGAGAGGGTTCGATAATATATAAAAGAAAAGTCAACTAACTTTGAGATGAAAGATGACAACATATCAACCTTTAAAAATAAGTGCTGAAGATAAAGAAGATCTTCAAATCATTGCTGCATGCCTTCAAGATGCACTCGTTCCCCTTTCGGGACTTACCTATGATCAAGACAAAGGGCATTTCCACTTGCTTGCAAACCGATTTTGTTGGGAATGTGACCCCGAAGACTGCGAGGGGAGTTCATATTACGCGCGCGTTGCTGCAGGCCTTGCCTTTCATCACGTAAGAGAGGTTCAAAAAAAAGACCTTAATCTTCAAAATAAGGAAGAACTCGTAAATTTGCTAACCATCCAGAATGCAGAGGATGAGTATATTCATCTGATCTTTTCAGGAGGCTCAGAAATCAAACTCAAAATTGATAAGCTTTGTTGCCACCTAAAAGATGTGGATGAACCTTATGCAACGGCAAATAAGCCGTGTCACGAGGCTTCTTCATAAAGTCAGTTGATGCGGACTAGAGGAAAATAAGTCAATACCTCCCCCAGATGTGGAGGTATGTAACGCTTCGCTTGGACCACTCAAAGTAGTTATAGTAACCTGAGTTTTGACTAAAGACGGGGGTTTTCGTCATTGCTGTAAAGGTTAGATGAATTCGCGGATTTCCCCGGGGCTCTCAATATGATTTATCATCCTGGAGCCAGTACGAGTCTCCCCCACTCAACCTTTCCACCAATACCCCTGCATTTCTGGACAATAGAGTGGCGTGTGTCTACGAGCAATTTCCAGGCATCCTTGCTCCCCACCCCCTCCGTCCGCCAGTTCGTCCCCGATCCCCTTCAGCCCTAGCTGTGCCCACTTGCCGTCTCCCTCCTGAATCAGGCACGTGTACCCTTTTCCCTGTGCGAATAAGTGCGTGCTATTCCAAGGTGCGCAAAAGGACAGGGTCATTACAAGCAATGTTCGGAGAAATTTTTCATGGTTGGGTTCCTTTTTTGTTAACGTTCTGTTTCATCCAAGCTGAGAGGAGTCTTTGATTTTTAGGCCTTTTCGCTTGCTCATTTTGGGTATGATATAAGATTTGGCTTAAAATTTCATAAACATCAGAGACTTAGCCATTAAGGCTGGCACGGGCCCAGGTTCTTTAGCATTTGAGATACTCCTGCAGAGACGGATTGCCTCCTTGCACGTAATGCCGCTGAGCCTTCTGGGCCGCTTTTTCTTGGGTTAGTGTGCTGGGAGAAAGACCCCTTAAGGTGATGTGATACCCCAAAAGGTCAAAACCTTTATGAGTATCATAAGCTGTAGGTGTGCCCCAGAGACGTCACATTTGGACATCGGTGTTTGTCGTTTCGGGTCCCATTGCATATGTTGACTGCCTCTTAATGGGTCCAAGAGCCTTTATTTTCAGTCCTGTGACAAAACATTATAAAAGCCCTTCATTCTTCTCTATCCGCACTTCACACTTGGGTTCAGTGATTCCGAAAATCTTAGTCAAGGCTTCTTTACAAGCCTTCTCATCACCCACCCTTCCATCCCCAATGCTGAAAGGGAGCCCATGACTGAATCCACTTACAGTAAATCTTGGTTCTCCTTCATCATTGATGTAAATATCACACACGCAATTCTCAATTGCGTTCTGTGCGTTGCTGGGCAGGTTGTGCCACGGTGCACTCATGGTGAGTATCATAATAAGCAACGTCCTGAGAAATTTTTTATCCATGGCCGTTTTCCCTTTTCGTTAATAAAATTTGTTTTTCAATTAGAGTAAAGCAATAGATTTTTAGGCCTTTGCTGGTGCTCAACTTTTACACTATTCCCTATCTGAGTTAAAAATTCCTTAACAGGAGAACGGGGGGAAAACACTTTTTACTGTATAAATAAATTACTCCTATCCCCAGGGATGGCGCTCAGGGATACAGCCCATCGAATCCGTCAAAGATGGTCGGTGTCGAAATGGGAAATCTTAACACCTGACAACTTTTCCTGTCGTTGTCATCCTTGGCTAGAAATGCTTGTTTTGCAGAGCAAAACTTAGCATTTCTTAGCCGAGGATCTCTCTAGCCACAAGATCCTCGGGTCAAGAAGTTCTTTGATTTGCTTTTCAAATCAAAGAACTTCTAGCCCAAGGATGACACATAGGAAAAAAACGTCGGGTGCTGAAATGGCCAATTCTAAAATTGGACTTTTGATAAAGTTTATGATATAAAATAAATATAGACTGTAAGAAGTCTTGGTTTGAGTTCCCAGTTTTTAACTGCAGCATAAAGGTAGCTTAATCTGTAGTCTTAAACACCTCAGGAAAAGAGATCTTCTCCTTAAAGGGAACTAAAGTTATATAAGGATTTTATTTCATGGATCGAATGACCCTACTAACAGCCTGACGAAAGCTTATTTCCTCCTCAAAGAAGAGTCTTGTGAGGATTTGCTATTCTTTTGTCTTTTGAATAAAGGTCTTATCCATGATTAAATTAACAAATATTACCGTCCGTATTGCTGGACGGAAACTCATCGAAAACCTCACTGTAACCCTCAATGAAGGTCATCATTATGGCCTTGTAGGACGGAATGGAACGGGTAAATCAACCCTCTTCAAGATTCTGTTAAAAACCCTTCATCCTGACGAGGGACAGCTAGAAATTCCTGCACGTGTTCGCATAGGACATGTAGCCCAAGAAGTGCCCTCAGGAAGCATGACACCCCTCGAAGCTGTTATGGCAGCTGACCAGGAGCGTCTCCAGCTCATGGCTCGCCTTGAAGAAGGGAGCGAACCCGAGAAAATGGCTGATATTTATGACAGGCTGATTGCGATAGATGCTTTTAGTGCTGAAAGCAGGGCTTCAGAGATTCTCGCAGGGTTAGGATTTTCGGAGCACATGCAAAATGAACCCCTCTCCTCCTTTTCGGGAGGATGGCGGATGCGCGTGGCTTTAGCAGCACTTCTCTTTTCAAAACCCGATTGGTTACTTTTGGATGAGCCCACCAACCATTTGGATTTGGAAGCTTCCCTGTGGCTTGAAGACTATTTAAAAGGCTATCCTCATAGTCTTTTGATTATCAGCCATGATCGCCATCTGCTCAACAATGTGTGTGATCGCATCCTTTTTCTTCAACAAGGCACAATCAAGCTTTATGGAGGTAATTACGATACATTTGAGAAAACATGGCAAGCTCAGCAAGAAACCCTCAAAGCCCAACATGCTAAACAAGAGGCCCAACGTAAGCACATGATGGCTTTTGTCAATCGTTTTCGGGCGAAAGCAACAAAGGCAAAACAGGCTCAAAGCCGCTTGAAGGCGCTCGAGAAAATGGAAAAACTTCCGGACATTGTCTACGACCCTGAGATTAAATTTGACTTTCCTGAGCCTGAGAAGCTTTCCCCTCCCCTCATCGTCTTAGATGATGTTAGTGTTGGATACACGCCGAATCTCCCTATTTTGAAAGGGCTTTCTCAGCGAATTGATGAAGACGACCGTATTGCTCTTTTAGGAGCCAACGGCAATGGAAAATCAACCTTTGCAAAGCTGATTGCAGGACGACTCTCGCCCCAAAAGGGAGAAATTCGAAGATCAGGAAAATTAAAAGTTGGCTATTTTGCTCAGCATCAGGTTGAAGAGTTTGATGAAAAAGCAACAGCTTTTGAGCATGTTATTCGAAAGGCGTCTAACTTTTCCCCAACCACCGCCCGGGGACATCTAGGAAGGTTTGGCCTTTCAGGGACTAAAGCGGACGTTTTGGTCAAAAACCTATCTGGAGGGGAAAAGGCTCGCCTCAATCTTGCTTTAATTTTCTTGGAGAAGCCAAATATCCTTATCTTGGACGAGCCAACAAACCATTTAGATATGGATTCCCGTCAGGCGTTAATGGTAGCTCTCAATGATTTTAAAGGGGCTGTGATTCTCATCACCCATGATTGGGATTTGCTGGCCTCTACCATGGATCGGCTGTGGTTGGTAGCGAATCAAAAAGTTGAACCTTTTGAAGGAGATCTTGAGGACTACCGCAGGCTTGTCCTAAAAGGAGAGGAAAGAGCTCTCAAATCCCAAAAGCAAAAGAGCCCGAAAAAAGAAATGACGACCGAGCTTAAAAAAGCAGCCCATGAAGCCAAGCTCAAGGTTGAAGGCCTTACGGCTTCTCTTCAAAAGGTGAGGGAAGAACTTACTAATCCCGAGCTTTATCACCATCACGCTGAATCCTTAACCCAGCTTTTGAAACAGGAGCGTCAGCTTGAAAAAGAGCTTATTCTCGCAGAAGAAGAGTGGCTTAGGGCTGAAGAAGCTTTAGAAAAAATTAATGAAGGGGAGGGGATAGAAACGAAAGAAGGGAGGTAACGACTCACCGGCCTATTTAATACATGAAAATTAGAGCGTGTGCGGATCTGATCTTAATGAATTTTTAATAAATTCTGAGTTAACTGGACTGATTCAAACAATAAAGAGTGAAACCTTACAAGGAGAAAATGATATGAGCAAATAAAGATCTCTTTAATTGTCTTTGTAACGATAACCTCTCAAATAGGAAGCACAGGATTTGCAGAACCTGTAGGGAAATGTCCAGATATTAAAACTATGATCCTTCACGATGAAACTACTTATAACGAAGGAAAGTTCTCTTTTGCTACAAGCGGCTTTGGAAAAATTGTTAAATTTAAGGAGGCACGCTTATTTTCGAACAATCGGAAATTTGTATGTACCTACGTGAGTGAGGTGGATGAGACTGACCAATATGCATGGGGGGCTGCATGGCCCGAAGCCTATGGTATGCGCACCTGTACTTATAAAAATGGAATGAAAGCGGATGCCACGTGTACCGGGACTTTGGATGACTGCGCCCTTGACTGTAAAAAGCGGTGAATTGAAGAGACGTCGATTCTATAAGACTGAATTGTCAGGAACTATGTTATACTTATTCTCAATGAAAATGAGTGGTTTGCCGTGATGACTTCTTTCTGAAAAAGAGTTATCCATCATGATCTTTATGAAATCCATTCATAAGCCTTTCTCATAAATATCTTGCAAAGATGGGCACCAGGCTTGCCTCTTTGCTATGAGCTCTGTATAAAAAAAGCATGTGCCCGTAGCTCAGTAGGATAGAGCACAAGATTCCTAATCTTGGGGTCGGAGGTTCGAATCCTCTCGGGCACGCCAGCGAAAACAGGTCCGTTCCGGGAACATAGGTAACATTATATATCAGTGTAAGAGCCCTAACTGATAAAGCCAAAAAGACAGAAAATTACTTTTTTCCTAGAAAAGAACATAAAAGATTAGGAGAATTACATTTAACAAAAGCTAACCAACTTCTCAAGAAGGGTAATACTCCTGAATCTCAAATCCTTAAAAAGCAAGCTATTGATGATCTCCACGAAGCATTAAAAATTGTTAAAGTGTATTTTCCAGAAAATTCTCCACATGTTATAAGAATTCAGTCCAAACTTAATAATATTGAAGGACATTCTTCTAAGAAATCATCTCTCAACAGCTTCTTCCAACTCCTGAATTAAAGCTTTATGTGTCTTCAAAAACTCTTTCAGTTTTTCTACTTGCGCATACCCCTCCTATTCTTTTCTAAGGGGAACTCCATTTAAGACCGGGCCTCTTCAAGCCTTTGATAAAAAGCAGGGGAATAAAGCAATGTATTTAGATAGGAGTCCAATCAAATTTAATTTGAATATTCGTTCTAGGCTTGAAGAATCTTCTCCGATGGATTGAAAGTATTTATTGGCACGTTCAAATAATTCATATACTTCTCTCATTTTTCAAATTTTCAATACCCCAAAAAAGTCGATTCAGTCTAATCTATCTCCCCAAAAAGACACTCACGGAAGACGGCATATCCAAGCAAAAGTATCTTTTTCCATCTGAAGAAAAGATGTTCCTGCCCGAACAAGATCTATCCCCTACTTTGTTCTTCCTTTTTAATTTTGGCTTGGATTCTGGTACTATGAGGAGACTCTACTGGAAAATAGGTTTCCACTATTTTGAGAGCCTGTTCCAAATAAGATTGAGCTTGAGTCTTTAGCCGTGTTGCTTCTATGGTTTTCTCCTTATTTGATAAGGCGAGAGATTTTTTTTGATATATTTCAGCCAAGGTTTCTAAGACCTCATATTTATCAGGATGTTTGATCTTGTTAAATATGCTACATGCTTGGTTCATCATATTTTCTGCTATCTCTAGATTACCTTCGGCCAGAAAGATTTTTCCAATTTCTTTTAGTACTTCTCCAGTATCAGCATGATTTTTTCCATAAGTTTTTTCAACCACCACCAAGCCTTTCTTTAATAAGTTTTTTGCTTTTTCAAAATCTCTTGCCTCCCTATAAAGGATTCCCAGGTTGATTAAGGCATGAGCAATGTAAATATGGTCCTCAAAAAAATGCTTTCTATAAATTGTTACACTTTCCTCTAAAAGATCCTTGGCCTTTCCTCTATCTCCTAACTTCATGTAAATGAAACCCAGATCTCTACAAACCCATGCAACCCCAACGTGATAGGGAGAAGAAGCTTTATAGATAGGGAGACTTTGTTCATATAGTTCTAGGGCTTTGTGGTAGTCTCCGATGTTTTTATAAACGCTTGCCAAATGGGCTAACGACCAAGCATGGCCTATTTGGTCTCTAGAACATTTTTGATGAATAACAAGGCTTCTTTCTAAGAGAGTTTTTGCTTTATCAAAATCTCCCAAGGATTCATGAGCTATTCCAAGGTATCCATATGCACGAGCCATTCCTGCATAAAGCTGGGGAGAATTTTTATAGAGTTCAATACCTTTTTCAAATAGCTTCTTGGCCTTTTCGTAATCTCCTAACCTTCTATGGACATTTCCGAGATACACGAGGAAGTGGGCAACCTTGGCTTCATTTTTTGTGGGATGTTTATTTAATTCAGAAATGCTTAAGCTAAGGAGCTCCTGGGCTCGAGGATAATGGCACAAATAATAGCAAATGCATCCTAACTCACCACATAGAGCAGCTATTTCAACGTTTGTCAGTAAACTATTTTGACTCGCAAAATGCTCTGCATGCCTCTGTAAAGACCTCATCTTTGTAAAGTCTTCTCTCTCGATAGCAGTACTCATTTCATTCTCTAAGATGCTCGAAAGAGATTTAGCTAAAGCCTTCTCCTCATCCAAATTTAAAGTATTCCTAAAGTGGGTTAAAATTATACGCTGTGTGCTTCGATGCACCATAAAAATGGAATTAAAATTATCTGAACCTCTATTTTTATTGGCAATGAGAGAATATTTTTTGAGGTTATAAATAAAATCATCGACTACATTTTCTTTTTTGCATTTCAGCAATAAATCTCTGGTTATATTATCTGGATCAAGGAGGCTTACAAAAAGCAACAGGTCTTTAAAATTTTGATTATTATCAATGAGATGTTTTAATGATAATGTAATAATTTGATAGCGCGTCTTTATATAATCATCACCAGATCCTTGCAAAATTCTTTCCTGTGCATTTGAAAAATTGTGATCATACTTACGCAGCTTGTCCAAGTAGCTTTGATAGGGAGTGTTTGTTGCTTTTAAGTAAGCAGCAGCAACCAAAATATCTAAAGGAAAAGGAGGTATGTCGGCTAAGAACTTTTTAGTTGCAGCAAGTTTCAAATTTGCAGATGAAGACGAACCTTTACTGCTCATGATTTTGGTAAAAAGGCTAAGTTTTTCTTCTGGGGTTAGCTCGATAAGTTCAAGTGTGTTATTTACATGCTTATTATTTTCGATATTTCTGTCTTGAGTTGTTAAAATGACTCTTCCTTGTCCCCAACTGCCTGGATCTTTGGGGAAATGACTTTGAATATCCGTAAATTTTTCCACATTATCATAAATTAAAAACCAATTCTGACATGCCCTTAGCCTTTCCTTTACAAACTGAATAATTTTTTCTTCTCGTTTTCTATGGTCTTTTAGCTTTGTTATCCCCCTTAAAATTCTTTGATCTTCATCTGTTCCTGAAAGCTGCTCCGCTAGATCTTCAAATGATTCATTGAGAGTTTGTTTTGTTTCTGCATTAACTTCCCAAACAATATTTGTTTTTTGCCGCCGTGCATATTGCCGAGCAAGGGTCGTTTTCCCTGCTCCTCCCATTCCAACAAGGGCAACTGCTTGAATACCTCTCCAGCCTTTAAATCTATCATTAATGAGAGCTATTAATTCAGGGCGATCAAGCAAAGCCGTATTTGTTGGAATGGCTAGATCTGAGCGAATAACAGGTAAATCTTCTCCTTTTCGAACCTGAGAAAAAGAGCTTTGAGCTAAAAGCTGCATTTCATTTTTTCTCTTAAATTCAAAATAGACAAAAACAAAGGCCCCTAAGATCAAAAACAAAAAAGATAATAGCCAATGCTTGCTCTTCAGAAAAAATAATAACTGGTTATTTGATGTCTCTTCTTTTGAATCCTCTCCTCTTTGTAAGGTTGGGGGGGCGTTTGTATGCTCTACAGTTCGTTTTATGGCCTCAAATTGTTTCTTGAAGTCAGTTATAATTTTTTCTAAATGCGGACTTGGAAAAATATTTTTTAAAATTTCAAATGTTAAAAGAACCTGCTGCAAAAGTCCTAGAGATGTGATAGTCTAAGATTAGGTTAACTCACTGAAAAGGATAAGAAATGTCAT
>DAIDHR010000039.1 GCA_027459605.1 Alphaproteobacteria bacterium
TATTTCACTCCCTTCCTGTCAATTTTAACTCCCGCTCTAACTTCCTTCTTCATTCAAACACTTTTGCAGCAGGTTCTGTAAGATTAAGGATATTCAAGGTTTGAGCAGGATTTTCTCCAGCGAGAGGGGCCTCCCTAGGGGAAGCTGGAGGAGTTCTTTGTTGTGGAATGGTCTGTCGTTCAGCCTTTCTTTCTAGAGGAATTCCTGGCCCAGCTCTATGCTCTGGAATGGCCTTATTTTCCACGGCAAGTCCACCAAAAGGGCAAGATAAGGTTGCTATCAAAAAGAAGAATATGAGCTTTTTCATCAGAATTTCTTTCCAAACTCTGGTTATAATTCATCTTCTCATAAAATAGTTAAAGAAAGTTAAAAAACTCTTGCCTTTAAAAATCGAAAATATTCCTTAAAGAACCATCATCACCGGATTTTCTATCAGCTCTTTAAAAGCTTTGAGGTACTTTGCTCCAACGGCTCCATCAACCACCCGGTGGTCTACAGAAAGCGTACAAGTCATTAAGGTAGCGGAAGTTAGAAGGCCTTCCTTTACCACTGGCCGTTCTTCCCCCATGCCAACAGCAAGGATGCAGGCTTGGGGCGGACTAATAATAGCACTAAAATCCTTAATCCCGTACATTCCCATATTTGAGAGGCCGAAGGTGCCTCCTTGGAATTCTTGAGGTTTAAGTTTCCCTTCCCTAGCGCGCGTTGCAAGGTCTTTCATTTCTCGAGAGATTTCTCCAAGTCCTTTCTTTTCAGCCTCACGGATGACAGGTGTGATAAGGCCTCCGTCAATGGCTACTGCAACTGCCACATCAACAGTCTTGTATTGATAAATCTGGTCATTAATCCAGGAGGCGTTTGCCTCTGGCACATGCTCAAGAGCAACTGCACAAGCCTTAATCACAAAATCATTTACGGATAGCTTATAGGCCCCATTTGCTCTGGCGTTCATCTGCTCTCGTGCCTTGAGAAGAGTGTCAATTTCACAATCTATGGTTAAATAGAAGTGAGGGATGGTCTGCTTTGCTTCAACAAGTCGCTTTGCAATCACTTTTCGCATATTGGATGGGTTAATGACCTCATATTCAGGTTCATATCCTGTTAAAAGAGCCGAAGGCTTTGCAAGAGGCGCTGCTCCTCCCTGGGCTAAAGCTTGCTCTACATCAGCCTTTATAATTCTTCCCCGAGGACCTGACCCAGAAATAGATCCTAGGTTGAGATGGGCCCCTTCTGCAATTCGCCGAGCCAAGGGCGTTGCAAAAATGCGCTCTTGAGGAGAGCTTGGCGCTTGAGGAACAACCTTTAACTCCGGTTTTTTTTCTGGAGAGGGTTGAGTCATTTCTGGCTTTGCCTCGGGTTTTTTCTCAAGTGTAACCTTTTCTTTCAAGCCCTCAAGAGAAGATGCATCTTCTCCCTCCTCAAGAAGGATTGCAATGGGTTGATTAACCTTAACTTGTTCTGTTCCTTCAGGAATAAGGATTTTTCCGATGCGCCCTTCATCTACCGCTTCAACTTCCATCGTTGCTTTGTCGGTTTCAATTTCGGCAATAACATCTCCTGCTTTGACCACATCCCCCTCTTTCTTATGCCATTTAACAAGATTTCCTTCCGTCATCGTCGGAGAAAGAGCAGGCATTAAAATTTCAATGGACATTCCTTATAATTCCTTTTTCTTTATGTCTATAAACATGGAAGCTATCCTTCTTTGGCGTCCTATCCGCGTTTAGGGGAAGTAATGCTATGGTGTTGACTGATAACACACAGCCTTTGCCGCCTCAATAATAGTTTCAACTTGGGGCAATGCCAAGTGTTCTAAATTTGCAGCATAAGGCATGGGAACATCAGCCCCCGTAACTCGTAAAACAGGCGCATCTAGATAATCAAAAGCATGCTCCATCATTAAGGCAGCAATTTCTGACCCTATCCCTGCAAAAGGCCAGCTTTCCTCAATTGAAACAAGCCGGTTCGTTTTCATAACGGATCCAACAAGAGTTTCCACATCAAGGGGCCTAAGGGACCTTAAATCAATCACTTCCGCATCAATCCCTTGCTCAGCTAATATATCAGCGGCTTGTAACGCTTTCCCCACCATAATAGAGAATGCGGTTAAGGTGACATCTTTACCTTTCCGACGAATAAGAGCCTTTCCAAATGGCAAAACAAATTCTGGATCTTCTGAAACATCCTCAAAGGTGTGGCCATACAGCAGCTCATTTTCTAAGAAAACAACTGGATTAGGATCTCTAATAGCTGTTTTTAAAAGAGCTTTTGCATCGCCTGCACTATAGGGGCTTACGACTTTTAAGCCAGGACAATGGGAATAAAGACTTGCAAAGCAATGAGAATGCTGAGCCCCCACACGAGATGCGGCCCCATTTGGTCCTCGAAAAACAATAGGGCACCCCATTTGTCCCCCAGACATATAAAGTGTCTTCGCTGCTGAGTTAATAATTTGGTCCATGGCTTGCATAGAAAAGTTAAAGGTCATGAATTCAACAATGGGGCGAAGCCCTCCAAAGGCCGCCCCTACGCCAAGCCCTGCAAAGGCGTGCTCTGTTATGGGTGTATCAATAACTCGTTTTGGACCGAACATATCCAAAAGACCTTGGCTAACTTTATAAGCCCCGTTGTATTCGGCAACTTCTTCGCCCATTAAAAAAACCGTTTCATCCCGGCGCATTTCCTCTGCCATGGCATCGCGCAACGCTTCTCTAACGGTCATTGAAGAAAGTAATTGATCTGTCATAGGTATCTCGTGGTGAAATTGGGTCATGAGAAGATGTTCTCTTCTTTTAAAACATCTGTGTAGAGTTCGGAAGGATCAGGCTCCGGTGAACTTTTAGAAAATTCAACCGCTTCCAAAACAACGGCTTTAATTTCGTCTTCAATCATCTTAATTTGATCTTCTGATATTTTAAAGGTTTTAATCATGTACTCTTTAAAATAATCGATAGGATCTCGCTTGAGCTTAACCGTGTCCACCTCTTCCTTCGAGCGATATTTTGCAGGATCCGACATCGAATGCCCACGATAACGGTATGTATCTAACTCAAGAATAAAAGGTCCTTTTCCAGAGCGCGCATGGGCTATAGCACGTTTTGCGGCTTCTTTGACTTCAAGATAGACCATTCCATCAACCTTTTCACCAGGAATGCCCCATCCTTGCCCACGACCATAATAATTAGGACCTGCAGAAGACCGCTCCACGGAGGTCCCCATCCCATAGTGATTATTTTCAATGACATAGACAATAGGGAGTTTCCAAAGGGCCGCCATGTTATAGGACTCATACACCTGGCCTTGGTTAGCAGCCCCATCCCCCATGGATGTAATGCAAACGCCACCATCTTCTTTATATTTATGAGCAAAGGCAAGCCCCGTTCCTATGGGGACTTGTGCCCCCACAATTCCATGTCCACCGAAGAAGTTCTTTTCCCGGCTAAACATATGCATAGATCCACCTTTACCTTTGGAATATCCTCCAATGCGCCCAGTAAGCTCGGCCATGACTCCTTTGGGATCCATCCCTGCAGCTAACATATGGCCATGATCTCGGTAAGCTGTGATAATCGTATCTTGAGGTTCTAAAACTGCCTGTATACCCACAACAACAGCTTCTTGACCAATATAAAGATGGCAAAATCCGGCAATCAACCCCATGCCATAAAGCTGAGCAGCGCGCTCTTCAAAACGACGGATCAGCAGCATTTCGCGGTAGGCTTTTAAGGCCTCTTCTTGAGAGATAGATTTTGTCAAACGAAATCCTTTCTACACTTATTTACCTCGCCATGCTTACCCAGAAATGGGCTCGTTGACAACCCCAGTTTGCTATAAAATATAGAAGTTTCTCCATGAAAAATCTGTTAACAGAAACTAAAAGATCGTTAGAAAGTAAGGGAAAGATGCGCTTTCTGATTGGACTCAACTTTAGACAAATCCTGGCGGTTTTGGCCGCGGGTTATTCTAACTCTTTGTATTCTGGGTGGGTATCTATATAGGCTTTTACAAAAGGGCATTTCGGAACAACTTTAAAATGGTTAGTTTTTGCGTAGTCAAGAGCAAACTTGACGAGATCTTGGCCAATGTGCCTTCCTCGCAATTCTGGGGGAACAAAGGTATGATAATAATTCAACGTTTTTCCATCAGGTAAAACATGATACTGTAACATCGCTGTTTTACCTTCAACCAAAGTTACAAATTGCGTTCGCTCGGTATCATGTTTTATGTCTAGCGTCATGGTTTTTCCTCCATCAATGAATTCTTGGGCTATTATTCAGCCTTTGTTATTTAAAAGATGATATTACCCTTATCCAGATGCTCAACCCCATCGATATCATCCATGGAACGTATCCCTGAACCTGTCAATTTTAACTTCAGTTCCTTATTATCTTTTGTAAAGGTCAGCTTTGTAATATTTGGTGATTCTTGTATATCTAATTCTTTTAAATTTTCCAGATTATCTAGTCCTTCAATTTTTGAAATTTGTGAGGACTTTAAGTTTAATTTTTGTAATTTACTTTGCAACTTTGGAAATGAAAGTTCCTTAACATATGTATAAACCAAATCTAACTCTTCCAAATTAGGCAGATTTTCGAAACCATTGATCTTTTCAAGAAGTGATTCAGTCGCATCTATTTTCTTTAGGTTAACAGGATTAGCAAATGAAATTTCCGTAAGTCGAGTCCAAACTAGGTCAAGTTCTTCCAAGTTCGCTAATTTTTCTAATCCTGTAATATTTCTTAGCCTTGCATTTGAAAAGCTTATTTTCTTTATAGCTCTAAGATTTTCTGGTAAAAAGAAGTCTTCTTTAATCTCTCCTGGAAACTTCACGATAGTTCCCTTTCCCATGATGTTATGGATAGCGTTGAGGGGCCAAATATCATTCTGCTTACTAAACTGATAGCAAAAAAAGGCCGAGATGACTTGTTCTGTCGTATAGGCTGTATAAATTGATTTTCCACTTTGTTCTGCTTGAATGGACTTTTCAATGTAGTCTAAAAGAGGTTGGATGGTTCTGTTTTTTATTTTCTTTTTAATGTCTGATTTTTCAATTTCGAGGGTACCAACAATCTCTGCAACAACCTTGTCAAGTTTAATAGGTTTTTTCTCGCGTAGAGCCTCGGCGTAATTAAGGAGGAGGGCTTGGGTTTTAGGTTGGGTTGCATATCGTCCCAGGTTAGTGTCGGCCAGAGCTTGAGTTCCTAATACACCATTTGTTGAAGGAAACAGAATATTAACAACGTTCCATAAAGGGTCAGTGGACTTATCTTTGGTATACTGTCGTTCTCCCTTTTCATTATAAACTGCTGTATACTCACCAAAAAACCGTATATTTTGAATCAAACCTGATTCAAGAGCAGCTTCTCCGAGAACAGGAGAGTAAAATTCCTTCCCTTTACGAAAGAATTCCGTCACTCCCTTAAAAGCTGAAGGAGGGAGCTTGGCCATAGCTGCTGAAGGAAGCATCATCGCCGTAAAGGCAATGGGATACAAATACTTATTGAAACCACGCATACAACTACCAACAACAAATAATAAAAACTATATTATATTATAATAATAACATAAATTGAGTTAATTAAAAATTAAAATTATTGTTTAGGCTACTTAATATTCAAAGTGTTAGATAGCAAGAAAAAACTTGCAAAAATTCTTGACTGCAATGAAAACGGATAATATAAAAATAAAATATGAATATTTAATTTCTATAGTAAAAATATGGTAAGGAGAATCCATTTATGTTTCATTCTTTTAACAAAAACTACTTATTATCAACGGTTTTCGGAGTTTCTTTTTTGTACGCCGTTCAGGCTCATGCTTCTGGTAAGGTCGAGTTAGAGGATAAAGGTAGGATTACCCCTCCCATCAAAAAAAATGCTCAATCTACTAAGGATACAGTTAATGTTACAGAAAGTGAGTGGGCCTTTTTTTCTTTATTTTGTTCTCGTTACAACTCAAATTATGATCAGCCAATGTCATCTCAAGAGGCTCAAGATCATTTGAAGAAGCTATTTGATTATTTCTGCCCCTATGCTAAGGTAACGCGCCCTGATAAAAATTTTATTAATACGAAGGATGGAGCGAACTTAATAAGATATTTTTACAACGGAATTTGCATTTCCTACGATGCTTATAGAGAGGCTAAGGACCGGCTAACAATTAGCCAAGGCAAGTGGGAAAAGTTTCAATCTAATGAGTACCCTCTCTACGATTTTCTCTCCTATGCAATAACTTATATCACTGAAGTTAAAGACCTTACCCTAAAACTTGATCAGGTTTCTCCTAGTACTGAAAACCTCGCTTTTTTAAGAGAAGTTGATGAACCGACTACTTTCCAAAAAACAGGATTAGAAGACAAGGACGCTAATAACCATGATAAAATTGTTAAACTATTCTCACAGGCTCTCAATCTTTATGAGATGCATTTTATAAAATCCACACAGATATTAAAAAATTTTACGAAGAAAGTTTTCATGTTTTTGGATTTACAACTAAATTCATCAAGTAACATAGGGCTCATTTCTATTTCGGGAAAGCACACGAAGACTCCTTTTCCATTTTTTTATTTAAGGGATTCGTCTTCTGAGCTTACCCTTATACCGATACCAGTCGATTATAAAGACAAGACTATTTTTCGCACTGTTCCCCATGGAAAAGAAAGCAAGACCCCCCTTTTAATTGTCGATAAAGGAGAAATAGTGACCAGTCCTGGCGTATTGATTCAAACTTCCGTTGTTTTACCTATGCTTTTTCAAAATACTTTTATTAAGGATATTCCTACTCTTCGTATAAAGTGGCGAGAGGGAGCGAATGGGAAACCTCCCTACCTTTTTTCTCAGCAGCGTACCATCGTTTTAGGCGACCAAATTAAGGATAAAATGGAGATGCTGAGTGAAGAAAAGTTTACGAACGAAGTTTTTAACTTCCAAGAACAAACCAATCACCTCCGTGAGGTATTTAACATAAATGAAGAAATGAAAACTTTAACTGAAATGAGAACAGAGAGCATGCTTGCTAAATTTCAGTATCCGCCAGTGCGTAATGGGTTAAATCAGATCCAGGCTCTGACTCCAAAGAACTTTGTAAAAAAATGCGTAGAAAGTATGGTTCCTCACGTAGCTCCCCCTCCTGAGCTTTTTAAAATCTTAAAGGATTATCTTGGGGATAATCTTTATGACCCAAAATATAAAGAATTCATTCCCTTGCCTGAAGCTAATACTCTGGAAGAAAAACTTTTCCAACTTGATTATATAGAAGAGTGTTATAAAAAGAGTTTAAAGCTCTTGAAAGAAGATCAATCCACAAGCCTTGTTTCCCAAAAAGACGAAATCTCATCCGAAAAAGAAGAAAAATGCATGCCCCAAGATGTAGTGCTTTCCTATAAGGAAACTATCGAGGATCTTAAAAAAGAAATTTTGAAGAGCTATGAATTTAAGGAAAGCTATGAGTCCCTAGTTCGTCAAGAGCAGGAAGCCGTTTCCAAAAAGGTAATCGAAGATTCCCGGAATGATGCCCCTAGTAAGAAAAAAAAGGGTAAGTCCTCGAAACACTATCCTAAATCCCAAAAAATACCTGAAGTGAGGACAACTTCTAATTCCCCCAAAGAAGAATCTTTGCATACAAATGAAAAAATGGAACAGCATTTAGAAGACCTTAAAAATTCGACCCGAACAAAATTTACAAAGGTACGAAAATTATTAAATATGGCACGAAAGTTAAAGGAATCTTCTGATACGTCTTCTCACATTAACCAGGTAGGAAATCATTCCATTATCCATAATGAAGAAGGAACTTTAACTTTTGCTAAGAAACATGGGCACGACAACTCATCTTATGGTGCAAAACATATGCTTAATTTTGTGCAAGGTATTTTGCATGGGCTCAATCATATCGAAGAGGAGTAAAGGTCTATCCTCATCCTGAGAAAATACAGATCCTCTCGTCATTTGAGTGGATATTTCAAGTTGATGGAGTATAATAATCCAACTAGGTTCAGGGCACTTATCCTATCTTTGATAAAGGTGTATTCTTCTCTTTCGGTTGTCATCCTTGTGCAATAAATGCTTTGCCCCTGCGAAGCTGGAGCTTAGCATTTATTGACACGAGGATCTCTTAATATACTGTATAAAATTGAAGTGGCTATCCAAACTTAAAGCATTGGAAAAGAAGCTGGAAACTTAAGCTCATGAAGGACTTTAATCCTGATTTAGACAGGTTTACGGGAAACCATCTGTAATTAATAAGATCCACGGGTCAAGAAAATTCGTTGTTTTTCTTGCGAAAAACAATGATTTTTCTAGCCCGTGGATGACAATATGTGGGGCCTTTGCAGTAATTTCTGCGCAAGAGGCCATTATTTTTCGCATGATCTATGATAAACTCAATCAATAACAAGTCCATCAATTTTATCAGGCGGTCCAAGGGGTGATTTAAATCAATAATTTAATCCAGACGGTTGCGGAATAAATCGTGTTAACCAACGTCGCTTTGCTTTTTGGGGCGCATATTTTTTCATTCCATTTTGCAAGTTTTTAAGGAAATCTTTCCCAAAAAATATAATAATTTTAATACATTATACATTTTTTAACAGAGGATTAAAAAATGGCGTCTAATGGTCGGAGCGGCGGGATTTGAACCCACGACCCCCACACCCCCAGCGTGGTGCGCTACCAGACTGCGCTACGCTCCGAATGGATCTGACTATAAAGAGTCTTCGACGCTGAATCAACAAAGATTTTCTTAACCTAGAATTGGCCATTTCGACCAAATTTCTTGACTTTTTTAATGTTTTATGCGATATTTTCTTTAGATATCAGAGGAAATAAATCTCACAGTACCTTAGGTGAGAGGAAGATCTGAAAGGTATCTAAGTGCATAAATTTCACGTTTGGGAAGTTTGGAGTCTTTAGAAAAGGTCCGGAAGCTAGCTGTGTCTTTAGATTTTTTCCTGAATGAGGAATGTGTGCAAAAGGAAGACGGAAACCAGTCTTCTGCAGCCCTGCTACGCTTTGGCGTGACAAGCTGTAGAAACCCGGAAGCTTGGAACTTCTGGGCATAAATTTCCCTCTTCGCCCGTGTTGCAGCACAGTCGAGTACGTTACGTGATCCCGGGGTCATTATACTTGATAAAAGAAGAGGGAAAAGGCAAAATCGAACAAACCAGGAACTTCTAATACCATTTTCATTCAAACAATAAGCAGGAAGTCGAGGCGAGGGGCGCTGCGCGTATTTCTAATAGGTAAGCACCCATCTGATGCCCTCACCCAAAGAATGTGAATTGATATCAGATTTATACTCCTCAGAGGATTACACCTCTAGTGGAACAGATTCATCTTTAGTGTTAATCCTCATTCCCGCCTCCAAAATTTTTTTCTTTATACAAGTTTTTCAACTAACTATGTAACCTTTACATTTTAAAAGAATTAATGTTTGGGCTTAGGGCTAGAGAAAACATTTGTTGGAATAAGCCATAAAAACTTTGACCTTTTGGGGTATCCCATCACCTTAAGGGGTCTTTCTCCCAGTACACTAACCCAGGAAAAACCGGCTCAGAAGGCTTTGCGGCATTACATGCAAGGAGGCAATCCGTCTCAAGAAGAGTATCCTCGTGTCAAGCACGAAGACAAGCCTGAGCCGTTGGAGAACCTGGGCCTATGCCGGCCTTAAGGGCCAAATCGCGAATGTTAACGACATTTTAATCCAAGCTATGTATCGTATACAAAATGAGCAAGCGAATAGGCCTAAATATCAAAAGCCTCGCTCAGCTTGGATGAAAACGACAGTTAACAAAAGAGGATCTCAACCATGAATAAAAAATTCCTCCGGACATTGTTAGTAATGACTCTGGTTTGCGGAGCTCCTTGGACCAGCACACGGGTCGTAGCCCTTCAATGTCTGTGCGAAACGTGGGAGGGTAGTATCTGGCGTCTAGTGGATGCTTCACAAAGATATCACTACCTGGCATGGGGAGACATGGGGTTGGAGGAGTGCGAACAAGTGCGAGACTATGATTCCCGGTGTGAGTGAGTCCCCGGGACCCACCTGACTTTGGAGAGAGCTCAAGAGCGGAAAGGCCTTACTGATCCGCCATATCCCTAAGCAGAAGGACGAGACAATGCAGTGGCGACCATAATGCTGGAGAGAGATTTCTTCGCCTGTTCTAGGAGCTCTTTATTTGATGCCCTTGGATCATAGGATGGAACGATGGATAAAACGAGGAGATTGCTTTTACGCTCGATTTCAGGATGATATCGTTTTGATATTCAGAAAATTGGAGGCCCTTCATCGTATACGTCTTGAGATGTTTCAGATTTTAAAAGAGTTATGTTTGGGCTTAGGGCTAGAGAAAACATTTGTTGGAATAAGCCATAAAAACTTTGACCTTTTGGGGTATCCCATCACCTTAAAGGGTCTTTCTCCCAGTACACTAACCCAGGAAAAACCGGCTCAGAAGGCTTTGCGGCATTACATGCAAGGAGGCAATCCGTCTCAAGAAGAGTATCCTCGTGTCAAGCACGAGGACAAGCCTGAGCCGTTGGAGAACCTGGGCCTATGCCGGCCTTAAGGGCCAAATCGCGAATGTTAACGACATTTTAATCCAAGCTATGTATCGTATACAAAATGAGCAAGCAAAAAGGACTAAAAATCGAAAGCCCCGCTCAGCTTGGATGAAAACGACAGTTAACAAAAAGAGGACCTCAATCATGGATAAAAAATTCCTCCGGACATTGCTATTAAGTGCCTGGCTCTGTGCTGCTCCGTGGGAGAATAAGGCGTGGGCAGAAAGTGCGAATCAAGCCAATGATGAACATGTAATTGTGTCCGCGCAAGCCATGTTGAATCAAGGATATACCGCCTTCAATTACCACGTCAATCCAAGCGATCTAACAAAAGTAGAACAAAGTTGCACTAAATGGGGAGCGGATGTGATACACTACGTTTCCAGTATCACGGAAAGGCCTCCATCTATAGCGTGTACCTCCGAAAAGACTCGGCTGCCAACAGGAGATATAAGCGTATTGTGCTGGTGCGGCTTACCGAATGACCCGAGATTCTATTCCTGGTATAAGCCAAATGACCCATTGAAGTAAACAAAAGGTGAGGTGAATCTGTAAAAGACCCCGCACGAAAACAAACAACCAGAACCGAAACCGAAGATGTCCCAGCCAAAGCCAACCCGAACCTGAACGACGCGTCCCTGGCTCAAAGGAATCCTAGACCCATCACGGTACAAGCAGAGTCCGATCTGCTCACACTATCCCAATTGATAGGCCTCCAGCTTTGCTGGAGATTTGACATGTATTGAAATCTCCTAAACTACTTCGACCGCTCGAAGAATAGAAAAGAGATCTTCTATGACAACTATATTAAATCATAGCATGAGATGAAAAAGGCCCTATCGAACCAGCCACCCAGACAAAGCCGTGCTGGGTGGAAGCGCGAAGCACAAAGATCCTGATTTTTTTACTGCCGTTGGCGGTATATTAAATTATTTCTTTTCATAAGCCTTCTTTTCCCTTAAAAGAAAGGCATGAGTATTACAGAAGATCAATTTAGAAAAACCCTTGGCCTTTTTCCCACGGGAGTGACGGTTGTCACCGTTTCGGATGGAGTTAGTAAAGACAGAGGGATTACAATTAGCTCCTTTACCTCCGTCTCGCTCAATCCTCCTCAAGTTTTATTTTGCCTTTCAAAGCAGTCAAAAACCATGGCAGCTTTTAAAGCTTCTCCTTATTTTGCAGTTAATATTTTAAGGGCAACCCAACATCATCTTTCTGAAGGATTTGCAAAACATATCCCCCTTGAGTGGGACACTCTTAAAACTCATCGCCACGAACCAACGCGTTGCCTTTTGATTTCAGAAGCTTTGGGGCATGTCATCTGTGAAAAAGCTGCCCTTTATGAGGGTGGGGATCATGAAATTATTTTGGGAAAGGTCATTGATGCAATCTTTAAGCCCGATGATCTTCCCCTGATTCGTCAGCGAGGAAAATACTCAACCATCCAGCCCCTTCAAAGGGAGACCATTTCCGAGCTTGATCACAGAAAAACCGGAAGCTTCTAAGTCTTTGATGATTCCTTGAATCTGGTCAAGTCCTCGAGCTTCAACCATGATATCAAGTTCAGCCATTTTTATGGGGATTTCATAGATCAAACGTTGATGATTAACCTCTAAGATATTTCCTTGATGGCAAGAAATGAGCCCAGCAACTTTTTCTAAGACCCCTGGGACATCATCTACTTTTATTCGCAGAAGGGTAAGACGCCCCTCTCGCATTTGCCCCCGCATCATAATAGAAGACACAAGACGAGCATCAATATTCCCCCCACTCACAACAATCCCTACTTTTTTGTGGGCGAACAAAGTTTGATTATGTAAAAGTCCCGCAAGACCAGCGGCTCCTGCTCCTTCAACAATCATATTTTGTTTGCGTACAAAAAGATCTACGGCATGTTCAATTTCTTCTTCTGTTACAACAATAATCCCCGCAAGGTGTGTCTTCAGAATTTGTTGAGGCAAATACCCAGGACTTTTGACGGCAATTCCATCGGCCAGCGTGATTCCTCCATTTCTCTTGTCCTTTGTTCCATAAAGTTGTTGCGACAGGAAAGAATACCCCTCCACTTCAACCCCATAGACTTGGAGAGAGGGTTTTATAGATTTTGCAGCTAAGGCAACACCCGCGGCAAGCCCCCCTCCTCCAATCGGAATCAGAAGGACCTCAAGGTCAGGGCAAGCAAGAAGCATCTCAATCCCGATCGTTCCCTGGCCAGCAACGACGTCTGGATCATCGTAGGGGTGAATAAAGGTAAGGTTTTCCTTTTGAGCAATATCTTCTGCCACCGCATAAGACTCATCAACTGTAAGGCCTGCAAGAACGATCCGAGCTCCCCATTTTTCCGTGTTCTTGACCTTCGTCGGAGGGGTGAAAACGGGCATGACAATGGTTGACGGTATTTTTAAATGATGGGCATGAAAAGCAACGGCTTGCCCATGATTGCCAGCGGACATAGCAATCACACCTTTGTGAAGGACTTCTTCCGGAAGACTTTTAAGTTTAACGTAGGCCCCTCTGACCTTAAATGACCCTGTTTCCTGAAAGTTCTCTAATTTTAAAAACACGTCTGCGTTATAATCCATTGAAAGATAAGAAGAATAAAGTGTTGGGGTGTCAAGAATGATTCCTTTTAAAAGGGCCTTAGCTTTTTCAATGTCTTTCAACGTAAGAGACTTCATGGGACAATTACCGACGTGTTTCCAGGCTCTACAATGTTAATTGGACCTGCCCACACACACATAAGAGTTGATGTTTGATCTAGTGCGGGAGCTCCCTCGACTAATACATCCATCGCAGCTGTAATCCAAGGCACTACTGTCACGGGAACACAAGGCATGGGCGTTAAAACCCCCCCTGCAGCTATCGTAGCTGATAGGACTGCAGGGTTCATAAGCGAAATACACTCCCCAAAGGGCTCAATATTAGCGATAGGAACAAAATCAGTTATATTTCCCATAAGCATGAATTCAGCTATAATTGTTCGATCGGGCAACACGACCAAGGGAGTTGGAGAAAGCCCCATCTCACACTTGATAAGACTCGTAAGCCCAACAACAGCAAGGCTCATTTTTCAATACTCATCGAGACTGGATTTCCTTGTGCATCAAAAAATTGCGGTTTTCGAACCAAACGCCCCATATCATAAATAAGAATTTGCCTTACCATACCATTTTCATAATAAGTCTTAAACTCACCATGGCGCTTCCCCTGGTAATACATGCCCGATTCAAGAACTGTCCCACTTGGATAATAGGTGAGGGCTGGCCCATCTAACAAGTTTGCCTGGTAGTGAAGAACGCGTTTTACTCTTCCCATCGGATCATAAGAGATTGAGGTTCCATGTTTAAGGCCAAGCTCGTGCTGAATGCGAGAGCGAACCATCCCCGCCTCATCGTAAAGGGTTGTCTCTCCATGCTGTTTTCCGTGATGAAAATTTGTATGCATCAGGGGGATGCCGTTTTTATAAAATTCGGCAGGACCATGGGGAACCCCTTCATGATACGTCATTTTTTCCTTCAGTTGGCGAGAAGAATCATATCGTCGGGATTCTCCCTGAAGAAGTCCTTTTTCAAAAGGCTGATGAGATATAAGGTTTCCGCTGTCGTCATACTGCTCAAGAACACCATGTCTTTTATTATCTATTTTTTCACCTAAGAATCGATTTTTCCCCTCAAGGGCGACTTCTTGCTCCTTGAGAAGGTTTTCAGTTTCACCCTCAGATTCTAAAATATCTGTTTCGATTTCTTCGCTCATATCTTGTTATCCATTTAACGCGATAAGGGCACCTGAGACTTCAACAATGGCTCCATCGATAGTAACGGTTCCCCCTCCTGTTAAGTTAAGAGCTCCTCCTGCTGTTACTGAGGCGTCAGCCCCTGCTGAGATTGTAGCCGCCGCCCCAGCGTTTGCGCTGATATCAGATGAAGCGGTTGCAGTTATTGCTGCGCCAGCTGTCGCTGAAATGTCAGCGCCTGCTTCTACTGTGATCCCCTCCCCTGCATTTAAGGAAATGCCTTGGGCCGCATTAACACTAAAATTGCCTGTACATTTAAATGAAATATTCCCTGTCACATCAAAGCTAACATTCCCTTGAGAACAAGTTACTGAAATATTCCCTTCATTGAGTTGGATGGTGTAATCTCCCTTAATAATCTTCAACGACTTATTCCCATTATTTAAAGTGAGAGAGTCATTTCCTTGTTCCCCTTGGCGCTCTTCTCCTTGTTCTTCTTGGGCTTTTAGAATGATCGTACGGCTTCCTCCAACAAGAGTAATGTCATGATTATTCTGGATATCAATTTTGAAATCTTTTTGGGCATGGATATAAATTTCTTCTGATTTCTGTTTATCCTCAAAGCGAAATTCATTATACCCAATGACCGCATCGCTTTCTTTCTTGCTGGTTTGGCTTTTGATGGTCGATTTTGTGGGCTCATTCGGTAAGTAAGGGGGTTTATTTTGCCCATTATAAACTGATCCAATCACAAGGGGTTTATCGGGGTCCCCATCGATGAAGGAAACAACCACTTCATGGCCAATACGGGGTGTAAATAAGGTCCCCCACGTTTGGCCAGCCCAAAGTGTTGCCACGCGTATCCAGCAGGACGTTGTATCATCTTCTTTTTCAGAAGGATCCCAATGAAATTTAACCTTTATCCGTCCATATTCTTCGGTATAAATTTCTTCCCCTTCTTTCCCTGTGACTTTAGCAGTTTGCGTTCCATAAATCCGAGGCTTTGGAGTTTTCTGGGCTTGTCTGAAAAGTATGGATGCAGAGAAAGCACGATAGCTATTTTTATAAATATGTTCATTTTCCTCTTCAGGAGCAATCCGAGCCTCATGAGTCACCTCATAAAGCGCGTAAGCTATATTGGCATCTGAGCGAGGATGATTTTGTAAAGTGAATTGATATCCTGCAAGAAAGAAAGGAACGGTTGACTTTCCTTCTACCATTTTTTGAGGAAGTTCTTCCGACTGTAACTTAACCTTGACCAACTGGTTCCCATAGGATTGTTGATCATAAATCTCATCATAGGTTGTAATTTCTCCCCCCCTCGCATCAGAGGGCCCTTGAGCCTGAGCTTTCAATGGGTTTTGAGGATTTAAGTAATTATAACTCTTTAAAGTATTGCTTTGAGGGACAACACGTTGAGTTATAAAACACGAGCTGACTTTAATCATCATCTGATCATGAACGGCCGCATCTTGAAAGCTCACCTGTGCAGCATGAGGGCATGGAGAATAAGCCCCAGTTGAATCCGCCAGAACCATCTTGTGACCATCGGGGTTTTGCTGGAAGAAATAAAAAATACCTTCTTCCTCCATAAGTCGGGAAATGAAATTAAAATCAGTCTCATTATACTGAACACAATAATCCCGCTTCTGCATCCCAGCTGAGCTTACTTGATTCGAATATTGGATTTGATGTGAATCGAGGACATTTTTAATGATATCGAGAGCCGACTGATTTTGAAAAATGCGGCAGTTCCCTGAAAACGTCAAAAGCCATAATTTCGGGTAAAGGATGGCCTTATAAGCCGTCCATTCATTAATGGGATTAAAGGGCGTGTCATCTTGCTCAAACTTCCCAATAATGCCGTTATAGGTTCTTATTTCAGAGCCTACGCTCAAAGAGACCGTAGCTGATTGTCCAATGAGTGAATCAAAATTGACCTCTCTGCTTTGAGCTGTCATGATAAGGGTATATTCAAAAAAGTCAGAAAGCCGTTCAACCCCTCGAAACACATTGATTTTAAAGGACGTTCCACCTGACGTTTGGACATCTAAAAATACTTTGGCTCCTCCATCGGCCATTTTTGATCCTTGCCATCCCTAAATTACTTTTTTCCTATCATAGGAGATTCCTTAATCTGCGCTAGTCCCTTTTTTGAAAATATCTGTCAGGGAGCTTAATAGAGAAGATGAGAAATAAAAATACAAGGACATCTAAAGCACAATTGCTAGAGGTCATTAAGTTTGAAATATAAGTTTAATACTCTTTTCATTACTATTCGTTAACAAGATGTATTCCTGCTATGGCATCCATGTAACCGTCAGTGCAGGCGGGGGTTGCTTCAAAAGAATAAATACAATGAGTTATTGCTCCTTGCGTTGGCACTTTTATTATGCATGGGGTAGAAGACTTTTGACCCGCAATACTTGTATTAATAATATTATTGAATGGAGTTTTTGCTCCAGCTTTGAAATCTTTTGCCAAAGCTGAGATTTTCCAAGTTACTCCCTCTATGGTAATCATGTTGTTATATGTTGGAACCTGCTGCAAAAGTCCTAGAGATGTGATAGTCTAAGATTAGGTTAACTCACTGAAAAGGATAAGAAATGTCATC
>DAIDHR010000040.1 GCA_027459605.1 Alphaproteobacteria bacterium
GTCTTTCCATGGTCAACATGCCCTATCGTTCCTATATTGCAATGCGGCTTCTTCCTCTCAAATTTCTCTTTCGCCATTTCTTTCTCCGTTTTCTATGTATATTTAGATTTTACTTCATCAGCAATGTGCTGAGGGACTTGTTCATAATGATCAAACTGCATGGTAAATTGAGCGCGTCCTTGGCTCATGGAGCGCAAGGTATTGACATACCCAAACATGGATGCCAAGGGAACAAAGGCCTCGACAACTCGTGCATTTCCTCGTTGATCCATACCTGAGACTTGGCCACGTCGGCTATTCAAGTCCCCAATAATATCTCCCATATACTCCTCAGGAGTGACAACTTCAACCTTCATAATGGGCTCAAGAAGCCTTGGGTCTGCTTTGGGAACCCCTTCTCGGAAAGCAGCTCTTGCCGCAATCTCGAAAGCGAGAACGCTGGAGTCCACATCATGGTAGGCTCCATCAAAGAGGGTAACTTTATAGTCAATCATGGGGAATCCTGCAATCACACCAGTATCACTAGCCTGCAAGAGTCCTTTTTCAACTCCTGGAATATATTCTTTCGGAACGGCTCCCCCAACGATGGAGTTGATAAAGGAATATCCTTGCCCTGGTTCAAGAGGTTCAAAACGCAACTTGATGCGGGCAAATTGACCGGCACCGCCAGTTTGCTTTTTGTGGGTGTAGTCAACTTCCGCCATTTTGGTAATCGTTTCACGATAAGCAACTTGGGGTGCTCCCACATTAGCTTCAACTTTAAATTCACGCTTCATCCGGTCGACAATAATGTCCAAATGAAGTTCACCCATTCCCTTAATAATCGTTTGTCCCGATTCATAATCCGTTGAAACCCGGAAGGAGGGATCTTCTGCAGCAAGGCGGGACAACGCAAGACCCATTTTCTCTTGGTCAGCCTTTGTTTTTGGCTCAACAGCAACTTCGATCACCGGCTCTGGAAACACCATGCGTTCAAGGATAATTTGTTTTGATGGATCGCAGATTGTATCCCCTGTGGTCGTATCCTTCAGGCCACATAAAGCCACAATATCCCCTGCCCGAGCTTCTTTGATATCTTCACGAGAATTCGCGTGCATTAAAAGCATACGTCCCACCCGCTCCTTCTCATCTTTCACTGAGTTGAGAACATATGAGCCAGAGTTCAAGATACCTGAGTAGACACGAACGAATGTCAACGACCCCACAAATGGGTCTGTCATAATTTTAAAGGCTAGACCGCAGAAAGGCTCTTCATCGGAAGGATTACGAATCAGTTCCTGCTGAGTGTCCACAGTTTCTCCTTTGACCGCCCCAATATCGAGAGGGGATGGAAGGTAATCGACGACGGCATCAAGGAGTGGTTGGACGCCCTTATTTTTAAAGGCCGATCCGCAAAGAACCGGAACAAATTTGGCTCCAACCGTCCCTTTACGAATACATTTCTTCAGGGTTTCTATTGAGGGCTCTTCGCCCCCAAGGTAAGCTTCAAGAGCTGTGTCGTCTTGTTCTACGGCCGTTTCAACAAGTTTAGCTCGATATTCCTCGGCTTGAGCCTTCAAATTTTCCGGGATTTCTTCCACAACAAACTCGGCACCCATTGTTTCGTCTTTCCAACGAATAGCCTTCATCTGGACAAGGTCTACAATACCAATGAAATCCGCTTCACTACCGATTGGCAAATGTATAACTAAAGGAACAGCCCCCAAACGATCAATGATCATATCAACAGTTCGGAAAAAATTCGCTCCAATTCGGTCCATTTTATTAACAAAACAAATCCGGGGAACATGGTATTTATCCGCCTGACGCCAAACCGTTTCAGATTGAGGTTCTACGCCCGCAACACTGTCAAAAACAGCAACAGCTCCATCGAGGACACGCAATGAGCGTTCAACTTCAATTGTAAAGTCAACGTGACCAGGCGTGTCGATAATGTTAATACGATTGTTCAGCCAAAAACAGGTCGTCGCAGCGGATGTAATCGTAATCCCGCGCTCTTGTTCTTGCTCCATCCAGTCCATGGTGGCTGCCCCTTCATGGACTTCACCAATTTTATGGGACTTTCCTGTGTAATAGAGAACGCGTTCGGTTGTCGTTGTTTTACCCGCATCAATATGGGCCATAATGCCAATATTTCGGTATCGTTCAAGGGGAGTTTGTCGTGCCATTTACTTACTTCTCCCTACCATCTAAAGTGGGAGAAAGCTTTGTTTGCTTCTGCCATTTTATGTGTATCTTCGCGTTTCTTTACAGCTGCCCCTCGGTTGTTGGCTGCATCCATAATTTCAGCAGCAAGGCGAGCTGTCATCGTTGTTTCAGAACGGCCACGAGCACTGTTAATAATCCATCGGATCCCCAAAGCTTGAGCACGTTCTGCACGAACCTCAACAGGAACCTGGTATGTGGCACCTCCAACCCGGCGAGAGCGAACTTCCACGGATGGCTTTACATTCTCAAGAGCTTCGTGAAAAACTTGCAAAGAATCTTGGGCTGCTTTTGTCTTGATCTGATCTAATGCGCCGTAAACTATGCTTTCTGCAACTGACCTTTTTCCTTGATACATTAAGCAACTCATAAATTTGGATAAAACAGTATCTCCATACTTGGCGTCCGGCATAACAGGTCTTTTTTCAGCAGCGTGCCTTCTTGACATTTCCCTCTTCTCCTACTTCGGAAGCTTCGCGCCGTACTTAGAACGGCCTTGGCGTCGTTTTGTGACACCTTGTGTATCAAGAGTACCACGAATAATATGATAACGAACACCGGGCAAGTCACGAACACGTCCACCCCTGATGAGAACAACAGAGTGCTCTTGGAGGTTGTGCCCCTCGCCTGGAATATAGCCAGTCACTTCATAACCATTGGTCAAACGTATACGAGCCACCTTACGTAAGGCAGAGTTTGGTTTTTTAGGAGTTGTTGTCATAACTCTCGTACAAACACCACGCTTTTGAGGATTTCCTTGAAGGGCTGGGACTGTATTCCGCACTTCCTTATCTTGCCGTGGTTTTCTGATCAACTGATTAATCGTCGGCATTAAAACCGTTTCCTTTCAAATTTTACATACAATAGCTGCAACTGACTTTAAACAATGGCTAACATAACTGTCGCCAGTCCAAAAAACAAGTTGTTCCTTTTAGCCAATCTTCCGAGCTGCGTCTAGACAATTTGTCTACCGCCAACTCTGTAATGACGGCCGAATATTAATCGGACAAAAGTGAAGAGTCAAGCATTCTCTTCAGATCGGCAAAAATTTTTAAGCTTCCTCAAAAAGTTTCTGATGTTAAAGATTTTTTTAAGCCTAATGTGCTCCCAAAATTTATTACTATCCTCAAAGGATTTCAAGTTTTCGGACAGACGTCCAAGGGTGAACTCAATGAGCATATTGAAATACGTGACAGAGAGCGAGACCCAAAGAGCCTTCCCCCGCGAAGAAGGGGAGCAACGAAGGCGCAACTTGAAAGGCGAGGAGTCTATATAAAAAGCAAATGCCTGGGCACTCCTAATCAATCAAAGTCTAAATTGCAGGCCCTCCCCCTTTAGGGAGGGGCTGCAATTCATTCCTCTATGATTGCATTACCTGTTCTTCTTGGGGTTGATGAGGAATCTCAACAGTTTTTGTCGTCTTTGTCGCAAGAATTTCTTGATCCTTAGTAGCAGCAATGTGCTTTAAGCGATTAACAACACTCCCGGTTCCTACGGGAATCAAGCGACCCACAATAATATTTTCTTTAAGTCCTTTCAGTTCATCAACCTTCCCAGAAACAGCGGCCTCTGTAAGAACCCGGGTCGTTTCTTGGAAAGATGCTGCGGAGAAGAAGGACCGGGTCTGCAAGGAAGCCTTGGTAATTCCTTGGAGCACAGCATGAGCTTGAGCTGGACGACGTCCTTCGGCAATTGCCTGGCTGTTTTCCATCTCGAATTCTTGCTTATCGACTTGCTCGCCTAAGAGGAAAGTCGTCTCACCTGGATCGGTTATCTCAACCTTCTGCATCATTTGGCGAACAATAACTTCAATGTGTTTATCGTTAATAGGAACACCTTGCAAACGATATACTTCCTGAATTTCATTTATCAGGTAGCTTGCCAAGGCCTCAATTCCAAGGATACGCAGAATATCATGCGGAACCATATTACCATCCATAATAATATCCCCGCGCTTGACTTGTTCTCCCTCTTGGACGGCAATATGCTTCCCTTTGGGTATTAAGTATTCAATAGGTTGAAGGGTTTCATCATCAGGAATGATAAGCACACGACGCTTTGTCTTATGATCCTTTCCAAATTCAACCCGCCCATCATACTCACTAATAATGGCCGCATCTTTAGGACGACGAGCCTCAAAGAGTTCAGCCACCCGGGGAAGACCTCCCGTAATGTCTCGAGTCTTTGTAGATTCACGGGGAATACGAGCCAATACATCGCCTGCTTGGATCTTTGAATTGTTTTCGACAACGAGGACTGCATCCACTGATAAGAAATAGCGGGCTTCTGCACCATTTGCAAAAAGAAGAGGATTACCGTCCTTATCTCTCAATACAAGTCGTGGTTTAAGTTCAGCTGCTCTTGTATATTGTTTCCAGTCCGCAACCACGCGTTTTGTAAGACCTGTTGCCTCATCAACTGTCTCTCGCATAGAAAGTCCTTCTGCCAAATCCACGTAGTGAACAACCCCACTTACTTCAGAAATAATGGGGAGGGTATAGGGATCCCAATCGGCAAGCTTATCCCCAGGTTTTACATGCGCCCCATCATCAACTAAAAGCCGAGATCCATAAGGAAGCTTGTAACGGGTCCGTTCTTGGTTCATTGAGTCCATGATGCAGAGCTCTGAATAGCGGCTCATAACAATGCCTTCGCCCTTGCTATTCTTAACAACACTGCGGTTTCTAATAATGATTGATCCTTCAACTGATGCTTCAATACTGGATTGTTCGACAGCTAACTGAGCAGCCCCTCCAATATGGAATGTTCTCATCGTCAGCTGCGTTCCTGGCTCTCCGATGGATTGAGCTGCAATAACACCAACGGCTTCACCTGTGTTAACCGGTGTTCCTCGAGCCAAATCACGACCATAACACTTGGAACAAATACCATCTTTTGTTTCGCAGGTTAAGACTGACCGTATCAAGACTTCATCAATGCTTGTCTTTTCAATAGCTTCTACATGAGCTTCTTCAATGAGTGTTCCTGCAGCAACAATAACTTTATTGGCAACAGGATCAATAATATCAACAGCCGCTGTCCGTCCCAAAATTCTGTCACCCAGCGGTGTGATAACCTCACCCCCTTCAACAACTGCACGGAGGCTAAGACCCTTTTCCGTTCCGCAATCTCGCTCAACGATAATACAATCTTGAGCCACATCCACCAGACGGCGCGTTAAGTAACCAGAGTTTGCAGTCTTTAAAGCCGTGTCTGTAAGTCCCTTGCGAGCTCCATGGGCTGAGTTGAAATACTCAAGAACGTTGAGTCCCTCTTTGAAGTTAGAAATAATTGGTGTTTCGATGATTTCACCCGAGGTTTTAGCAATAAGCCCTCGCATGGCTGCCAACTGACGCATTTGAGCTGCTGACCCACGAGCCCGAGAGTGAGCCATCATAAAGACTGAATTGACAGGTTCCCCTGGTTTAATTTCAGAAATATCCTTCATCATGGCTTCTGCCACTTGTTCTGTACACTTCGTCCAAGCATCTGTCACCTTGTTATAGCGCTCACCATTGGTGATGAGACCATCCATATATTGCTGTTGGAATTCTCCGATTTTCTCGCGTGTATCCGCCACCAATTTCTTCTTCTCTTCTGGAACAAGTAAGTCATCTTTACCAAAAGAAATTCCTGAGATTGTCGCATACCGGAAACCAAGACTCATCAATCGATCAGAGAAAATAACTGCATCCTTCTGACCACAATTCCGGTAGACCATATCCACAAGCTTAGAAATTTCCGTTGAGGTGAGAAGCTGGTTGATAGCTTCAAATTTGACGCCTGGATGTTTCGGCATAATCTCCCATAAGAGCATACGTCCTGGGGTCGTTTGGACCCGGTGAATAACCTTATTACCATTGTCATCCACGGCCTCATACCGTGCGGTTATATTGGCGTGAAGAGAAACCGTTTTTTGATAAAGGGCGTGCTCGATTTCATCAAGAGATCCAAAGATAGTCCCTTCTCCTAATTCACCCTCCCTCTCCAACGTCAAGTAATAAAGTCCAAGTACGATATCCTTTGATGGCGTGATAATAGGTTTACCATTGGCAGGGTGAAGGATGTTGTTGGTAGACATCATTAAAACCCTGGACTCAAGCTGAGACTCTAAGGACAAAGGCACATGAACAGCCATTTGGTCACCATCAAAGTCTGCATTATAAGCTGTGCACACAAGAGGGTGAAGCTGAATCGCCTTGCCTTCTACAAGGACGGGCTCAAAAGCTTGAATTCCAAGCCGGTGGAGTGTTGGAGCTCGATTCAAAAGGACAGGATGCTCACGAATGACTTCCTCTAAAATATCCCAAACTTCTGGCCGTTCTTTTTCAACCATTCTCTTGGCAGCTTTAATCGTATTCGCAAGACCATATCTCTCAAGACGCGAGTATATGAATGGCTTAAAGAGCTCAAGCGCCATTTTCTTGGGAAGTCCACACTGATGAAGTTTGAGCTCCGGCCCAACCACAATAACTGAACGTCCTGAATAGTCTACGCGCTTACCTAAAAGGTTTTGGCGGAATCGTCCTTGTTTTCCTTTGAGCATATCTGACAAGGACTTCAGAGGACGACGATTTGTTCCTGTAATAACGCGCCCCCTTCGACCATTATCAAAGAGCGCATCTACCGACTCTTGAAGCATTCGTTTTTCATTGCGAACGATAATGTCGGGCGCCCGCAATTCAATGAGTCGCTTGAGACGATTATTTCTATTAATAACCCTACGATAAAGATCGTTGAGATCTGATGTTGCAAACCGCCCTCCATCCAAAGGAACCAATGGCCGGATCTCAGGTGGAATAACAGGAATAACTTCTAAAATCATCCATTCAGGGCGGCTTCCCGACTGAATAAAGGCTTCTATCAATTTTAAACGTTTAACGTATTTTTTTCGCTTAATTTCGGATTTTGTTTCAAAGAGGTCAGTTCGAAGTTGTTCTCTCTCTCTTTCAAGATCAAGGGCCTTCAGCATATCTCGGAGAGCTTCTGCACCAATACCTGCTTCAAATGCATCAACGCCATATTCATCTTGAGCCCTATAAAATTCTTCTTCGCTAAGGAGTTGCCCTTTTTTCAAAGAGGTAAGGCCAGGCTCAAGCACAATATAATTTTCAAAATAAAGAACTTTTTCTAGATCTTTAAGCATAAGGTCTAAAAGAAGACCAATTCGACTCGGTAAAGATTTCGTAAACCATATATGAGCAACAGGAGAGGCAAGCTCAATATGCCCCATTCGCTCACGTCTAACTTTCGTAAGGGTAACCTCAACACCGCACTTTTCGCAGATAATTCCGCGATATTTCATTCGCTTGTATTTGCCACACAAACATTCATAATCTTTAATTGGACCAAAAATCCGCGCGCAGAAAAGACCGTCCCGTTCCGGCTTAAAGGTTCGGTAGTTAATCGTTTCGGGTTTCTTGATTTCTCCGAAGGACCAAGAGCGAATCTGCTCGGGGCTCGCAATTGCAATTCGAATGTTATCAAAATTTTGGGCCCCAGCAACTTGGCCAAAGAGATTCATTACATCACGCATACCGTTCTCCTAAAAATGCCTTGCCTCTATACATTATTCAACTAATCCTAATTCCACATTTAATCCCAATGAACGTAGTTCTTTAATTAAGACGTTAAAGGACTCCGGAATACCAGATTCAAAGTTATCATCCCCACGAACAATTGATTCATATACTTTCGTTCGGCCTGAAACATCATCAGATTTGACTGTCAGCATCTCTTGAAGACTGTATGAAGCGCCATAAGCTTCAAGAGCCCAAACTTCCATTTCCCCGAATCGTTGACCACCAAACTGCGCCTTACCGCCAAGAGGTTGTTGTGTTACAAGGCTGTATGGTCCCACAGAACGGGCATGAATTTTATCATCGACGAGATGGTGCAGTTTAAGCATATACATATACCCAACTGTTGCCTGTCGATCAAAAGGTTGGCCAGTGCGCCCATCGATCAAGGTCACTTGTCCACTAGTGTCCAAGTTTGCTTTCTTAAGCTGATGATTGATGTCAATTTCATGGGCTCCATCAAAAACAGGAGTTGCCATGGGTACAGCAGATGAGAGATTTGTGGCAAGTTCAACCACCGCATCATCTGACATTTCCTTGACTTCCTTAACAATCTCATCATCCTCATACACTTGATCTAAGGCTGCTCTGAGCACTTTAATATCCTTATGTTCTTCAATGGCCATTTTAGAAAGGGCATCATTGATCTGACGTCCTAAGCCAGCAGCCGCCCATCCGAGATGAGTCTCGAGGATTTGTCCCACATTCATCCGCGACGGAATTCCAAGTGGGTTCAAAACAATATCAACGGGCGTCCCATCTTCAAGATGCGGCATGTCTTCAACTGGAACAATGCGAGATACAACACCTTTGTTTCCATGTCGCCCAGCCATCTTATCTCCGGGTTGAAGTTTCCGCTTAACTGCAACGAAAACTTTAACCAATTTCAAAACACCTGTGGGCAATTCATCACCTCGGCGCAGTTTTTCAACCTTATCTTCAAATCGAGCTTGAAGAGCAGCAACGCGCTCGTCATGATTCTGCTTGGCAGACTCAAGAGCGGAGGTCACAGCATCGTTTTCGACGCTGATCTGGCGCCATTGTCCTTTAGATAAAGAGTCGAGGATCTTTTTTGAAATCTTTGTTCCCTTTTTTACTCCCGCAGGTGCGCTAATCACTTTTTGATCCATTAAAAGATCTTCAAGGGATGCGTAAAAGTTCCGATCCAAAATTGACCGTTCTGCATCACGATCTTTTGCAAGACGCTCAATCTCAGCTCGCTCAATAGCTAAAGCACGTTCGTCTTTTTCAACGCCTCGGCGAGAGAAAACACGAACCTCAACAACCGTTCCTTGGGCACCTGGAGGAAGCCTTAAGGAGGTATCTCTTACATCAGAGGCTTTTTCTCCAAATATTGCCCGTAACAACTTTTCTTCAGGTGTTGAAGGAGACTCTCCCTTCGGTGTAACTTTACCCACAAGGATATCTCCTGGCTTTACATCTGCCCCAATATAGACGATTCCTGCTTCATCCAAATGGCGGAGCGCTTCTTCACCCACGTTAGGGATATCCCGAGTGATATCTTCATTACCTAGCTTTGTATCACGGGCTGCAACCTCGAACTCTTCAATATGAATTGACGTAAAAATATCATTTTTAACGAGACGTTCTGAGATGATAATAGAATCTTCAAAGTTATATCCATTCCACGAAACGAAAGCAACAAGGGCGTTCGACCCAAGGGCAAGCTCTCCCATATTCATGCAAGGGCCATCAGCAATAATGTCTCCCTTTTCAACTTTATCTCCAACCATGACGAGAGGCTTCTGGTTAATACACGTTTTATCGTTAGATCTTTGGAACTTTAACAGATTATAAATGTCCACATTACTTGTGGTCATGGCACTTTCATCTGTGACCCTAATTACAATTCGAGAGGCATCGACCTGATCAACAACACCGGTTCGCTTTGCAATAACAGCAACTCCTGAGTCGCGGGCTACAGGCCCCTCCATTCCAGTCCCCACAAAGGGAGCTTCTGTTCGCAATAAAGGAACAGCCTGACGTTGCATGTTTGATCCCATCAGAGCCCGGTTAGCATCATCATTTTCAATAAATGGAATTAAAGAGGCAGCGACTGAAACGATCTGTTTCGGAGAAACATCCATAAGATCAATTTCAGCAGCAGAGGCCACCACGAACTCCCCATTCCGACGACAACTTACAAAGTCAGCAATAAATCGACCTTGCTTGTCTAATTCAGCGCTAGTTTGAGCAATCGTATGTTTGCTTTCCTCCATCGCCGTAAGATAGGTGATGTCTTTTGTTACTTTTCCATCAACAACTTTTCGATAGGGTGTCTCAATAAACCCATATTTGTTTACACGTGCATATGTTGCAAGAGAGTTGATAAGACCAATATTGGGTCCTTCTGGTGTTTCAATAGGACAAATACGTCCATAATGGGTTGGATGAACGTCTCGAACTTCAAAAGTTGCCCGGTCTCGTGTCAATCCTCCAGGGCCTAGAGCCGATAACCTTCGCTTATGATTGATTTCAGAAAGGGGGTTCGTTTGATCCATGAATTGTGACAACTGAGAGGTTCCGAAAAACTCACGAACAACTGCCGCTGCTGGTTTTGCATTGATCAAATCATGCGGCATAACCGTATCAATTTCAACGGAACTCATCCTTTCGCGAATGGCACGCTCCATTCGAGAAAGCCCAATTCGATATTGGTTTTCTAAAAGCTCACCCACAGATCGAACTCGGCGATTCCCAAGATTATCGATATCATCAATATCCCCACGCCCATCCTTTAAGTCCAAAAGGACTTTAATAATGGCTATGATGTCGTCTTTGAGTAAAGTACGTACTGTATCAGGAGTTTCAAGACCAAGTCTCGAGTTCATCTTTACCCGACCGACGGAGGATAAGTCATAACGCTCAGAGTCAAAAAAGAAACCACGGAAAAGAGCCTCTGCTCCTTCTACCGTTGGTGGCTCTCCAGGACGTAGAATACGATAAATATCAATAAGAGCATCTTCACGACTCATATTTTTGTCAGCCATTAGAGTATTGCGTAGGTATGCTCCCACATTAACATGATCGATATCTAAGGTGGGAAGTGCCTTAACCCCAGCTTTTACAAGAATGTCCAACAACGCAGGTGTAATCTCGTCCCCTGCTTCGGCATAAACTTCACCAGTCTTTTCATTAATTAAATCTGTAGAAATATAATGCCCCACAAGGTCATCATTATAAACCAATATTTCTTCAAGTCCTTCGGTTTGAAGCTTCCGAGCAAAACGAGGGTTCATTTTAGCTCCTTCAGCTGCAACAACTTTATTTGACTTCGCATCGATAAGGTCATGAGCCAGCCGCCCTACTTTAACCCTCTCAGGACGGAAGGCGGTTTTCCAATTTTCTTTGGCCTTTATGTACTCAACGGTTTGATAAAAACTGCTTAAAATTTCTTCTCGTAACATCCCTTGAGCTTCAAGAGGATCAAGTTTTTCTCCTTTGGCTTCAAGACGATTCCTTTTTTCTTCTGTCTCTTTACTATCAAGGGCCATAAGGAAAGTTGTTATGGGGAGCTTTCGTTTCCGGTCGATACGGGCATATACAATATCTTTAGCATCAAATTCAAAATCTAACCATGAGCCGCGATACGGAATAACACGAGCTGAAAAGAGATACTTTCCTGAAGAATGAGACTTTCCACTATCATGATCAAAGAAAACACCTGGAGAACGGTGCATTTGTGAAACAACCACCCGTTCAATTCCGTTAATAATAAACGTCCCGTTTTCTGTCATGAGCGGAATATCGCCCATGTATACTTCTTGTTCCTTAATATCTCTGACTGATTTAGCGGCGGTTTCCTCATCAATATCCCAAACAACTAATCGGAAAGTGACCCGTAAAGGAGCCGCGAAGGTCATACCGCGTTGTTTGCACTCATCAACATCATATTTGGGGAGGTCAAAATCATACCGATAAAATTCAAGCTGGGACTTGCCTGAAAAATCACTGATCGGAAAAACTGTCTGAAAAACTTCCTGCAGCCCAATAGGAGCTCTTTTTTCAGCAGGCACATCCATTTGCAAAAAACTCTCATAGGATGTTTTCTGGAGTTCAATTAAATTCGGCAAAGGGGCAATTTCAGGAATTCGTGCAAAATTTTTCCGAATTCTTTTACGCTCCGTATAAGTTCTTGCCATTGATACCTCGTTTAACAGTGTTCAGTGTTTAGTATTCAAAAAATCAGTATAACAGCAGAAACAGTATTCAGATCATCCTCAGATTAAAGCTCAAATGCCCAACCCAATGATATTCTGAATACTGACTACTGTTCACTGATTACGTGCTATTTCAGCTCTACTTTAGCGCCAACAGCTTCAAGCTTTTTCTTAATTTCTTCAGCTTCAGCTTTTGGTGCAGCTTCTTTCAAAGTTTTTGGAGCACCCTCAACGAGATCTTTAGCTTCTTTCAAACCAAGTCCCGTGATTGTACGAACTTCTTTAATGACTTCGATTTTCTTGTCACCTGAAGATGCCAAAACCACTTCAAATTCAGTCTTTTCTTCAGCAGGGGCTCCTGCCTCTGCAGCCATTCCTGCAACTGCAGCAACTGCAACAGGAGCAGCAGCACTTACGCCCCACTTCTCCTCTAGCAATTTTGAAAGCTCCGCGGCTTCCATAACGGTTAGTTCAGAGAGTTGTTCTACAATTTTCTCAAGATTTGCAGCCATCTTCTATTACTCCTTCCATATATATAAGGTCTCTCAAGCACTTTTGCCATAGGCAGAAAATACTCGAGCTAATTGGCCTGCCGGGGCCTGCAAAATGCCAGCAACGCGCGTTGCTGGAGTTGAAATAATACCCAGAATCTTGGCCCGCAATTCTTCCAAAGGTGGAAGTTTAGAAAGGGCTTCGATATCCTTACTACTTAAAACTTTACCATTTAAAACTCCACCAATAATCTTGAGCTTATCATTGCTATTGGCAAACTTAATGGTTACTTTTGCAGCCGCAACAGGATCCTTTGAATAAGCCAGCGCTGTGGGCCCAGAAAGAAATGCGTTTATGCTTTCATTCTGTGTGCCAGCAACAGCCAAGCGTGCCAGTGTATTTTTGGCAACCTTGTACTGTGCCCCTGCTTCGCGCATCCGGCGCCTTAAGTCAGAAACTTCAGCCACCGTTAAGCCTGTTTGTTGGGCAACAATGACTAAATTCGACTCTTCAAGCCCCTGACGCAAAGAAGAGACCAGCTGTTCTTTTTCGCTACGGTCCACGATACGTCTCCATAGTTTTAACCTTTAGAAACTCCAAAGGTTAGGTTACACAAGATATCAGCTTTCGCTGATTTGACCCGTCCGCGAAAATCGTCATTCAAAGGCAGCTGCCTTTTCATTTCGACTCTCCCGTCTATGTAGGGGCTTACGCATTAAATCAGAGATCCCCACAGTCTTGGACAGGTTTATTTTAGTTATCAGAACGTTCTAATAACTAATAATTAATCACTAGGCTGCTGATATTAAATCAGCAATTTCTATACTAACAGAAGGCCCCATCGTGGAAGAAAGAGAAACTTTCTTCATATAAGACCCTTTTATACCGGTTGGTTTAGCTTTCATAATCGCATCTATAAAAGAACGCAAGTTTTTCTCAATATCTTCAACAGAAAAACTCGCTTTTCCAATTCCTGCATGAACGATTCCAGCCTTTTCAGCCCGGTACTCAACTTGTCCACCCTTAGCTGCTTTGACGGCTTCAGCCACATCCAGTGTTACCGTTCCAAGCTTCGGGTTAGGCATAAGTCCACGAGGCCCTAGTACCCGGGCAAGCTTCCCTAAAAGAACCATCATATCAGGGGTTGCAATGCATCGATCAAAATTTATCTCCCCTCCTTGGATCTTTTCGGCTAAATCTTCATCACCAACAATATCGGCACCTGCCTTGCGAGCCTCCTCAGCTTTTGGGCCTTTTGCAAAAACAGCCACACGAAGAGTTTTTCCTGTTCCCGCTGGAAGCTGAGTCACACCCCGTATGTTCTGTTCAGATTTCCGAGGATCAACGTTCAAATTGATTGCAAGCTCGATGGTTTCATCAAATTTTGCGGTTGCTCGTTCTTTTACAATTTTAATGGCCTCTTTGACAGTGAAAGTTGATAAAGCACCAAGACCTTCATAAGCTTTACGAATACGTTTTCCAGCCATCATCTTACCCCACAACTTCAATGCCCATAGACCGGGCAGATCCAATAATCATTTGGGAAGCAGCATCAATGTCATTCGCATTTAGATCTTGCATCTTTGCTTTAGCAATCTCATGTACTTGAGCCATTGTCACTTTCCCCACTTTTCCTGTCCCAGGCGTCTGGGAACCTTTGGCAAGCCCCGCTGCTTTTTTCAAAAAATAGCTCACAGGAGGTGTTTTTGTAATAAAACTGAATGTTCTATCTTGATAAGCCGTAATCACTACGGGAATGGGCATCCCTGGCTCCATATTTTGGGTTTGGGCATTAAAAGCCTTACAAAACTCCATAATATTTAATCCTCTTTGCCCCAAGGCGGGTCCAACAGGAGGAGAGGGATTTGCTTTTCCTGCCGGGATCTGCAGCTTTATGTATCCTTCAATCTTCTTTGCCATTTGATTCCTCTTTCGTTTGAGTTTGCGGTACGGCGATGGCACGCCTTCCGCATATGCCCCATCAATAGGGGGTTAAATCTTTTCTACCTGAACAAAGTCTAAGTCAATAGGCGTGGACCTACCAAAAATAGAAACAGATACCTTCAGGCGCTGTTTTTCTTCATCCACTTCTTCCACAATTCCATTAAAGGAGCTGAAAGGTCCTTCCGAGACTCGAACTTGTTCACCCACTTCAAAACTAATAGTCGATTTAGGTTTTTCAATACCTTCTTGTACTTGAGCCAGAATCCGGTCCACTTCACTTTGACTAACGGGGGTTGGCTTTCCTTTTCCTCCTAAAAAGCCTGAAACTTTAGGCGTATGCCGCACCAAATGCCAAACTTCGTCGGAAAGTTGCATTTTTATAAGAACATAACCTGGGAAGAACTGGCGTTCAGAAGTGACCTTAGCCCCTTTCTTGACTTCAACAACTTCTTCCATAGGCACTAAAATCATTTCAATTTGATCTGACAAACCCTTCTTAGCTGCTTGCTCTCGAATATGTTCTGCAACTTTTTTTTCAAAGCCTGAGTAAACGTTTACAACGTACCAACGGGAACCTTGTGTCATTGTCTTTTTAAGCTCCCATTCCTAAAATCAATGCAATCGCCCAAGCAAGGAATCGATCAATAACTAAAAAGAACGCCGCACAAATAAAGACCATCAAAAACACCAGAATGGTGGTAATAATGGTTTCTTTACGTGAAGGCCACGTGACCTTTGATATTTCTTGGCGCACTTGGCGCATAAATTCAAGGGGAGATGTTCTAGCCATTGTCTTTCTTTTCCAGATTAAATGCACACTCTCATAACAGAGTTTAAAGAAAATTACAAATACTTTAGTTCGCTTTCACTAAAGTTTTGGCGATCAGCGTTTTTATTCAACTTTCCAGGCTTGTCAGCCAAAGCGTAAAACAGCAAAGGCTGGCAGGAGTGGAGGGACTCGAACCCCCAACCCCCGGTTTTGGAGACCGGTGCTCTAGCCAGTTGAGCTACACTCCTACAACAATTAAATTCTTTATACAAGAACTGAATTTGTGTTGCTCCTTGGGCCAAAAAATGACTTACATTTTCAAAAATAAAAAACCAGCTTTTTTGACCCAACAGAGGAAAATCCCTACTTCACGATAGAAGCGACGACGCCAGCACCGACTGTGCGACCTCCTTCTCGTATCGCAAATCGAAGTCCTTCAT
>DAIDHR010000041.1 GCA_027459605.1 Alphaproteobacteria bacterium
TTCCCTCCCTTCTTGTCAATTTTAACTCCCGCTCTAACCTCCTTCTTCATTCAAACACTTTTGCAGCAGGTTCTATTTAATGTTGCTGTAATGATGCCTAGGTCTCTGGTTGATGAGCCCCCTACGTTACTTTCCTCTGCTCTTAAATCTTGGAACAAGCCAAAGATTGAAACGAAAACAAGTACATAAAAATGTTTCATAAAGTTTCCCTCCTTAATTATGGTAAGTGTGACTATATACGCTTACTTGTTAAATTTTAGTTAACCTGAATTATTATTAACATACGCAGTTTAGAAAAATTTCGAATTTTCAAATTGCCCATATGGAATTAAGCTTATATTTAAAGTGAACACAGAACGACAAAGGCAAGCTAAGTGAAAATAATTTACAAAAAACTTGTTATGCATTTTCTAATTTTATCTTATGGCCTTTTTCTTCAATCCCCAGGCCTTTTGGCCCATATTCTTACCGTTTCCTGCCCCCATCAGAAGATTACTTTTAAGGTTGAACTTGCTGAAACACCTGAGGAGCAAGAAAAAGGGTTGATGTTTCGTTCATATTTAGCACCAGATAAAGGAATGCTTTTCCTTTACGACTCCCCTCAAACCGTTTCTATGTGGATGAGAAACACCCTTATTCCTCTCGATATGATTTTTTCTAGCTTGGAGGGAAAAATACTAGCTATTCATGAAGACACTATTCCACTTTCCTTGAAGATTATTGGGCCTGTCCATGGAACAACCCACGTTCTTGAAGTTATGGGTGGAACAGTGAAAGCCAAAGGGATTACAGAAAACTGCACCCTATCTCTTCGTCGCTAAGATCATTCCATCAGCAAAAGGTAAAAGAACAGGATGAATATGTTCATCATCTCGAAGACGATTATTAAAAGCCCTTAAATATCGAGGGGTGTCTTCTTGATTTAAGGGATCTACCACACTGCCTCCCCACAACGTATTGTCAAAAACCATAAGCCCTCCAGGCCTCAGCAACTTCATAGCAAATTTGTAGTAAACTTCATATCGCTGTTTATCTGCATCAACAAAAACCATGTCAAAAGGTCCTTGGAGAGTTGGGAGGGTCTCATGGGCGAGGCCCAGATGTACCTCAACTTTATGATCAACACCAGCCATACCCCAATAGCGTTGTGCAATCTGCACCCATCCCTCATGTTTATCTAAACTTACGAGCTTCCCTTCCTCAGGAAGAGCGAGAGCCATAGTAAGGGCGCTGTATCCTGTGAATGTGCCTATCTCCAGAACCTGTTTTACCCCACCCCAACGAATAAGAAATTCCAAGAGTCGCCCCTGGAGAGGTGTAATCATCATCATCGCTTCAGGAAGTTGGCTTGTTTCCTCTCGAAGTTTATGCAAAATGATCTGCTCTCCTCGAGAGATACTGGTTGCATAAGAAACAATTTCGGACAGATCGAACCTATCTTTCATTATTTCTTCATACTAAAAAATCTGATTTTTGTCAAAGTTCTTGCTCCTTTAGAAAAGGTGGAGTATATCAATTATTGTTCGGGGTGTAGCGCAGCCTGGTAGCGCGCCTGGTTTGGGTCCAGGATGTCGGGGGTTCAAATCCTCTCACCCCGACCATGATCATTCAGATTTCCTTATCTTATCCTGCAAGACCTCTTGACAACTTTAAGACTTCCAGCCATGTCTTTGAAGGCAGTTTTAATAACACGAACACATTGAGATGAAGGCATTTCTTTTCCCCGGACAAGGTTCTCAAAGTATTGGGATGGGCCGTGAAATTTATGATACGTTTTCTTGCGCCCGGGACGTATTTCAAGAAGTCAATGAAATCCTAAAGCAAAATCTAACAAGAATCATTTTCGAAGGACCAGAAAGTGATTTAAGCCTTACTGAAAATACCCAACCCGCCCTCATGGCCGTGAGTATTGCAACCCTGCGCGTTTTAGAGAAAGAAGGTGGGCTCCCACTCCCCAAAGCTATTTCTTTTGTAGCTGGCCATTCTTTGGGACAATATTCTGCTTTGTGTGCCACAGGAGCTCTTAGTCTTGCCGATACAGCCCGTCTCTTAAAGATCCGGGGACAAGCTATGCAAAAAGCTGTACCCGTGGGAGAAGGAGCGATGGCAGCCATCATAGGACTCGAGCTACCCGTTGTGGAACATCTGGCTCAGGAAGCAGCCCAGGGGCAAGTCTGTGAGGTTGCCAATGACAATTGTCCTGGTCAAGTTGTGATTAGTGGACACCGAAAGGCAATTGAGCGTGCTGTTGAGCTTTCTAAAGAACGAGGGGCCAAGCGAAGTCTTCTTTTAAATGTAAGTGCCCCTTTTCATTGCACCCTCATGAAGCCAGCTCAAACCCAAATGGAAGAAGCTTTTAAAGAAATTCATATTAAAAACCCTTCCGTTACGGTAATTGATAACATCACTGCTGATGCTGTTAATGAAGGCGAAGATCTACGGCATTGCCTCATTCATCAGGTCACAGGACGAGTCAGATGGCGGGAAAGCATTGATTCTATGGTCAAGCAGGGAGTTACAACGATGATTGAGGTGGGAGCTGGAAAGGTCCTCACAGGGCTTTCTAAGCGGATTGCTCCCTCTCTCGAAACCTTTGCTTTGAATACACCTTATGATATAGAAGCCTTTTTAAAGATAAGTCATACATAGCTAAAGGAGATCTCATGTTTGATCTAAAGGGAAAAAAAGCTCTTGTAACGGGTGCAACAGGCGGACTTGGAGCTGAAATTGCGCGAGCTCTTCACAAACAAGGAGCAACCCTGGTCATTTCAGGAACTCGAAAGGAAAAACTTGAAGCCCTTGCCAAAGAACTTGGAAACCGGGTGCATATCATCCCCTGCGACCTTTCGAATAGTGAGTCAACCCAAAAACTCATCCCTGAAGCTGAATCCGCTTTAGGTGGTCTCGACATCTTAGTCAATAACGCAGGCCTGACCCAAGATGGGCTTATGCTTCGCATGAGTGATGACCAATGGTTAAAAGTCATTGAGGTTAACCTCAATTCTGTTTTCCGTCTGTCTCGTGAGGCGATTAAAGGAATGATGAAACAGCGCCATGGGCGAATTATCAATATTACCTCCGTCGTTGGCGTCACGGGAAATGCGGGCCAAGCCAATTATGCTGCCTCTAAAGCAGGGCTCATTGGCCTTTCAAAATCTTTAGCCGCAGAAGTGGCGAGTCGGGGCATCACGGTAAACTGCATCGCCCCTGGCTTTATCGAGTCCCCTATGACTGATGTATTGAATGACAAGCAAAGAGAGAAAATTTTGGGTGAAATTCCTCAAGGGGAAATAGGATCCCCTCACGATATCGCCTCAGGGATTGTCTATCTTGCCAGTGATGAAGCCAAGTATGTAACAGGTCAAACCCTCCATATTAATGGTGGGATGGCGATGATTTAGGGAAAATTAAATTCTTATTACCCAACGAATTTTTAAATTATAATGAAATCAAATCATTACCGTCATTGTTGACAGTAATGTATAGTAAATACATACAAAAAATGGATTCCTTATGCAAAACTCAGGTTAAGTAAGTGTCCTTCGAATTTTCATTTCATTTTTTTAGAGAAAATGAAAAACAGACCTTGTGTCTCTCAAGCTTCTTCTGCAAAAGTTAAAAAATGAAAAATTTTTTAACTTTTGTCTTTATTATGCTTTTTGGAGCTCAAGGTCTTGCCATTTCAAATGACATGGCTTTTCTTCCGAAAGGGTTTGTTTACCTTGAGGATATTGACCCTACGATTATACAAGACTTAAACTTTGCTACGGAAGAAAATATACTTGGTGTACCTGCTGATGGGTATGAATCTGAACGGGTCATTTGTACACGAGAAGCAGCACTTGCCCTGTCAAAAGCTCAAAAAGATCTTCAAAATCAAGGCCTTTCGTTATGTGTGAATGATGCTTATCGCCCTGTTCGAGCTGTTGAGCATATTCAACGGTGGGCCCGTGATTTAAACGATCAAAAGACAAAGGCCCGTTATTACCCAGACATTTCAAAGGAAGAAATCTTAGGAACATTTGTTGCTGCCAATAAATCTGCTCATAGCCGAGGGAGCACGTTTGATGTTATTCTTTATAATGCTGCCACAAAAGAAGCAATTAATATGGGGCCTGACACTTTTGGAGAAGCGAGTTTTACCTACTCCTCTAAAATTACACCTGCTCAGCAATCCTATCGTTTGCTTTTAAGGAAGGTGATGATGAAATACGGTTTTAGGCCTTATGACAAGGAGTTCTGGCATTTCACCCTCATCGATGAACCTTTTCCTAAGACCTATTTTAATTTTCCCGTGCGGTAAAACCTGGTGCATAAAGACGTTGTCCTTTGGCGCTTGCAGCGAGAGGAAAAACAACAGTCCTCATTTCCTTTAGTCTTTCTTCCCTTTAGCAAAATGTCTTCTGGGCCTTTTTAGCTTATGCGCTACAAAATGAGAGATATGAGGAGGTGTTTTTCCGATGTGAAAGGAATCTACCTTTTCTTGGATTTCTCGATCGGAAACTGAGATTCGCTCATGTTGCCGTAAATGTTCCAGCCAAGATTCAATCATAAAACATTCAACAAATTTGCCTGGATTCTCAATGTCTTTAAATAAAGACCAAAAAAAGGCCCCATCTCGCAACCGAGTTTGGCGTAAGTCTTGAATGGCTTGTGTAAATGAAGGAATATTGCTCTGTCCAATAATATATTCAATCGTTACCATAACAGGACCTTCTTCATAACTTGGCTCTTCTTCTATAGTTGGAGCTGGTAAATGACCTGAGGGGGTGTGGTCAAGGATAAGTTGTTCCCCTGAAATAAAGAGATAGGTTAAAAAATTTGCGAGAAATAAGCCAAAAGCCGCTCCAAGAAGAGCAAATGGAATTGAAAAATGGCTTGCAACCCATCCCCATAGAATACTTCCAAGTGCCATTCCTCCAAAAAAGATGGCTAAGAAAATAGAGACAGACCGAGCCTTTACCCATGAAGCAACAACCTGCTGAACAAGGGTGATGAGTGTTGAGAGGACCATCATCCATCCAAACCCCCCAATGATCATTACCCCCGAGGAAATGTAAAAATTTTTTGAAATAGCTAAAACAACACCCGTTATGGCAAAGCCAATAGATCCTAAGAAGACCCGCTGATCACAATTGAATTTTTGCCGAAAATGAGGAAGAAACATAGTTCCAATAACGGCTCCAATGCCCAACAGGGCAAATAGAATCCCGTAGCCCGTGGCCCCTCTCTCTAATTGAATGCGAGCAACTAAAGGCAGTAAGGCCCAAACACTACTTGCAAAAACAAAAAAAGCACAAGATTTAATGAGGAGGATTTGAAGGGCAGGAGAGCCCCTCAGGTACCTCATACCTGCCCTCATGGCCCCATAAAAGCGCTCGGCAGGAAGAGGACTTTCCCGAAAAGGATGCTTCCACTTATAAAGCGTAACAATAATCCCAAAAAAGGAAAGTGAGTTCAAAGCGAACACAGCTGCAGGTCCTAAGGCTGCAATAATGAAACCTGCAAGAGCGGGCCCAATGGCCCGGGATAGATTGAGACTCAGCCCTGTCAATGCAACAGCTGAGGGAAGATGCTTTACGGGAACAAGTTCAGCCATCAGAACTTGCCATGCGGGAAAGCTAAGAGCTGCACCTGCTCCAAGACAGAATGTGAGAAAAAGAAGAAGCATAGGATCAATTTTTCCCAGAAAAGTAAGGAGAGCAAATAGGCCAGCCATAGTCATCAACGCCGACTGGAGCACAAGGAGATATTGCCGCCGATCGATAATATCAGCTAAGGCTCCAGCTGGTAAGGTTAACAAAAAAATAGAAAACGATGTTACAGCTTGAACCGACGCCACCATCAAAGGATTTGTGGTGAGCGACGTCATCAGCCAAGCTGCTCCAACGTCTTGCATCCATGTCCCAATACTTGACACAACAGAGGCAATCCACATCATTTTAAAGATGGGATTTTGAAAAGGAATCCAAGCAGACTCTTTAGCAACTTTCGTGTGTTTCTTTTTCATAAGCAAATTATAAACACAAATTTACTACAATTTCATTACTCACGTGAGAAACAAGTCACTTCCTCTCGGATTCGCCCAATTTCCTTGGCAGTTTTACCTTGAGCTAATAAAAAACGATTAAAGGCCAAAACTTTTTATGAAAAGTTAGGATTTAAAGCTACCCATGAAGGCATGAAAATGTACTTATAGCCTCCCGCACTTTTTTTGAGAGCCTTCTCCGAGAACTTACCAGCCTTTTTCTATTATGTATCCAAGAAACTCCGAAGTTTGCGAGAACGACTTGGATGCTTGAGTTTACGTAAGGCTTTAGCTTCAATTTGGCGAATACGCTCACGAGTTACGGCAAATTGTTGACCCACTTCTTCCAAGGTGTGATCCGTATTCATGCCAATGCCAAAACGCATACGCAACACACGTTCTTCACGAGGGGTAAGGCTGGCTAGGACCCGCGTTGTCGTTTCTCTTAAGTTTGAGAGAACGGCGGCATCTACAGGCACAACGGCATTTTTATCTTCAATAAAATCACCTAAATGCCCATCCTCTTCATCTCCGATAGGTGTTTCAAGGCTGATGGGCTCCTTAGCAATTTTCATTACTTTACGAACCTTATCGAGCGGCATTTTCAATTTTTCAGCAAGTTCTTCAGGCGTAGGCTCTCTTCCAATTTCGTGAAGCATTTGGCGAGCGGTTCGCACCAACTTGTTAATAGTTTCAATCATATGAACAGGAATACGGATCGTGCGAGCTTGATCAGCAATAGATCTAGTAATGGCTTGTCGAATCCACCATGTAGCATAGGTTGAAAATTTATATCCACGACGATATTCAAACTTATCAACAGCCTTCATCAATCCAATATTCCCTTCTTGAATTAAATCCAAGAATTGAAGACCACGATTAGTATATTTTTTGGCAATTGAAATAACAAGGCGAAGGTTTGCTTCAATCATCTCTTTTTTAGCGCGTGAAGAGTCTCGTTCCCCTTTTTGAACGGTTCCAACAATACGCCTAAATTCAGAGATAGGAAGACCTGATTCTGCAGAAACCTCTGCTATGACTTGGCGAATGGTGTGAGCTTCAGCTTTATTTTTTTCTAAAAACTTTTTCCAACCCTTTCCTTCAAGGGCTTCAATTTTTTCAAACCATTCAGGATCAAGTTCATTTCCATAGTAATGCTCGAGAAATTTCTCACGCTTAACGCCAGCAGATTCTGCAAGCCTTAAAAGGCGTCCCTCAAGACCAACCAATTTACGGTTAAGGGTGTAAAGCTGTTCAACCAATTGCTCGATACGAGAGGCATTAAGGTGAATTCCTTCCATAAGATCAATAAGGTTGTGGCGCTGTTCTTCGTATTTTTTCTCAACCGCTGAAGAAGGTTTTTTTCCTTCTTGAAGGATCTTTAACCGTTGTTCTTGAAGCTTACGGAGTTGGGTATAGGTTTTTGCAATTTGGTCAAAGGTTTCAACAACTTTAGGGCGTAAAGAATCTTCCATAGCGGATACAGAAAGCCCGCCCCCCTCTTCATCACCAAAAGCCCCTTCTTCATCCAGAGAATCTTCAACAAGAGGATCAGCAACTAAAAGGCCATCACCTTCATCAAAATCTTCAGAAGCGGCATCTTCATCAGATGGCCCCTCACTGTAAGTGGATTCAATATCTATAATATCCCGAAGCAGCATTTGATCCTGATTGAGGGCATCACGCCAAGCCACAATTGCGCGAATTGTAAGGGGGCTTTCACAAATAGCCCCGATCATCATCTCACGCCCTGCTTCAATACGTTTGGCAATCTCAATTTCACCCTCACGGGAGAGAAGCTCAACGCTTCCCATTTCTCTTAAATAGAGCCGAACAGGATCATCTGTTCGACCCGCTTCACTTGCTTCAGCAGCCTCTTCACCCTCTTCGTCTTCATCCCCACCATCGGTGCGAATACGCCTTGGCTTTTCCTCTTGTTCGGCTTCTTCGTCTTCAATAATGTTAATGCCCATATCTGATATCATGGACATAATGTCTTCGATTTGTTCAGAATTTAGCTTGTCTTCGGGCAAAACGTCATTAAGCTCTTCATAAGTGATATAGCCGCGCTGCTTTCCCTGAGAAAGAAGTTGCTTAATTCCTTTCTCGCTCAGTGTGTCTTTAACATCCTTCTCCTCGAAGTTAGTCTCTGCAACAGTATTTGCCGTTGTGCTCATTTGATCTATCCCTTCACAATCCTTTGCACACTAAACCATATTTAGTGCTAGAAATTCAACTCTTAACTAATGTGCTTTTTTTTAACATTTTTAGCCTTTCCCAAGCTTCAATGGACATATTGTTTGCTAAATAATCTTGGGCCGCTTTAAGATCACTTTTCCCTAAATCAGTTTGAATACGGTTAAAAATCTCTCTCCATCCCTCACGAGCTTCTTCCAAAGAGGCAGATTCCTTTGCAAAGGCTCCATGAATCAAAACTGGAGGAGACAAAATGTCATTTAATTCTGTATCAAATCCTTCATGATGAAGGTATTCCTTTAAATTCATGTCCTTATGGCCGCCTTCTGAATAAAAACGCAACATAGCGTCCCTTATATCCTGGAGGCCAGCCCCCTTAAACTCTAAAAAGGCAAAATCATCACTAGTCTCATCTAATAAATTGGGATGATTTACTAAAGTTGCAAGAAGTAATCGTTCATAAATTAACAAAAAATTTAATATTCCCTTTTTTACAGGAAAAAGAGGTTTGCCAACGAACTTTGTCCCAATTATATTTTTATAAAAAAGGTCCTTAAATGCATACTGATAGCTTTTTCGCACATCTAAATTTTGTATAGATTGGGCCCATCCAGTATATTGTTTTTGAAGGGCTGCCTTTTGTTCGGGTGTTTTAAAGGACTTACCCCGGGTTAATAACATCCAGAGAACCTCTAAAAGAGAATGGGCTTGGGACAAAACACTATTAAAAAGAGCCCCCTTCTGCACGAGACTGTCTGGGTCTTCCCCATGAGGAAGGAAAGCAAAGCGCAAGGAGTACCCAGGCTTTAAAAGGGGCAAGACGCGCTCAGCGGCTCTTGCAGCTGCTTTTAGGCCTGCTGCATCCCCATCAAAGCACAAAATTGGCTCTGGGCTGAGCCGCCAAGCTAAAAGAATTTGATCTTCGGTCAGAGCAGTCCCAAGGGGAGCTACGGCTCCTTTATACCCTCTTTGGTGAAGAGAAATGACATCCATATATCCTTCAACAATAATAAGGGGATCCGCTGGGGCTTTCTCCTCCTTAGCATAATAATATCCATAAAGAAGCTTTCCTTTAGAAAAAAGAGGTGTTTCTGGAGAGTTTAGGTACTTTGGCTCCCCTTTCTCTAAAAGGCGGCCACCAAAGGCCACAACCTGTCCTTTTTGATCTTGAATAGGGAACATAAACCTACGGCGAAATTTGTCATAGGGAAGAGAATTTTCTTCACTTCTCGCCAAAAGACCTACCTTTAGAAGAATATCTTCAGAAAAACCCTTTTCTTTCAAATAAGTTTCTAAATTGTGGCGGCCTTCAGGAGCATAGCCCAAGGTAAACTTCTTTAGTGTTTCCCGCGTAAGACCTCGCCGATCTGCATACCGAAGGGACTCCCCATACTTTGAGAGGAATAAATTTTTATGAAACCAAAGACTGGCTTCTTGAACGGCTTGGCGAAGAACGCCCAAGTCTTCCCCTTGTTCTTCTTTCTTTTCGGCAAAATCTTGAGGCATAGAAAGACCTGCTCGACCTGCAAGCTCTTTAACGGCTTCAAGGAAAGAATAATGATGAGCTTCCACCAAAAATCGAATAACATCACCATGTGCACCGCATCCAAAGCAATGGTAAAATTCTTTTTCATCGTTAACTGTAAAGGAGGGTGTTTTTTCATGATGGAAGGGACAGAGCCCGATAAATTCTCTTCCTTTCCGTGTAAGCTTAACCTTTTGGCCCACAATTTCAGAAACTGTAAGGCGAGAACGGAGATTATTTAAAAAGTTCCCAAAAACTTGCAAAGTCAATGACCCTTTCATTAACTAAAATCAACGGGTTAAGGATGATAAAACGAGGGTACCTAGTGGTTTTATCGAGACCCTCTCACGGGAATAAGAACATTAATATTCTCCCTATTTGCAAAACGAAGGGTAACAGGAATATTATCATTAAGTAAAATTTGTTGATTAATCCTCACTAACCGAATGTGCTCTCCTGTCTCAGGCCTTAAAGTTATATTCCCTCGTCCTGGAATATCGATAGAATCAATTCTGGCCAGCTTCATTTGCCTTCTAATACCCTTTACGTGAACATGAAATTCAAAGTAGGGGGCTACTTGAGATTCAACGGAAATGAGCCTAATAATCCTAGGACAAGTATTGATAATCCTCATGTAAACAAGAGCATCTGGGCCTCTTGTAGGCGGCATCCAAGGATCGGTAACATGGATACATCCAGCAAATACCCTTGAATTGAAAAGGATTATAAGAATGAGAGAGAGATAGTGTTTGCTTTTCATTTGTTATCCTTATCTTAAATATTTTTCTTCTATAAGGGAAACCATAACACAAGCCAATAACAATGATATACTAATAGAAGAAAAAGCAAAGGTAAAATCAGAGTGAGTATAAACGCGAACCCCATTTACGTAACTTCCTTGCCAACTATAATCTAAAAGCCGACCAATTAAAGGCTGAAAAATAACTCCACTCAACATACATATCATATTATGAACCCCCCCTGCAGTCGCACTTGCAGACAAGGGGTTTAAAGCGCATGTCATTGAAAATGCTAAAAATTGTCCTCCTAAAAAAAGTCCCGCAAAGAATAATAGCATAACTAGTAACCAAAATGGTAGGACGGGAAGGTAGAAAACAAGAGAAAGAATTATCATTGCCCCAACCGCTGAGATCAAGACAGTTGGTCTATAAGCCTCAAGCCGTTGGCATAAAAGGGGAAAGAGAGGGGATCCAAGCCCTATCCCCACATAAAGAGCAGAGACGGCAGCTCCAGCAGTAGCCTTATCGAATTGATAAACAGACATCAGAAAGGGAGGCCCCCACAAATCTGCAAACCCAGACAGAGGAACATACATAAAGGCTCCATAAAGACCTATGAACCAGCTCTGGGGCTTGCGAATAACTTCAAGGATATTTGTCAGAACACCTTCATGAACAACTGTATGTTTATCATCTCCATGACTGCTGAGGATCTCTTCTTCAAGGGAGGCAGGAGCTTTATCCCGAACCACAATCCATCCCAATAATGCTATACCAAAACCAACAAAAGCCACTAACCATAGAGCATATCGCCACCCTGTGGCTTGGACAAGCCACGCCATGGGTGATCCTGCCGAAATGGCTCCTGTTGTCCCTAAAAGGAGGGTCATTCCAACAACCAAAGGAAGCTTTTGTGAGGGGAACCAGAGGGTCCCTAATTTTAAACAGCTCAAAAAAGCAACTGCAGAACCAGCCCCAATCATCGCTCTTCCAAATGCGGCAATTGTCAGAGTTTCTGCCGATGAGAAAACCAAAGTTCCCAAGCTGCATAGAATAACAGCCACGGTTAACATTCGCCTTGGCTTAAAATGATCCATCAACGTCCCAACAGGTATTTGTAAGGCCGCATAGGTATTGTAATAGAATGCTGTTAATGCCCCTAAAGCACACGCATCAACCTGAAAGGACGCCATAAGATCATCGGCCATAACACCAGGGGATACTCTAAGCATAAATTGATAACAGTAAAAGAGAGCAGCACATCCCCAGATAAGCCAACTTTTTACAAAAAAACCTGAAGAATGCTTGTCCTGCAGCTGATGGTTTTTACCCGTAGATGATGCAGTACTTTTCATGACCTATACACAAACACGTTAAAATTTTCCCAACCTTAAAGATCCATTTGTCCAGGGTCAATTGCGAATTTATTCTCGTTCAGGGTAAGCTTCCCTGATAAAAAGGGACGCCAAAATCGCAAAGAGAAGGGCTAGAATTACACTCGTGAGAGCTACTTGATAGGTGGCGCTTGAATAAAATCTCACGCCGTTCTCATAAGCTTCTTCCCAAAAAAGATCCAAAAGCCATCCAATAAAGGGTTGAAAAATCACTCCACTTAACAAACAAACCATGTTCTGAAATCCAGTCGCCATTCCACTTACAGAGAGAGGGTTAATTTCACAAACAATAGAATAAGCCATAAACTGTCCACCAAGCATAATTCCAGCAATAAAAAGCATTATAACAACTGTATAAGAAGGAAGATCAGGGCCATAAATAATGACCATAAATGGAACCAAAGCTCCCAAAGCCGATCCCAGCAAAGAAATCTTAAATCTCTTAAGTCGGTCTGAAAGAAAAGCAAAAAGAGGGGTTCCAATACCTACCCCTAAATAAAGAGCAGATGTTGATAAAGAAGCAAATTGTTTATTTAAATGATGAACTTGGGTGAGAAAGGGAACTCCCCACATATCCGCAAATCCCGCCAAGGGGACATACATCATAATACCATAAAAAGCGAGAAGCCATGTTTGTCCCTTCTTCACAATGACCTGCAGTCCCTCTGAAATGGTGAGAGAGGGACTGCCAAAAGCATGATGTTTTTCGATATACTCTCTTAAGTTTTTGGGGGCTTGGTCTCTCACAACTAGGGTAATTAAAAAGGCAAGAATTATACCTCCTCCTGCAGTAACCCATACGGCATGACGCCATCCCAGAGTATCTACAAGAAAAGATAAGGGATAGCTACCTGACATAGCCCCTAGCGTTCCTAAAAGAAGGGTAAACCCAACAACCATAGAAATGCGCTGGGGAGGGAACCATAAGACACCCAGTTTCATGCAACTCAAGAACCCGAAGGCTGATCCAGCTCCAATTAAAAAACGGCCAATTGAAGCCATCATAACTGTCTCCGAATAAGAAAAGAGAATGCTTCCTCCCGTACACAAGAGCGCTGCACCTGTTAAAAGGCGACGAGGCCCAACCTTATCCAAAAGGGTTCCAACCGGAATTTGAAGAAATGAATACGCATAAAAATAAAAGGAGGTGAGTGTGCCCAGAGCACATGCATTTACCTGAAAATCTGCCATGAGTTCCTGAGACATAACACTTGGCGATACTCTCAGCAAAAACTGATAGCAGAAAAAGAGGGCCGCACAAGCCCATACTATCCAACTTCGCCCTAAAGAAGGAACCATGTACTGTCCACTTTATATTTATATTCTTCGGAAAAGCCTATCTGAATAGAGGTGAGGTGTAAAGGTTTCCCCTCCAGAAATCAAAAGCCCATATTTTTAAAAGCTTTTTGTAAATGTCAAATTCCCCGTCACAGACGTCCATTTAACTTTCGTAAGCTTTTCCTTAACCGCAGGGAGGCTATCAAAAGTCCGTGAATCATGTCCATTCCTTACCTGTCTCCATAAAATATCTGCATTTGCACCGACACTCATGGACTTAACAATCTCATAGGAGCCCCCAAGGCGACAAGTGAACCCTTGACCAGTTCCATGTTGGGACATTGTATTTTTTACAGGAGCAGCCGTTACTTTCCAATTTCCTGAATTTTTATAAAAAGCAAGGTAATAAAAGGCGCCTAAATCAAGGGTAAACCGTTTAATCTTATAAATCGCATCTAAGCCTAGCCATGGCCCGTACCATTGAATCGTGTTTTTAACTGACGAAAAAGGCCCAGAGTTTTTATTGTTGTTTATATAAATAAGGTCATAGGAGAAACCAAGTTGGGGTTCAAGATTAAAAAGTCTGGTGGGCTTAAATTTGTAACCAAGGCCGATATTTGGACGGAAAGCCATCCCCCATCCCTTAAAAGAAGAAGAGGTTGCAGGAGTACCGGGAATAAGGTACCTGTTGTCATTCAGATGCCCCCCTAGAATATTTGCAAGCCCTATATCGTATCTGAGCAGGTAGCGATCCTTAAAGGTTGACATGCCGTTAAACCCATAATTGATAGAACTCAGATTCTTCCATTGAAAGGAGGCTCCATCTTTCACAGTCCACTTGATGTTATCGTAGCGATATCCAACATAGGGGGTCAAATCAGTGGATGCTTTTTTTACTTGAGCCAAGGCTGGGGTTAGCGCAAAAATCATAAACATCAGAAAATAGATTATAGGATTTTTCATTCTATACCCCCTTGAATTTTTTAAAAAATTCCCATCTCAATTTTTTCTTTTATAGTGAGGAAGGTAAGCTTTGACAAGCCTTAAAATCACTTGATTCAACTTATAGAATTGCGTATAACCCAATCAACGCAGCGGGTGTAGCTCAATGGCAGAGCAGGAGCTTCCCAAGCTTCAGACGAGGGTTCGATTCCCTTCACCCGCTCCAAGGGTACGGTGTTACATATGTCTTCGACTCAGACATTGTTATTTAAATAAGTTAAACCCTATTTATATAAAAAGTGGTGAAATTTTCTTGAAATCGAAACAATAATCCATTAAATGTACTCTACACTCAGCTTTTATGAAAGGTATTTTATGAAAAAGATATTAACTTTAGCAACATTCGCTGTTCTTACCAGCACATCTTTAGGACAAGCGGTAAAGTTTGATCCTTTAACAGGAACTATTGAAGAGTACGCCAGTAAGACAAAAAAACTTACGATGAAGTTAGGTAATCCAAAGCTTTCCCCGGAGTCATTTGAAGCGATTCAAGAGCAACTATTCGCTTTAATACAAATTACCGAGTATAAATTCCGCCCTGGGCAAATTGCTGGAGAAAAATTCATCCAAATGGCAGAAGCATATGATAAATATTGTAATAGGAAAATAAAAAGATTTGAAGAACACTATAATGAACCTGCTGCAAAAGTGTTTGAATGAAGAAGGAAGTTAGAGCGGGAGTTAAAATTGACAGGAAGGGAGTGAAATAC
>DAIDHR010000042.1 GCA_027459605.1 Alphaproteobacteria bacterium
TTTCCCTCCCTTCTTGTCAATTTTAACTCCCGCTCTAACTTCCTTCTTCATTCAAACACTTTTGCAGCAGGTTCTATAAAGATCAGTTTAGTGACTTAAATCATCAATAATTGTTTTTTTCAGATTTCCTTCTCGGCTACGGTAGGTTGAGACGTTTTCTAAAACGCGCATCACGTACGTCCTGGTTTCCGAAAAGGGGATAAGTTCAATCCAATCGACAATATCGACTTGGCCTTGTCGAGGATCTCCAAAATCACGAAGCCAGCGTTGCACCCGACCAGGACCTGCATTATATGCAGCGCTCGTTAGAACATAAGAGTGATCGAAGTCATTTAAAAGACTTGAAATATAAGTTGACCCCAGAACTAGATTATGATGAGGGTCGTAAAGAAGACTTTCGTTATGGTAAATACCTAAATCTTTCGCGATTAGTTCACCTGTTTTAGGGATTATCTGCAAAAGTCCCCTGGCATCAGCAGGGCTACAAGCGTTTGGGTTAAATTGACTTTCTTTATAAGCAATAGCCATAACTAGAGCTTTTTCAGGTAATGGCTGGCCTTTTTGGGGGATGGCGTGGGTAGGGTAGGCTTTTTTTAACAAGACAGGCTCTTTATTTCCTGCTTTTTTTGCGGTCCACACAATATCTCGAGGCGAAAGGGCATGGGCAAATTGGACAGCAAGCTCTCTTTCACTTTTTGTTTTTGCTTCAGAAGCTATTTGAGAAAGAAACTTACTTAACTCATGGGCTGCAGGACTTCCAAGAGCTTTGATCATAAGGGCTGCTTTAACCAGATCCTTTTGTTCAAAAGCTTTTTTTTCGTCAGGAGTGGCCCTGGGGGCATCGGTTAAGTCGGGGAAGGGCTTGATCCTTAATTTAGCAGCACCTAGTTGACCATAATAGGTTGTCTTATATTGGGCTGCTTTTTGATACCATTTTTTGGCGAGGGCAACTTTCTTTAGATCTTCATAAGTTCTTCCCATCCAATACGCTCCTCGGGCTTTGCTAATGGCACTTTGGACATGGGAACAAAAAGTTGCAAAATGTCGTTCGGCTTGTTTAGGGTTTCTTAAAAAACGTAAGGACATCCACCCTAAAAGCCATTCCGCATCAGCAAAGTTTTCGGAGCCAGGGTTTTGCTTGTGTTTGGCCAGGAGTTGGTAGGCCGTTTTGAAATCGCGAAGGGCAATTAATTCTCTTGCGATATAATTTTGTTCTCTCCACCACTTTTCAATAAAGGGTGAGGTACAAGGAGACGTGAGAAGAATTTTTGTGGCTTCTTGAAATTCTCCCCGTTTGCGGTGCCAGTTTGTTAGGTGATACAAAAGCCCTTCATCACGGAGGGACTCAGGGGGAAGTGAGTTTAAGAGACAAAGAGCATCAGATTTATTTTTTATTAAGGCTATCTTCGTTGCAACAACCCTTTGGAAGTGGGCAGGCAGGCGAGATATATGACGCTTTACCTCATCCACAGATTCATTCAAGAGGAGAAACCGAACGCGGGCAATATGATCTTTTTCATTCAGAAGCTTGGAAAAATGGGTGAGAAAATCCTTTTCTTCGTTTCCCGTTAACTCGAGGGTTGTCCATCCTTTGCGAACTATGTCGCGAGCTTGGGTTTTCTTATTCTGGGAAAGCAGAGTTTTCCCATAAGCAATAACACCAATTGGAGTTTGGGGGGGATGCTTTCCAAACCAAGTCAAAATTTCATAAGGTGCCGCTTGTTTTGCAATAACCTCTTCAGCGTTTTTACAGAGCTTATTATATTGAGGCCAATGGGAGTGGGATGAGAGAAAGCCCATAAGTTCTTGCGGGCTAAATTGATCAGGGTTCCTTAAAGTTCCAAGCCATATACCTAAGTTCTGCGCTACAGGGCACCCCTTTGTGGGGAGTCTTTTTTGGCCATTGAGTTGAACCAAGAGAGCTGGCTTACAAGCTCTTAACTCTTGTTCAACGGAAAGAGCTTGGATCGACTCTACAAAGCATATGCTTAATGCGAGTGGCTTGTAGAGCGATTTAAAGAATTGTATGATCATTGTAGGATTTACCTCGATAAAAAGGGCGTCGCATGTTTGAAGGTGTTTATACGGCAATCATTACACCATTCCGTAACGGGAAGGTAGATGAAAAAAAACTAGAAGAGATGGTGGCGTTTCAAGTTGAGGCAGGTGTAAACGGGGTAGTTCCCTGCGGGTCAACAGGGGAATTTTTATATTTATCTAAAGAAGAACAAAAGCGAATTATTGAAATTTGCGTTCGTATTTGTAAAGGCAAGACCAAGGTTATTGCAGGGACTGCAACCCTTTCTATAGAAGATACAATTGAGCTCGCGAATCAGGCACAGAAAGTTGGTGCTGATGCTGCACTCATTATTACTCCTTGGTATATTAAGCCTTCTCAAGAAAATCTCTACCTCTATTACAAGAAGGTTAGCGAAAAGGCTGGCATTCCGTTTATTATTTATAATAATCCTGCTCGAACGGGTATTGATACGTCCCTTGAAACTCTTGTTAAGTTAGCTCCTTATGAGGCAGTTCAAGGGTTTAAGGATGCTGCACCCAACATTATCAAAACTTCAGAGATAAGGTGTGCTCTTGGTGATCGATTTAGCCTTCTGACCGGAAATGATGAACCACTTGCTGCTTATTTAGCCATGGGAGGAGATGGCGGAATTTTAGCCGCCTCGAACGTTGTTCCTCATCTGTTTATTTCTTTGTTGAAGGCCTGGGATGAGGGCGATCTTGGGGCCTTTAAAAAATTATGGAAGCGGGCTTTTCCTTTGCTTGCTGCCCTTTCTTTAGAGACGAACCCTGCTCCTTTAAAATATGCTATGACTTTAACCCATGGAGTTTCTCCAGAAATGCGCCTTCCCTTTGGACCCTTAAGGCCTGAAACCCAAGATGCCGTTGAGAATGCCTTAGTCACGCTGGGTCTTTGGGAGCCTTTGGCTTTAGTGAGGAAAAAATGACTACCTCCAAAAAAGTCGTGGCTCTTAATAAGAGGGCGCGGTTTGATTACCAGATTGAAGACACTTTTGAGGCTGGCATTGTCCTTTATGGTAGTGAGGTTAAATCGCTACGGGCAGGGAAGGGGAGTATTGCTGAATCCTATGCTTCCGATGAGGGGGATGAGCTGTATCTCATTAATGCCTTCATTCCTGAGTATTTTGAGGCTGCTCGATTTAACCATGAACCCAAGCGTCCTCGTAAACTCCTTTTGCGTCGCCGAGAGTTAAATCGACTTTTAGGGGCGATCAGACGGAAAGGGATGACGCTTGTCCCTTTATCCATCTATTTTAATAAACGGGGGCTTGCTAAAGTTGAGTTAGGCCTTGGTGTGGGTAAGAAAAAGGCCGATAAACGAGCTACCGAAAAAGAGCGGGACTGGCAGAGAGAAAAAGGTCGACTCATGCGCACAAAGGGGTAAAAGTCATTTACCAACTGAAGTAAGTTTTCAAGACTGGGTCACAGTAAATCATGAATGGCATCGAGGCCGGCTTGGGCACAGAGTCCATCGAGCTCAGGGGTTGCTCCGCTAATACCAATGGCTCCAATATGCTGGCCGTCCTTCGTGATAATGGGAAGACCTCCTTCTAGGAGAACAATGCCTGGAACACTCATATAGGGTCCGTTTGGAAGCTTTTGGTTTCTTTCAGCCAATGCCTTTGTCGAGATAGGGATGCTGGCAGCTGTAAAGGCCTTCAGTTGAGCCATTCGAACGCTAATGAAATTATTGCCATCCATCCGACGGTAATACTTCAAGCTCCCATGATTATCTAAGATTGCAATAACAATTTTAAGATTCTTTTTAAGGGCGGCTTCCTCGCTGGCATCGGCAATTATCTTACACATGTCTAAGGAGATGGCTTTTACGGTAAGGGTCATGGTTTCCTTTTATATAATAAGATTGCAGAAAGTGTATGTTTTTTACAACCACTCTACAAGGGGGCTAACTATGGCGAATTTGCCTCTAGAAAGCTGTTTCTACTTTTTTTTAACCCTTTCTTAAAGAAGTATTTGACTTTTGTTAAGAGTTTAGTCTTTAAGATGACAGTGTTTAATTATTCTTTCTTTGTGTATGGAAGGTATGTCATTTAAAAATTTAGGGTTGAACCAGAAAACTCTTCAGGCAATCTCAGAGGTGGGATATGAAATGCCCACCCCCATCCAAGAAAAAGCAATTCCTCTCATCCTTGAAGGACGTGATGTGATTGCACTTGCTCAAACCGGTTCTGGGAAAACAGCCTCTTTTGTTTTGCCCCTCTTGGACATTCTGACTCGTGGACGCGCAAGAGCTCGGATGCCCCGCTCTCTCATTGTTGAGCCAACACGTGAGTTAGCAACGCAAGTTGCCGAAGATTTTGCCATTTATGGAAAACATCATCGCTTTACGGTTGCCGTGCTGATTGGGGGAGAATCTTTTGCCGACCAAGAAAAAAAGCTATCTAAAGGAGTTGACGTTTTAATCGTAACCCCAGGGCGACTTTTGGATATATATGACAGGGGGAAAATCCTTCTGAATGACGTAAAGATGCTTGTGATTGATGAGGCCGATCGCATGCTTGATATGGGATTTATTCCCGATATTGAACGGATTGCTTCTGTTTTACCTTCTCATCAAACGGCCCTTTTTTCAGCCACGATGCCACCTCCCATTCAAGCGCTTACAAAAAAGTTTTTAAAGAGTCCTGAGAAAATTACAATTTCTTCCCCTAAACATGCAGCTACCAGTATTGAGCAGTACATCGTTCGGGTGCCAGAGAAAAATAAGCGCAATGCTTTAAGAAGTCTTTTAAAGCAACTGAACCTTAAGCAGGCCATTGTTTTTTGTAATCGCAAGGTAGAAGTTGACACTGTTTATAATTCCATGCGCCGTCATAAGTTTAAAGTAGGGGCGCTCCATGGAGATTTAAGCCAAGCCTCCCGGAATGAAACTCTGAAAGCCTTTAAAGAAGGAGAAGTTGATCTCTTGATCGCAAGTGATGTTGCAGCGCGGGGCATTGATATTGAAGATTTACCAGCGGTTATTAATTTTCACGTCCCCACAAATCCTGAGGATTATATTCACCGGATTGGGCGGACGGGGCGAGCCGGAAAGGAAGGAAAATCTTTTACTTTCGTTTCTCCCCACGAGGAGAAATACCTAGCTTTAATTTTTAAGAGTTTGAATAAAACAATTGAGGAGTACCAATTGAGTCCTGAAGTAAAAGAAACCGAAATGAAGGCTCAAACTTCATTTCAAACGAAAAAACCTTCCTATCAAAAAAATACGGGACAAAAAGAAACCACTCCGTCTAAGGAGGTGCTAGGGTTTGGAGAGCATATGCCAGCCTTTATGCGGACTGAGAGTCGAAAGAATTAAATTTCAGTCTTGCTTTTGAGGACAACACCTTGTAAAGAAGAGGTCACGCAGGTCCCCATCGTCTAGAGGCCTAGGACGCCGCCCTTTCACGGCGGCAACGCGGGTTCGAATCCCGCTGGGGACGCCAGCTTCCATAAAAAGTTAATTTTTTTCTATATCTCATTGGGTTTATCACGTGTGAGATTTCACACGATTTTGAGGCTTAAGGTCCAGGGGACTCTGAAGGAAGGAGTTTACTTGCGGGGATAAGCATAGGTTGTTGGTTTTTGTCTTGTAGTAATTTTTCAATTCTAACAATTGCATCTTTAAATTCTCTTAATGCCTTGCCGCCAAGCTTAGATTTCGGAAGCTGGGTGACCTTTTGTGGATTTATGTGCTTGCCATTTTGAATAATCTCAAAGTGAAGGTGGTGGCCCGTGGCGCTTCCTGTATTCCCAACATAGCCGATGATTTGGCCTTGGCGAACCCTACTTCCCGCACTGACCTTCGCAAAACGGCTCATGTGAGCATAAGCTGTCTTAGTGCTCCCATTATGACGAATGCATATATAATTCCCATATCCGCCGTAACGGTTACATCGTTCAATGACTCCATCACCTGCAGCCATAATGGGAGTTCCTTTGGGGGCAGCGAAATCAACGCCCTTGTGCATTTTTGTATACCCTTGAATAGGATGTTTTCGATTGCCAAAGCCGGAGGTTAGCCTTGCGCCATCAATGGGGGTGCGAAGGAGAGCTTTGCGGACGGCTTCGCCAGTTCTCGTATAATAACCTGGAACCTCTCCGGGGGCTTGGAAACGGTAAATCTCATACGGCTTCCCATCGAGGACAAGGCGGGCATAAAGGAGCTCACCTGGTCGTTCAAGCCCAGATTCTTCGTCCTTATAGACATCATAGAAAAGTGAAAATTCAGTTCCAGGTTGAATATCTCTTTGAAAGTCTACGTCATAGCTGAAGGCTTTTATCATATCATAGAGCATCTTTGGCGAAGCCCCTTCTTTTAAAGCATCTGAATAAAGACTGACTTGAATATTCCCCCCAACATTCATGTAGTCATGCTTGAGGTCCTTTTTATATTTTGTGGCTTGGAAATGATTGCTCCCTGTGCGGACAAGCTCGACGTCATGGTCAATATCCGCTCGAATCCTAAGGAATTTAAGATCATAATGGGAGCCCTCAACTTGGTTATCATAAATGACGTAAACTTCTTGGTCGACCCTCAAGTCATGTGGATTATAGACTTTTGAGAGGGCTGTCATAGCTTCATGGGCTTGAGGTGAAGGAATATCCAAACGACTTAAGATGCTGGCAAGGGTATCACCTTCCTTAATTGTTAAAGTCTCATCATAGGGCCCTTCCTCAGCCTCGGTGACTTCTTCAGGATCTGGCTTAGATTGAGCAACTTGAGAAGGATCCTCGATTGAGGGGTTTGGGCGTTTAAAGGATACGTAAAATATTAGGCCGTAAGCAAGCACAAGACAAAAACCGATTGTAAAGAGCTTGCTTAAACCTTGTCGCATTGGCCCCTATGGATTATGAAAAACAATGAGGACAAGTTTGCTTTTTTGAGGAGGTAAGTCAACCCTATTCCAAGGGTTATTTGTAGATGATACTGTCTTAGTGATCAATCTTCTCGTAGGTAGAGAGCATAGTTCCAAAGTTAAAAAGAAATTATAGATTATTATGTACCTAAAAAAATTTATTTTTTTAAAAATTTATTTTTTTCTTGCATAGTTAAAAAAGTGTGTTTACAGTTTACTTTATTTTTGTATTGGTGTTAATTTTTTTAAGGTGAAGTAAATGCGTAAATCTCCCTTTCTTCTTTCCCTCTACCTTTCAACAGCTATTATCACCCAAGTTCAGGCAATGGTAACTGATAAGGATGAAACAAGCTCCAAAACTCCTTTATCTCAACAAAAGGTCCAAGTTTCTAATAACCAGCCGTTTAAGAAACGAGATGAGTGGACAACATGTCTCCATAAAATGATTCATTCATATAAAGAAGAATTAAATGAGCTGAAACCTACTCCAGAAGAGAGAAATTTGGATATGGCAAGCCTCGCAAATATTATGCAAACGACATCAAACCTTGATCATGGTAAAGTCTCCACTGATGATTTTAAGAGAAGGGCAGAAAATGCTATCAGGACATTTTTTACAAGTTTTGACAAAACTTTCAAAAGCCTAACTGAAGTTGAAAAAGACAAAGTTATAAAGATTGGTGCTGTGCTTATAACTCTTGAAAAATCTTATAAGCAAGAATTCAACCCTTCCTATAAATCTATTTTAGAAGCTTCTAAGACTAAGCCTGACACCCTGTGGAACGATAGGGAGAAGCTTATAGGAAAGTGTATTAACCAGCGAATAGGTGCATTTAACGATCTTCAGGCAAAGTTAGCTACTTTTAATTCAACCTTAAAAAGTATTGAAAACAAACAGGAGCCGTCCGAAATTAAATCGCCAATATCGCCAAAACGTCCTAAAGCTTCTGAGGGAGACCTTTTCAACATTGAACAACATACTTCAAATTTGGATGGGGAATCCAACAAAATCGACTTTGACGGTTTTGAACAAAATGCAGAAACTTATATAAAAAATTCTGTTGAAAGATATCAAGCGCTTGATCAAAATTCCGAAAAAATAAGAAGACTAAATCTAGTTGAAATGGAGGGATTTGAAGCATTGGGACACCTTATGATCTCCATTGAAGATTCGTATAAAACCCGATTGAATCCGTACTACGCTCTTCTTCTACAAAGCTATGAATTTCAAATCAATAAAGCGATAGAAGAGGAAAAAAAGGTTGGAATTAATGGAAAGAAAGGTAAGAAAAAAAAGAAAAAAGAAAATTCTGGTGGTATTTTAGATAAACTTAGTCATGAGGATGGGGAGAAGAAGATTGATGTTTCTGAACCAGATTTAACATTCAATTCGTTATCTGGGGGGCGTATCCTCCAGATTTATCCCTCAGGTCGGATACCACCAAAACTCCAAGACACTCATCGAACCTATGGGTTTGCAGATTCTTCGAACGAGGAAACGGAGGGATCAAAGACAACGAATCAAATAATTTCTTTGTCATCTTCCCCAAAATCTTTTTCTCCAGATGAAAGAGAGAGAAAGGGCTTTAAGTTTATGAAGAAATTTCAGAAAAACTCAAGCACATCTTCTTCAGATGAAGAGGATGGCGAGAAAGATAAATCTCGTCTGAAGGTTTCTCCAACATCAAGCAAATCTTCTTCTGATGAAGGTAAAGGTGTAGAGAAAAGTGATAAATTATTTGAAGAGCAGAGGAAGAAGCGTCTACCAGCTACTCCTATAGAAATAAACTCTAATAAGATCCAACAAAATCCACCCTTTGATGAAGAAATTAAGCTTCAGAAAAATCCGCAGCTTCGTGGGCGTGCTAAAACTGCTCCAGAGCATCCTCAAATTGTCATTTCGTCTAGTCCAGAGAATCCTTCGCTTGTTCAACAGATGAAAGAGAAATTAGAGGGGAACCGCAATCCTCCATTAATAAATCGTCCCACAAATAAGCTACCTTATGGGAATCCTCCACCAAGTAAGCTCACTTCTGATGTTCAAAGGAAGCCTGTGAGTATATCTCCCCCTGCAAGGATAAATCCTTCTTCTACTAAGACTCCAGCATCTTTCGCAGCGGATAACTCCAGCAGCCAACAACGTAGCAAATCGCCGATTCCTCCAGGGGTAAATCAACCAAGCTCTCCACTAAATTCGGAAAAAGATAAAATGCATGATCCATATGAGCGTATCAACAGAAGACAAGGCGGGGATCTTCAAAGTGTTGAAGAGGCTAAAAGAGAGGTAATAAAGCAGCTCAATGCACGTAAGAACGGGCACCAAGGGGAAGAAGAAAAAAAGAAATGAAAAAACAGGAGGTTATTCCTTGTTTTCAATATCTCTCTTCACTTTGGGAGAGCTGAGAAGGGCTTCTATTCGGGCGGCCTCATCGAAAGAGAGGTCTGCCTGAAACACAAGGCGGGGTGTTATGCGTGTTGTTAACTGATGGGCAACTTCTTTGCGAAAAAACCATGCTCTTTCTTTGAACGCTGCTAAAATTTCGGGAAGATGCTGGCCTCCCAAAGGAACAATAAAAACACTCGCATTTTGAAGATCAGGGCTTACACGAACCTCGGTGACAGTAATTGAAGTTTTGTCGAGCAATTCATTACCAGAATGCTGATGAGCCAGAGTTGCCGCTAAGATATGACGTATTTCCTCTCCCACCCTCAGCTGACGCTGACTGGGGGCTTTTCCCTTTGACCTGGTCATTAATCAAGTGTCCGTGAGATCTCTTCTATTTCAAAGCACTCAATGGTATCGCCTACTTTGATATCATTATAGTTTTCAAAGGCCATACCACACTCATACCCTTCACGGACCTCTTTCACTTCGTCCTTGAAACGTTTAAGAGTTTTGAGGCTTCCCTCATGAATAACAACGTTATCTCTTAGTAGACGCACTTTTGCTCCACGTTTAACAATCCCTTCTGTGATCATGCATCCCGCGACTTTTCCGATTTTCGAAATGGAGAAGACATCGCGAATAGTAGCAGCTCCAAGATATTTTTCCCGCAAAGTAGGGGCTAATAGACCTGCAAGAGCAGCTTTGACATCATCGACAACATCATAAATAATTGAATAGTAACGAATTTCAATGCCATCTCGCTTGGCGGCTTCCCGAGCTTGTGGATTGGCTCGGACATTAAATCCTATAATCATAGCTTGAGAAGCTTTTGCTAGGGTAACATCGCTTTCCGTAATCTCACCAACAGCGGAATGAAGAGTATTCACTTTAACTTCTTCCGTTGCAAGTTTAGCAAGGCTGCCACTAATAGCTTCCATAGAACCTTGGACATCGGATTTGATAATAAGAGGCAGCTCTTTAACCTCACCAGCCGCAATCTTTGAGAACATTTGCTCCATGGTTCCGCGTGCAGAAAGAGCCGATTTGGATTCACGTGCCCGACGTTGGCGGAATTCAGAGACTTCCCGCGCCTTAGTCTCACTTTCTGCGACAACAAAGTCATCTCCGGCCAGAGGAGCTCCATTAAAGCCCAAGACTTCTACAGGAACAGAAGGACCAACTGATTCGACCTGGTTACCACGGTCATCAATAAGGGCTCGGACACGACCATATTCAGAACCTGCAACAAAAATGTCACCAACCTTAAGGGTTCCCTTTTGGACGAGAACCGTGGCCACAACACCTCGACCACGCTCCAGTTTCGCCTCGACAACAACGCCTTCAGCCAGACGGTCTGGGTTTGCCTTTAGGTCAAGTATTTCAGCTTGAAGGAGAATAGTTTCTTCAAGTTTATCTAGGTTAATTCCTTGTTTTGCGGAGACTTCCACGTCCATGATATCGCCTCCGACCTTTTCGAGGAAAATCTCATGTTGCATGAGCATGTTTCGGACGCGTTCAGGATTGGCGTCTGGCTTATCTATTTTGTTAATGGCTACAATAATAGGAACATTTGCTGCTTTGGCATGATGAATCGCCTCAATGGTTTGATCCTTTACGCCATCATCAGCGGCCACAACTAGAACGACAATATCTGTGACATTTGCTCCTCGCGCTCTCATTTCCGTGAAGGCAGCGTGACCAGGGGTGTCAATAAAGGTAATTTTGTGCCCAGATCTTAAGCTTACTTGATAAGCGCCAATATGTTGTGTAATTCCACCAGCTTCTCCTGTAACCACATCTGTTTTACGCAATGCATCAAGAAGCGAGGTTTTTCCATGATCTACATGGCCCATAACTGTAACGACAGGAGGACGAAACTGCATTTGTGAAGTATCGTCTTCCTTAACATGTAGCCCAATTTCTATATCTGACTCGGATACTCGTTTTACCTGGTGACCAAACTCAGTTGCAATGAGCTCAGCCGTATCCCCATCAATTGACTGAGTAATCGTGGCCATGACGCCCATGTTCATAAGAGCTTTGATGACATCCGCTCCCCGTTCAGCAAGACGATTAGAAAGTTCTTGAACGGTTATTACCTCAGGAATAATGACCTCGCGGATAACTTTTTGCTGAGGTTTCTCAATGCCTGCCATTTTGCGCTTTTCACGCAATCTTCTCATGGAAGCAAGGCTGCGGCTTGGCTTTTCTTCTTCCCCTCTTAATGCTTGAACAATGGTGAGTTTACCGCTACGCCTGCGAGGCTCAGAACGTTTGGGCAGTGGAACTTTGACCTTCGGTTCTCCTTTTCCCCGGCGAGCCAACTCTTCTTCCTCTTCATCGCCGTAGGATGAGTAAACTGTTTTCTTTTTGTGTGCGGCCTCTGTGGGAGTAGGAATCTCGCCTTCCATAATAGATGGAGGAATGATTGCTTCAGGGCTGACTGGCTCTTCTTCGACAGTTGAAACTTTTTCTTGTTCTGACGTTAAATGAATTTGTTCGTCGATAGTTTCTTGCCGGCTTCTGTCAGCCTCTGCGGCTTGAGTTTTTATGGCTCCATGAAGAGCTTTGAGCCTTTCTTCTATCTGTTGAGGAGTTAGTCCAGCACTGCTCAGAGGTTTATCACTGGGTGTTTTTCCTTGTTTTTTTTGTTGATCGGGAAGAATAACGCGTTTTTTCTTAACTTCAACAGTTACAGTTTTGGAGCGGCCATGCGTAAAACTTTGGCGCACATGTGCACTTTCTCCTCCCTTTTTTAAGGTAAGGGTTTTTGCTGAAAGTGTCAGCGGCTTTTTCTCGTCTTTACTCTTGTCCGTATCTGTCATGATAACTAGCTCTCAGTTGAACTTTCTTCAGCCTCAAACCAATGGGCTCGGGCTGCCATAATAATTTGCTGAGCCTTTTCTTCCGTGAGGTTCCCTTCAGGGAGAAGCTCAAGAAGCTCATCTGTGGCAAGATCAGCCAGGTCATCGAGTGTTTTGATATCCTTTTCAGCAAGAGCAACCACAATATTGAGGTCTAGACCTTTTAGAGAGCTCAATTCTTTATCTACTTTGAGCTCCTTTAAGCGCTTTGTCAAATGGCGCTCTTGAGTTTGAAGATAAGTTTTTGCTCGTTTTTGAAGTTCTTCAGCCAAATCTCGATCAAACCCTTCAATAGAGGCTAATTCATCCAAATCGATGAAAGCAACTTCTTCAACTTTTGTAAAGCTTTCTCCAATGAGGAGATGAGCAATCATTTCATCCACGTCAAGGGCTTCCACAAAAAGCTTGGACCGAACTTTAATTTCCTCCTGGCGGCGCTCGGATTCTTGAGCTTCGGTCAAAATATCTATTTTCCAGCCAGTTAGGATTGAAGCTAAACGGACATTTTGGCCTCGTCTTCCTATGGCAAGGCTCAGTTGTTCGTCAGGAACAACAACATCAATACGTTGATTTTCCTCATCGACGACAACTTTAGCTACTTCAGCGGGAGCAAGAGCATTTACGATAAAGGTAGCAGGATTAGATGACCAAGGGATAATGTCAATTTTTTCGCCTTGAAGTTCAGAAACAACCGCCTGGACCCGACTTCCTCGCATTCCAACGCAAGATCCGACAGGGTCAATGGAAGGATCAGATGTCGTTACAGCAATTTTAGCCCGACTTCCAGGGTCTCTTGCGACAGATTTAATTTCGATAATCCCGTCATAGATTTCAGGGACCTCTTGCATGAAGAGCTTTGCCATGAATTCAGGACGGCTGCGGGAGACGAAAATTTGAGACCCCCGAGGTTCTTCTCTTACATCAAAAATGTAAGCCCGTACACGGTCACCAACCCGGAAGTTCTCCCGAGGGATCATTTCATCGCGGCGGAGGAGGGCCTCTGCCCGTCCTAGTTCGATAAAGACATTTCCAAATTCAATACGCTTGACAATACCACTGACGATATCTCCGATGCGATTCTTGTATTCTTCGTATTGGCGCAGGCGTTCAGCGTCACGTACTTTTTGGAAGATAACCTGCTTCGCCGTTTGTGCAGCAACTCTTCCAAAGTCTATGGGAGGGAGTATTTCCGTCAATAGGTCACCCACCTTTAGATTGGGGTCAATGGCATTGGCTTCAGATAAAGTCATTTGGGTAAAGGGATTTTCGATCTCCGTTACAACTTCGCGGCAACGCATAAGGGTAATTTCACCCGTTTTGCGGTCGATTTTGGCACGAATATCATGCTCATAGCCATATTTAGAGCGGCCCGCTTTTTGAATAGCTTGCTCCATGGCTTCTAAAACTTGTTCCTTTTCGATAGCTTTTTCTCTGGCCACGGTTTCAGCAACCAGCAAAAGTTCACGATTTCCGGGGCCTACATATATTTCCGTCATTTTTTCCTCAATTTGACCTGGACATTTCATAATCAGGAATGAGCTTAGCCCTTTGTATGTCAGAAAAGGCAAACTCTGCAACTTCCTTTTGGGGATCAAGCTCAATTTTTACGAGATCACCCTCAACTCCCAGTAAAAGTCCTTTAAATCGGCGACTCCCTTGATAAGGGAGTTTGAGTTCAATTTTAATCATTGAGCCCGCAAATCTCTTAAAATCGTTTTTCGTAATCAGGGGCCGATCTAGACCGGGGGAGCTTATTTCTAATATATAGGATTCATGAATCGAATCGTCCACATCTAACAAGACGGAAACTGTTGTACTAACAAGAGCACAGTCATCAACTGTAACGTCACGCCCATCTATATGCTCAATCATAATCTGGAGTGTCTTTCGCTTGGAGCCTTGAAGTTGAATACGCACAATTCTATACCCTCTTGTCAGAAGAGGGGCGGTTACAATATCTTCAATATGTTGCTCAAAACTCATCAGCCTTTATCCAATAAAAAAAGTGGGTAGAAACCCACTTCTGTTTACCAGTAGGAAAAATTTATTCTATATTATCCACCTTTTCAAGGAATGCAAGAAAAAGATGAGAAGCCCCTTCTAAGGCTTTCGGCGGAAAAGGGCAAAAAAATCTCCTGGTCGTGTACGGTGATTGTGTGGTCTAAATATTGAGTGTAATTTAACCGAAGAAAGAGGTTTCTGCGTCCTTTTATCTATAACATCAAGATTTGTATTGCTGTCACTGTCAACCATATATTTTAGAGGACCGACGTTGTACACCCTCTCCGTACGTCCTTCTATCTCATAGAACCTGCTGCAAAAGTCCTAGAGATGTGATAGTCTAAGATTAGGCTAACTCATTGAAAAGGATAAGAAATGTCATCGTTTGCAGAACTTCTTGTAACCCAGCGTAAAATTAGCGAATTGGATAAGATGTT
>DAIDHR010000043.1 GCA_027459605.1 Alphaproteobacteria bacterium
TCCCTTCTTATTTTTGCAAGTTTAAGAAAGGCTTAGCCTACCATATTTTTTATCCCTTATCCAAAACTCAGGTTAATATAATAAATTCAAAAGATTTGGGGCTGATCCTATAAAAAACATTTTTTATGATACAAAAGATATTTCAGACAAAAATATAAACTCTTTCATGGAAGAAATAGGGAAAGCCTTAATAACAAGGAAGCCGTGGGAACTTGTTACACTCACTCACAACAAAGATGGAGCATGGGCAAAAAATTATACGCCTAATTGGAATAAAATTATTTCTAAATATGACATTCTAGAAGAATATAAAAATAGATATGAAGAAAAGCGTAAATAAAATAATTGAAGAAGATATAAAGAAAAATGCATCATCTGATGATAAAGAAATTGATGCTTTATCAACAAGAGAACAAATCTTAGAAAAAAATATAAAGGAAGAACGTTTGATGTGGGTCTTAGCAATTATTGTTCTTCTTGACTTTTTTTATTTTAAGGATGTTCAAAATTGGAGTGGACCGTTTGTTATAGGAATTATAGAACTTGTATTTATCTTAGCTTTAGGGCAGCGGTTGGGTATTAATTTTATAAGCACTCTTATTGATAAAGTCCTTGAAGCTTGGAATACTAATAACCTTAAAAGAGATAATTGACTATTTTCTCCATCTTTTTTTAGCAGCTTTTACAGCAATTTCTTTTCTTTGTTCAGGCGTTAAAGCTTTTGCCCTAGCTTTTCCTCCAAGTGTACCTAATTCCATTGCTGATTTATTTTTTTCTTTGTCTGGCTTATCTTCAATATCACCAATAGCAATATCAACAATGAGCTTTGCCCGTTGATTAATATCTCTCGGTCTTGATTTTTTCTCTAAATGCTTCATAATGTATATATAGCATTGGTTTTAGAAAATTCATAACTTTTTTAATTCCAAACTGAGACACTACCATTTAATCTATTCCCTTTATAGTTAGTAAACAGCTAAAGAACCCTTCATGTAGGGTACTAAATTTTGCACTATGTTCTTTTAAACGCAAGAAAAAAGAAAGGTTTCTTTTGATCCCAAAAAAGCGGGTTCTGTTTCCCTCTTTCTAGATATTATGATAAGAGTCAAGAATGGCTGTCTAAGCAGCTTCCTGTTGAGTTTTCCAGACAAGCCACTTTTCTAACCAGTGAATATCATACTCCCCACTCAAGACTTCTTCAGCATCAGCAAGGCCACGATGGAGGGGCAAAAGGGTATTAATACCTGTAATGACATATTCGTGAAGAGCCCGTTTTGCTCGTTGAATGCATTCATCGCGCGTCTCTCCATGGACAACAAGCTTTGCAATTAAACTGTCATAATGAGAGGGGATTTGGTATCCTTGATACATGTGGCTGTCCACCCGCACCCCGTACCCCCCCGGTGTATGATAATCTTGGATTTTTCCTGGTGATGGGATGAAGGTTACGGCGTCTTCGGCATTAATACGGCATTCAATAGCATGTCCCTTAAAGCGAACTTGATCTTGACGGAAACTTAAGGGAAGACCAGCGGCTACACGAATTTGCTCCCTCACCAAATCAATACCTGTAATCATTTCTGTGATGGGGTGCTCAACCTGAAGACGCGTATTCATTTCAATAAAATAAAATTCCCCATCCTCATACAAAAATTCAACGGTCCCCACTCCTCTGTACCCCAGCTTCTTCATGGCTTTAGCCACAATTCCACCCAATTTAGCACGAGCTTCTGAGGAAACAGCCGGAGAAGGCGCCTCCTCCCATACCTTTTGATGACGCCTTTGAAGAGAACAATCTCTCTCACCTAAGTGAACAACGTTTCCAAGGGAGTCGGCAATAACCTGCACTTCAATATGCCGAGGACGACCCAAGTATTTTTCCATGTAAACCTGATCATCTCCAAAACAGGCTTTTGCTTCAGCTCGTGCAAGGCGTAAAGCTTCATCGAGGTCAGCAGAGCTGTGGGCAACCTTCATCCCTTTTCCGCCTCCTCCTGAAGCTGCTTTAATCAAAACAGGGTACCCAATCCGCTCCGCTAAAGCATCGATATCCCCTTGAGGATCTAAAGCACCATCGGATCCAGGAACAACTGGAATTCCAAGTTCTAGAGCCGTTTCTTTAGCTGTAATCTTATCTCCCATGAGGCGAATATGTTCTGGTGAAGGGCCTATAAATTTCATACCATGCTCTTCTACCATTTCAGCAAAAGCAGCGTTTTCTGAAAGAAATCCAACGCCAGGGTGAATTGCATCGACCCCGCACACATCAGCAGCTGAAAGAATAGCTTGCATATTCAAATAGCTTTCCCGGGAAGGAGCTGGCCCAATACAGACGCTTTCATCAGCCAATCTCACGTGCATTGCATCACCATCTGCTGATGAATGAACAGCCACCACCTGAATCCCCATTTCGCGACAGGCCCTTAAAATGCGGAGGGCTATTTCCCCCCGATTAGCAATGAGAATCTTTTGAAACATAGAATAATCCTTTGTTATTCGAGGAAAAGAAGAGTCTCTCCAAATTCAACAGGTTTTGTGTCGGACACACAAACTTCTTTGATTTTTCCATCCCGAGGAGCCCGAATCGGGTTCATCACCTTCATAGCTTCTACAATAAGAAGGGTATCCCCTTTCTTTACGAGATCTCCAACTTTAACAAAATGAGGAGCACCTGGTTCTGCTGATAAATAGGCGGTCCCCACCATAGGAGAAGTGATTGCTTCTCCCTGTTCTACAGATGGCTCAATAGAAGGGGTACCTTCAGTTGGTGAAGACGTACTTGGTGTTGGTTGGAGAGGCGGAGATGGGACATGGGAAACATAGTGAGGAGTGGCCATTTGTTGACTTGCTCGAGCGACACGAATTCGTTGCGTTCCCACTTGATATTCAATTTCAGTTAGCCCTGTTTCTTCGAGAAGCTTAGCAAGTCCCCGTACAGACTCACCATCTACAACAAATTTTTCAGGCATTTATTTTTCCTTAAATAATTAATTACTTCCAACAAGTAATTCTATATATTTCTCATATCTCTTAAATTCCATAGGACCTTTGTATACCTCACTCTTCCCCATCTGGCAAGATCCCTCTGTTAACCTTCAGATTCTAGTACAAGAAAAAATGTGAAGTCGCCAAAGGATGTAAGTAAAATTAAAATCTAATATGACCACTCTATCCATAGTCGCATTCTAGTGTATAAGAAGATGACGAGGTGATTCATGTTCATTCATTTGCGGGTTCATACAGCTTATTCCTTGCTGGAAGGTGCCATTCCAGTGAAGAAGCTCATTGCGCTTGCCCAAAAGTACAAAATGCCCGCTGTCGCTATGACCGACACAGGGAATCTTTTTGGAGCCCTTGAGTTTTCTTTGGCGGCAAGAGAATCTGGAATTCAACCCATCCTTGGATGCCAAATTCAAGTGACCTCTTCTTCTGCTGATCAAAAGGATGAAACAGATACGCTTGTTCTTCTCGCACAAAATCTAGAAGGCTATCGCAATCTTCTTAAAATCGTCTCATATACCTATTTAAATGAGAATGGGTTTGCAGCTCCGCAAATCAGCTTTGAAACCCTTAAACCTTGGTCAGAAGGACTTATTGCCCTTACGGGAGGCCTCAACGGAGGTCTTGCAAAAAGGCTCCTGCGCGGCCTCGATGGAAAGGACTACCTTCAAACTCTTCAATCTCTTTTTAAGGATCGCCTTTACATTGAAATCTCACGCCAAGGTGTGCAGACACCGGAAGAACATAAGCTTGAAGAACTTCTCATCAATCTAGCTTATACCCATGATTTACCCCTGGTTGCTACGAATGAGGCCTTCTTTCCAGAATCCCCTCTCTATGAAGCTCATGATGCTCTTTTGTGTATTGCTGAGGGAACCTATGTTAATGAAAAGGAACGAAAACGCCTAACCCCGGATCATTGCTTTAAGTCCTCTGAAGAGATGGAAGCACTCTTTGCGGATCTCCCTGAAGCCATAGCCAACACACACGTGATCGCCCAGCGATGTCATTTTCTTTTAAAAGCTATAAATCCTATTTTACCTTCATTTCCCTGCGATGATGAAAAAGAAGAGCTTCGGAAACAGGCTAGACTTGGACTTGAAGAGCGCCTGAATCGACATGTCTACTCCCCTTCAATGGATGAAAAAGCGAAAGCTGAACTTCGCAACAAATACTTCAAACAGCTTGAGTACGAGCTTACCGTCATTGAAGAAATGAAATTTCCTGGATATTTCCTTATCGTTGCTGACTTTATCAAATGGGCAAAGGCTCAACAAATTCCTGTAGGCCCTGGACGAGGATCAGGTGCAGGATCAGTAGTAGCTTGGTCATTAACCATTACAGATCTCGATCCTCTTCGATTTGGACTTGTCTTTGAAAGATTTTTAAATCCTGAACGCGTCAGCATGCCCGACTTTGATATTGACTTTTGTCAAGATCGCCGGGACGAGGTCATCCGCTATGTTCGGGATAAGTATGGGGCAGACCGTGTTGCCCATATTATCACTTTTGGAAAACTTCAAGCTCGAGCCGTCTTACGCGATGTAGGACGAGTTCTCCAAATGCCCTATGGACAAGTGGACCGAATCTGTAAACTTATTCCTAACAATCCTGCAAACCCTCTTACCATTGAAGATGCCCTTGAAGTTGAACCGCAGCTTAAGCATATGGTTGAGGAAGATCCTGACGTTAATCACCTGATTAGCATTGGCAAGCAATTAGAAGGCCTTTATCGCCACGCTTCGACCCATGCAGCAGGCATCGTGATTGGCGACAGACCTTTAAATGAATTGGTTCCTTTGTACTACGACCCGCGCTCCCCCTTACCAGCCACCCAATTCAACATGAAGTTTGTCGAGCAAGCTGGCCTAGTAAAATTCGACTTCCTTGGGCTTAAAACTCTTACAACTATTCAACAAACTGTTGACTATCTGGATGAAAGAGGCGTTTCCCTTGATATTTCTTGCATCCCACTCGACGATAAAAAAACGTTCGAGCTGCTTATGCGAGCTGAGACCATTGGGATCTTCCAATGTGAAGGAAGCGGCATGACGGACGTCATCCGTAAACTTAAGCCTGATCGATTTGAAGAAATTATTGCTGTAGGCGCACTTTACCGACCAGGACCGATGGATGATATCCCTCGCTATATTGCCTGCCGTCATGGGGAAGAAAAGGTAACTTATCTTTACCCTGAACTTGAGCCTATTTTAAAAGAAACCCATGGCGTTATCGTTTATCAAGAACACGTGCTTCGAATTGCCCAGGACTTAGCAGGATATACTCTGGGGGGGGCTGACCTTTTACGCCGCGCCATGGGTAAAAAAATTAAGTCAGAAATGGATGCTCAACGGAAAAAATTTATCGATGGCATTCTTAGTAAAATTGGGGGTGATCCTGCGACTGCTAAAACGCTTTTTGATCAAATTGAAAAGTTTGCAAGCTATGCCTTTCCAAAGGCCCATGCTGCGGCTTATGCCTTGATTACTTATCAAACCGCTTATCTAAAGGCCCATTATCCTGAAGAGTATATGGCAGCCCTCATGACCCATGAACTTCATAACACAGATAAGCTGACTTTCTTTGTACGAGAGGTCAAACGTCTTGGAATTACTCTATTGCCACCCGATGTAAATTCTTCTCATGCTCGATTTAAGGTTGAAAATGGAGCCATCCGGTATGCTCTTGCAGCTCTTAAAAATGTAGGAGCTACTGCTATGGATGCCCTCGTAGATGAAAGAGCAAAAAACGGTCCCTTTAAGGATATCTTCGATTTTGTAGAACGAGTCGATAGCCGGGTCATTAACAAAAGACAAATGGAAAATCTGATCATGGCAGGCGCCTTTGATAGTTTATCACCAAATCGGCGCTATCTTATGGAAAACATTGAGCTTTTACTAAAATATGGAAATGAAGATAGGCGCCCGCAAGGTTTATTTGGACTCGACGTTACTCGCCCTAAGCTCATCGAAATAAAAGATTGGCCTCCCCTCGAAAAATTACGCCATGAATTTTCTGCTGTCGGTTTTTATTTATCATCCCATCCTCTTGAGGCCTACCTATCGTCTCTTGACCAATGGGGCATTATTCCCATTGCGGACCTATTCTCTCAAGCAGCAGAAAGCAGAGAACCGCGGACTTATCGCATTGCTGGAATTGTTATTACAAAACAAGAAAGAACAACAAAAAGCGGGCAAAAGTACGCATTTGTTCAACTCTCTGACCCGAGTGGCATCCTTGAGGTCACAATTTTTTCTGAACTCTTGAGCCAACATCGTGACCTTCTTGAAGCAGGAAAAGCGCTCCTTATAACTGTTTCCGTTCAATTTTCTGAAGAGGCCTTGCGATTTACTTGTCAAGATATTGAGTCCCTAGAAAAAGCAACAGATGGGGGGATCACTCATCTGACCATTCATTCTAAAGATCAAATTTCAACCCTTCTCCAACTTTTAAATCAAGCCGCCCCTGGAAAAACACGCATTCATGTTAAGCTTAAGGTTCAAGACTGCTTCTCAATTTTTGCTTTGAAGAAAGCCTATACCTTAACGCCTGACTCGAGAGCTTCCTTAAGCGACCTTTAAATGACGGCACCTATTTATTTCTTGACATTATGAGTTAGTTCATAATATATAATATATTAATTTTATTATAAGTATTGAGTATGTTTTATGAATTGGAATGGTCTCTTTTATTTTTCTATAAAAAAACTAGTTTGGATAAGTATCTTTTCTTTTATTTTGGCTACAAATGCAGTCTTCGCGGGACAACCTTGGAATTTACGAGATGAAAATGGAAATTTTAATAAAGATTTTGAAAAATTAACTATTAAAAAAATTAAAGAAAATTCGGATACTTATGAGATTGTAACTTCAGATTCCAGCCTATTAGATCAAAACAATCTACGTAGCAAGAAACCTCTCTTAACTGAAAAATGGAATATCAGGGATATCAAATACAATATACTTAGACGGGATTCGGCATGTACAAGTTATCTTCTTCACGGTAATAAAGACTTTTATTTTGATAATTCATTTGCCATAGAAAATTCTCGAAAAACGATTAATGGGGATTTACTGCAAGCTCTTCATCTTTTATTTAAGCGGCAGAAAGACGCCTTTCCAAATTTAGCAACAGGCAATATAACTTTTCATTATTTAAAAAATAACAACCATTACACCAAATCAATTGATTTAAATGAACTTTATTTAGCAGGAGCCTACCACTTTCCTCCAAAGGATCAAAATTATAAAGAGATGAAACAAAAGTATAAGATTATTACTGCCAATGAAGATTTAATCGATAATGAAGAAGAGGAAAGACGTATTCATTCTACAAATCCTGAGATAAAAGGAATGCGGCTCGGTGAATTAATCGAAGACTACTTAAGAAAAGAAATAATAGGAGGTCCTTTTAAAAAGAATGATTTAGATTCTGAAGCTGTGCTAATGCTTCGTCTGATAAGGAAGTTCCCAACCTTTTTACAAAATTTGTTAGATGAGAATCCTGGTGAAGAAATTGAAATTATTGCTTTGTTTTTAGGAATACAAAGTTACAGGGACTGTTGTTCTACCTGCGTTTCTTTAATCCATGGTTTCCAACATGCCTGTAAAGATATTTTGGAAACAATCATCAAGACTATTTTTACTCCAAATGTCATATCCGTTCATCAAAATTTTGGCACGTATGTCCAAACTTATGGGCAAGTCTCCTTAGAAAAGGGAGAATTTGTTAGGAACAACGGTAAATACGATACTTCCCGCAAAGATCAAATTTGGTTAAAGAGAGGAGAGCATCTTCTCACACGACTTTGGGGATCGCCTCTCTCTCCATCAAAGTTGGAAAAATCAGTATCACTCCCTCCTCCTCTTCCCCTTGAGATTGGGGAAATTGAGGAACAAGTTTCTTCTAAAGAAAAGCTTCCCAACACGAATGAAGTTGAAAAGAAAGACGAGGAGTGGCAAATTGTTCCTAAAAAAGGACGTAAACACACTAAGGAAAAAAGATAAGATATTGAAAGCAAGTGCGCGTAAAGGTCCAAAACTTTGGGTAGCCCTTGAGCTAAAGAATGCCTACACTTTAATATCTGATTCAAAAATTTTCTGAAGGACTTATAGAAAATAATGTCATTTCTTAATGAAATATTTTTATGGAATTGGTTCCCTGATTTCCTAGGATGTTTGGGGACTATCATTATCATTGTGACTTATTTTCTACTCCAGATAAAAAAAATTACAGCAGTATCTTTTCTTTATTCCTTCCTCAATTTTGGAGGAGCTTTTTTGATTTTAATTTCATTGCTGTATTCCTGGAACATGGCTGCTGTCATTATGGAAGTTGCTTGGATTTTGATAAGTTTCTTTGGAATGGCAAAGGCACTATTTCCGTTTCGTTCCAAATTTACCAAAGAGTCTAATCTTACTCAGGGCCTAAAATAATATCGAGCCCCACAAATCCCATGAGGGTGTTTTGGCCTCCAATGCTATGGCCCACGCTGCATACGAAAGCAAAGGTGGGGGTAAAGTTATAATTTCCTCCAAGAGTTAATATGAGGCTTTTTTTGATACCCTGCCCAATTGTTCCTTGACCATATAATTCTCCCCCAAAAGTCAACTCCTTAGGAAGAACTTCTTTTTGGACAAGGACCCCTCCAAACCAATAGTTGGATGTCATTGGAGCTTGTGTGATGGTATACCCCCCTCCCCCCGTTAGCTTCCATGTTCCCCAATTCTTTTCAAGCCAAAAGGGAAAGGACTCCATAGCCCCCCCAAATCCTAAACCTAAATTACGGTCTCCTGCTGGGAGAAGGACTTTTGGATAAAAAGCAACAGCTGGAAAAATATCAGTTTCATCGATAAATCGATACTTAAGCCCCGATTCAATATCGCCATACCCATAATGGTTTTTCCCTTTGCGTGGGATATACACAGCCACAGGTAGGATAAGGTGTGCTTCAAGATCTTTGTAAACTCCTATATTCATCTCAAATGAAGGGGTTTCTATAAAGGTATAAGGACTTATCTTCGCAAAAGCAGAATAGGGGATAAATTCAATGTGTTCATATTTTGTAGGTTCTGGATCTTCCGTAATGTATTGCCCTAGTGTCCAGCCATTTGTTGGGAAAGCTATACTCACCATATAAAAAAGCATTATCGAGAAAAATTGTCGAAACGTAAGTTTCAAATGCCACCCTTTTTAAACCTTATTTTGTTTGACTTTACCAAGCATTATCTTAATTTTCTAGTGCATAAGCCATTTAAGGTCGTCCCAAAACCCGAATTGCTTTTTCCAAGTCGGCGGGCGTATCTACCCCGAAAGGAGCCTCTGTTTCCACAACTTTGACATCAATGCGAAAGCCGTTGGCCAGGGCTCGGAGCTGTTCGAGCCTTTCACGAACTTCTAAAGGATGAACAGGTAAACTTACGTACCTTGTTAGACATTCCCGTGTATAGGCATAAAGCCCAATGTGATGGTAATGAGGGCCTTCCCCTGAGGGGATTAAATGGCGGCTAAAATAAAGAGCACGCCCGGTAGTCTTCTCATCTTGTAATGAAAGGGCTATCTTTACAACATTGGTATCTGTTAACTCCTTGGGATCTTCAATAGGCGTTGCAAGCGTTGCCATATCTACGGCTGGATCTTGAAAAGGATCCAAGGCATGGCGAACAAGGAGGGGGTCTAAAGTCGGCAAGTCCCCTTGTATATTAATGATATGGCTATAGTGCCCTTGAGGATCATAAAGATCCATTGCGGCTTTGACTCGATCTGTTCCCGTGGGAAGGGCAGGATCTGTAAGAACCCCTTCGCCTCCAAAAGACTGAATCACAGCTATAATATCTTGATCAGCGCTCGCAACAATTACAGGTCCTACGTTAGCTACAACTGCTTTTTCCCAAACATGCACGATCATGGGTTTGCCATGAATGTCAGCAAGTGGCTTACCAGGAAGACGGGTCGCTGCAAGACGCGTTGGAATGACGACGAGAGTTTTTTGTTCCATACCCTTTACCTTTTTTAAGGAAAGAAATTCATTTTGAAAGTCAATTATTACAATGAAGTGAACTTAGAAAGCAAAGAGTTTAATCAACGATGGGGAAGATACATTTCCTTCCATTTTATATTTATTGTATATCATATTTTTTGAAAAAAGTCGACTTTTTAAATTGCCCATCTTAACAAATCTTGTAATAGGGTTCTGTAATAAAAAGGCAGAAAACCAGAGCCTCTTCACAGATTTTCATGAGGTAACCCTGGTATCAGCATCTAAAGATCCTGAGGCGAGTTCGGACATGGATGGTTATATGATTTGTTTGATGGGTCGTTGGTATTATACTCTTCGCCTCGGGGGCTCTGCCCTTCAGGTCTCGCTCTCTGTCACGTATTTCAATACGCTCATTGAGCTCGCCCTCGACCTACCCGAGACCTTGAAATTCATTGAGTATAGTAAATAGTTACAAGTTCCCTTTTGGCTTTAATCTTCATCCGAAGGTGTTTCAATTCCGACCACATCTTCATCCTCTCCAAAATCGGAGGTATCTTCAAGAAGTCCTTCATTCTCATCGAGTGGAGATAAGTCTTCTTCCAGCTCGAGATCAATGGCCTCTTCTAACTCACCGGGAATTGGAACAGGTTTTGTTTCAGAAGCTGGAGGCCGGCCCCTCCGTTTTTTGATAAGGACGTCGGGATCAAATGTTGTAGAACATTTTGGACAAACAATGGGTTGACGACGCATATCATAAAATCGGGCGTTACAGCTTGAGCAAATCCTTTTAGTTCCCCATTCAGGTTTGGACATCGTATGACTCTCCTTGTGCAAAAAATATCCTTGAACAAGGGCTTTCTCATGAGTCTTGGTTTCTGTCAATAACCAGATTTTATTTTTGTCGATTTTTTTTTCAAATTATGCCATCACGAACAAAATAAAGGTCCTTTTTAAAGTTTTTAATATCCTTCTACATGCTGGAGAAAAGATGCCATTTATGATGATTGCTATAGATGGCCCTGCAGGGGCAGGGAAAGGAACTTTAGCCCGCCAACTTGCCCATATTTATCATTTAGCCCATCTCGATACGGGCCTACTCTATAGGGCGGTGGCGTTAAAAATGAGTGAAGGAAAAGAAGACCTTTCTGATAAGGACGCTGCACTTAAAATTGCATCTGGCCTTAAACCGGCTGACCTTAAAAGTCCTTTGTTGAGGGATGAGGAGGTGGGAAATATTGCTTCTCAAATTTCCACAATACCCGAAGTCAGGGAAGTTCTTTTAATCTTTCAACGAGATTTTGCAAAGACTATTTTTCCGAGTAAGCAAGGTGTTATTTTAGATGGTCGTGATATAGGCCTTGTTGTGTTACCGGAAGCTCCTTGCAAGATATATGTTACAGCTTCTCCAGAAATAAGAGCAATGAGGCGACTCAAGGAGTTGCATGAAAAGGGAATTAGCGGTATATATGAAGCTGTTCTTGAGGACATTAAGGTGAGAGATGCACGAGATGAGACAAGAAAGATTTCTCCTTTGCGTGTAGCAGATGATGCTTTTATACTTGATACCTCTGAACTTGGAATAGATGAGATGGTTGAAAAAGCATGTCTTTTTGTGGATTCGAAATATCCAAAGACATCTGGATTAACATCTTTATCAAAGGAATAGAAATTATCGGCATTTCTATTCAATGAATTACTCTAACCCTATCATTCTTTATGGGCCGAACATAAGGAGATATTTTAAGGAAATTTATTAATGACAGAACAAACCTCTTTATCTGGAGGAAACTCTTCTCACGAAACAGAAAATTTTGCAACTCTCCTTGAGGAGTCATTTGGTCAAGCTGAAACCCTCGAAGGACGTGTTATAAAAGGAAAGGTCATTGCTATCGAAAATGATGTAGCAATTATTGATGTTGGGTTGAAATCCGAGGGCCGTATCCCTTTAAAAGAATTTTCAGCCCCTGGAACTGAAGTCAACTTAAATCTTGGCGATACTGTTGAAGTTTATTTAGAGCGTCTTGAAGACCGCAATGGAGAAACGGTTCTCAGTTATGAAAAGGCTCGCCGTGAAGCAGCTTGGAAGCAGCTCGAAAAATCCCATGAAAAGAACGAACATGTGGAGGGTGTTATTTTTGGCCGAGTTAAGGGCGGCTTTACTGTAGATCTTAAAGGAGCCATTGCCTTCTTGCCAGGAAGTCAAGTTGACATTCGCCCTGTGCGGGATGTTTCTCCTTTAATTGGTGTATCTCAGCCTTTCCAAATTTTAAAAATGGATCGGGGACGTGGAAACATTGTTGTGTCTCGTCGAGCAGTTCTTGAAGAAACACGGGCCGAAGCTCGAAGTGAGCTGGTTTCCCGCCTTGAAGAAGGGCAAATCCTTGAAGGAATTGTCAAGAATATCACGGATTATGGTGCCTTTATTGACCTGGGAGGTGTGGACGGTCTTCTTCATGTAACTGACATTGCATGGCACCGTATTAACCATCCGTCTGAAGTTTTGACCGTGGGTCAGCCCGTACGCGTTCAAATTATCCGATTTAATCCTGAGAATCAGCGTATTTCTTTAGGAATGAAACAGCTAGAGAGTGATCCTTGGGCGGGAGCTGAGGTTAAATATCCCGTTGGAGCAAAACTCTCGGGCCGAGTCACGAATATCACGGATTATGGGGCCTTTGTTGAGCTGGAACCAGGGATTGAGGGTCTTGTTCATGTAACCGAAATGAGCTGGACCAAGAAGAATATGCCTCCTGGTAAAATTGTGTCCACAAGCCAGGAAGTTGAGGTCATTGTGCTCGATGTTGATGCTTCGAAACGTAGAATTAGCCTTGGCATGAAGCAATGTATTCCCAACCCTTGGGCAGCTCTTCAGGAAAAATATACGGTTGGCTCAGAAATTGAGGGTGAGGTTAAAAACATCACTGAGTTTGGCTTATTTGTGGGGCTTACGGAGGATATCGATGGCATGGTTCATATGTCAGATATTTCATGGGATAAGCCCGGCGAAGAAGCTATCTTAGCCTATAAAAAAGGAGAAAAAGTCCGCGCAAAAATTTTAGACATTGATCCGGAAAAAGAAAGAGTTAGCTTGGGCATCAAGCAACTGACAAATGATCCTTTTGATGAGAGTATTTCAGGGCTTAAGAAAGGCTCGGTTGTTACCTGTGAAGTTACATCTATCCTTGAGACGGGTGTAGAAGTTAGCCTTGCAGGGGGATTGAGCGGCTTTATTCGAAAGAGTGAGCTTTCTCGTGATCGAGCTGAGCAGCGTCCTGACCGTTTTGCAGTTGGAGAAAAGCTTGATGCTAAGATTACCCAGATTGATCGGGCGAATCGAAAAATCACCCTCTCCATTAAGGCTCGTGAAACTGAGGAAGAACGTCAAGCCATGGCAGAATATGGATCTATGGATAGTGGAGCCAGCCTTGGGGATATTTTAGGAGCCGCTCTCGAGCAAGTAAAGGAAAAGAAAAAGTCATCAGGAACAGCTGAAGAAGCTCCCAAAAAGACCGCTAAGAAAAAGGCTGAAAAAGAAGAAGACCCCGAAGATAAACCAAAAAAAGAAAAGAAAACAACAAAAAAGAAAGTATCTGAAGAGTAAGGGTTCTATATTTCTTTAGATTTCAAAAGGTAGGGTTAGAGATAACCCTACCTTTTCTTTTAAAACTAGGCCCTAGGAATGGTTGGATATAGTTAGAACCTGCTGCAAAAGTCCTAGAGATGTGATAGTCTAAGATTAGGCTAACTCACTGAAAAGGATAAGAAAT
>DAIDHR010000044.1 GCA_027459605.1 Alphaproteobacteria bacterium
GTATTTCCCTCCCTTCTTGTCAATTTTAACTCCCGCTCTAACTTCCTTCTTCATTCAAACACTTTTGCAGCAGGTTCCATAAACATAATTCGGGGATTATCCCATAAATAATGATTATGGAGAGCCGTGACGGAAAGACCATTACTCAGAGCCACATCCATGATGGGATTCACCTGATCTTCTGTGAGAACAAGATCTCCCATGACCACGGCCTTTTTACCAATTGGCTTAAAAGCTGCCCAGGATGTAAGTCCCATGGGAGGTGTTACCTTCACCCCCTCAACTTTCATGGATAAATCATCTCGAGGCATGGAAACTTTGAAAACATTCTCTTTTTGATCAAGTTGTCCTTTAGCACCAGTAAGTGTCTCTATCTGAGAAGAATCTAAATTATTGTTGGCATGAACGTTTGCCGAAAAAACGGCGCAAATTAAAGTCAAAAATAAAATTCTTCTGTTCATTTTTTTCTCCCAGTATTTTTATTTATTTTTTAAAATAACAGAGAAACACCGCCCATCAAAACCTTTTCACTTGTGGGTTGTCCTTTACGATGGAGAAGTTTCTTGAGTTTCGCGTAGTCTTGGGTGTAATCAAATTCAAAGTAGAGCGCTACATTGGGTGTGATTGTATAATAGGGCCTGACAATGTATTCGATGTAGTTGAGTCCCCTTGCAATTTGGTCTTTTTTAACTGTTTGAGTTGCCATAACACCGCGAAGACCTGTTCTTAAATAGAAGTTATGAGCAAGTTGAGTATCTCTTGAAACCTGGAGGTCAAATTTAACACTTCCTTCATGGAGGTAAGTTCTGAGATTTGTATAAATGAAATAAGGGAATAACCCCTCAATTCCTATCATTGGCTGCCAATAGGGATGGTGGGAAGGTTTGTAAAAATAATTGGCTCCGCCCTTTATCGCCCAAAATTCACTCAGTAAGTGCCAATAATCAATATCAAGATCTGCACTCTCAACCTTACCCTTTCTAATTTCAGCATCTTCGCTATAGAGCTGAAGCTTATGTTTATCCCACCCCATTAAAATATTAAGGTTACCTTTTTGAACATTGTGATAAGGATCATAGCCGATATCAATTTCACTCATTTGATGCATATGAGGTTGATGTCCCATAGGATGTTTGACGAACTCAGGTTCGGAGCCAGGGGAGGGAGGGCAAGCTTGAGTTTTTTTATAATCTTTGAGAAAGCTTGTATATCTAAAGACCTGGGACATGCCAGCAACCATATGATAAAGATGATGGCAGTGGAAAAACCATTGGCCACCACCAGCATCCGTATCAAAATCAGCCACCACTGTTGCTCCCGGCGGAACTTCAATCGTATGAAGAAATGGATCATATTCACCATGCCCATTACGGAGAATGAAGAAATGGCCGTGAATATGCATAGGATGATGCATCATGGCCTCGTTAGTAAAAACAAGACGATAACGTTTCCCTGGTTCAATGAGGATTGGTTCAGCCTCATATTCAGGAACCTCATTAATAAACCACATATAGCGGTTCATATAACCGGAAAGCTTAACTTTAATTTCCTTAAATGGTTTATTTGGGTCATTTGTTTTAAAAGAAGATTTTAAATTTTGGTACTTTGTTCCCATGGTAGGAGAAGCTGAAGGCTTGCTTTCTTTCCCATGAGCCATGGAAGCCATAGCATGATCTGGAGAGCCCATATCCATTTTTTGATGATGATGAGATTGTGAATCCATTTCCATCGATTCCATAGAATGGGAAGAAGATGTCATATCCATTTGGTGATCATGGGCTGGAGGATCCATCTTCATAGAATCCATTGAATGATGAGATGAGCCATGAGAGCTCATCTGCATTTTTGCACGTGATGAATCTTTTTTCATATTCATAGAATGGGAAGATGCTCCCCTGTTCATATGATGCTCATGGGTTTTTAAATTTTCTTTCGGTGACTTCATATCCATAGAGGTATGTTCAGGAGTCATAGCCATCTGATGGTCATGGGAGGTCATATCCATTCCCATATCTGAAGATCCATGTCCCATTCCTCCATGTCCCATCATGACAGGTTCTGGGGTTGGAAAAGGCTCGACTTTCCCATAATCTACTTTTTGAGGACGAGTGATAAGGGCCCCATAGGCTGCTCCTAAGGTATCGGACGATTCAGCATAGATGATATAGGGGTTATCTTTTTCAATCTTTACCAAGACATCCGTTGTTTCTCCCGGAGCAATCGTAAAGTCATTGACAGAGTAAGGCTCCACATCATGGCCTTGGATATGGACAACTTCCATGGATGTTCCAGGAATTTTAACCCGGAAGATTGTACTTCCCCCAGCGCCGATAAAGCGCAGTCGCACCGTATCTCCTACCTGCACTGGTGCTGTCCATGGGTCTGTTTTAGGATGTCCATTCAATAAAAAAACATCGTAAGCAATATCACTAATGTCATAGATGCTCATGCGCATATCTTGCATCATCCAATAGGCTTCACTGAGCTTTTCACGTTCTTTGGGAGAAGCTTTACTATAATCATTAATAAACCGAGCGAGAGAAGGTTGAAGAGGAAAATCTGGCGTATAAAAATCTCCATCCTTTTTTAAGTTTGCAAAGATTTGCTCAGGATGAGTATTGCTCCAATCAGACAAAACAACGACATAATCTTTTTTATAGTGGTAAGGAGGTGGTTCAAGAGGATCGATAATAAAACCGCCATAAATGCCTTGCTGTTCTTGAAAACCTGCATGAGCATGGTACCAATAGGTACCAGACTGTTTCAGCTTAAATTTGTAAGCAAAAACACCTCCAGGAGGAATGGCTTCCTGAGTGACTCCTTCAACACCATCCATGTTCCAAGGCACGAGAACACCATGCCAATGAATTGTTGTGCCCTCTTGGAGATGGTTATGGACATTAATGGTGACCTCATCTCCTTCTTTGAAATGAAGGGTGGGGCCAGGAATTTGATCATTAATAGCAAGAGCCTCGGCACATTCTCCTGTGAAATTCACAGTTTTATAGCCTATGTTTAAGTCTACTGTATGATTAATAGCGTGCGCTGCTGGAAGAAAGAGCCAGAAGCAAATAACAAATTTCCAAAATTTTTTACTAGAGTTTGAAATATAATGAACAAATATAGGATGCCAATTGGTTATGATTTTTATCACGGCCTTTTTCCCTGGAGGATCGGTATTATTTTTAGCCAAGTGTATAGCAATTTAAAGGTGTAGGAAAAGCACTTTCCTTTTGGAGGGGCCTACTTGTCTAAAACCTAAATACATGAAAAGCAAAATTAGCGTAAAATTATGAAAAGTTGAACCTGTTATTTAAACATCAGAACCTTCCCTCCCTTAATCCCTATTTTCTTAAATGCTATAAAAGAAGACAGAGCACACTCTGCGAGTTTATCCTTAAGAAATTGGCAAAAGCGAGAAACTTGAACCTTTTGAGGTGGGGCAACTGGTTTTTGAACTACTTGGGTGGAGCAACTGGCTTTTTAACCTGAGGTGGAGCGACAGGCTTCTGAACCTGAGGTGGTGTAACTGGTTTTTGAACCACCTGGGGCGCAGCGGCAGTTTTTTTAACCTGAGGTGGAGCGACAGCCTTTTGAACCTTGGATAGTGCAACTGGTTTTTTAACCACCTGGGGTACAGCGGCAGGTTTTTTAACCTGAGGCGGAGTGGCAGGCTTTTGAACTACCTGAGGTGGGGCAACTGGTTTTTGAACCACCTGGGGTGCAGCGGTAGGTTTTTTAACCTGAGGCGGAGTGGCAGGCTTTTGAACTACCTGAGGTGGGGCAACTGGTTTTTGAACCACCTGAGGCGCAACGGCAGGTTTTTGAATTACCTGAGGCGCAACGGCAGGTTTTTGAACCTGAGGCGGAACGATAGGATCTTGAACCTCCTCTTTTGTGGCTGAAGGAGGATAAACTTTAAACTGTTGCTTTCCTAGGGTATACGCGGCTAAAATATCAACAATTCCATGACCAAATGATTGATCGAGTGGGCCAAAAGATCCTTTTTTTCGTGCCGTGGCAAACAAAAGATCATTCAGTTGCTGTGGAGTTGCACTGGGAAAGGCTTGCTTGAGCAAAGCTGCAGTACCTGCAACCATAGGGGTAGCCATGGAGGTACCGGACTTTTTTACGTGGCCATAACTCCCAACTGTTGAGAGGACATCTGTTCCAGGAGCTGTTAAAAACCGCTTGCTGATCCCCGCTTCATCGCTCGACCAGTTAAGTTTATCATCGAGGGTACAACGAGTATTATCGAGGTTTCCAACTAAAACCATGGCGCCCATCATTTCAGGGGATTCAGAAATCTCAACTAAACTTTTAGAGTATTCAGTACTTCCTAACGGCAGAGAGGTATTCCCAGGAGCAAAATAAATACTTTTTCCTGACTTTGCAATTGCAATAAGGGCCTTTTTCACATCTTGGCTAATAGCTCCAAGTTTGTCATGACGTAAATTAACGGACATACTTACAATATCCCCTTTGCTCTTTGCAGCGAGTTGTAAGGCTTTTAAAATATCTTCATTATAGCCCTGCTCATAGGTCTTTAGTCCATAAGAACTTGTATCTGCAACCCTAATTAATTTTACTTTTGCATCGGGAGCTACCCCGTAGTGGTTCTTTCCATTTTTTCCAACAATAATGCCTGTTATATGGGTTCCGTGATCATCATCATCTTTAGCACTAAGGGGAAGTGATGTTGTGATATTGATGCAATTATCGGTAAAATTTTGTTTAAGTTCTTGATGGTTAATATTAAAACCAGCATCGATAATAATAACGTTACTTCCTTTTCCTGTTAGTTGCTGTTTAACGGAAAGTTTCTTACGGAGTGTGGTAAGGTTTATTGCCTCAAGAGGTTCTTGTTGGACAGCCGTTGTCTTGCTGGTTAGTAATAAAGTTCCGACTAAGAGGGAAGCTCCCATAAGTTTTGTAAAATAAAACATCATATAACCAAAAAATAAAAATGTAACTTCAATATATATAATGATGAAAATTCAATCTTCAAGAAGAATTTCATATCTGTCGGTAAGATTATTGCAAAGTGCACAAAGAACTTAGAGGATTTAATTGATGTCATCGGTAAACCCATCAATTTCAGTCTGGGCAAAGAAAAGGGTTTTTGGTAAAAGAACATTCAAATAATGCGTAGAAGAGGGTAAGATGAAACTTTCCTTCAGACCTCATCACTTTATGTGCACCCTTGGGTTTCAAGGGATGGGCTATTCACCTGAATTTATTCAGAATTACACTCAACTCATACAAATTATTCAGGAAAATGAAGACCTTCCGATTGAGGTTGTCAAAAATACGGATTCGATATGCAAACCTTGTCCCCACCGGCGAGGAGCCAAGTGTAGAGGAGAAGCGAAAATTCAAACCCTTGATGCTCGTCACAGCCAAATTTTAAACATTCATCCAGGGGATTTTTTAAGCTGGCGAGAGGCTAAAGCCCGTATTAAGGATCATATGACAGTGGAGGCTTTTCATGAAGTCTGTTCTGGATGTGAATGGAAAATATTAGGTGTTTGTGAAAAATCCTTGTTAAAATTCCGGAATGAAGGACTGTCATAAACCTCTTACTTTGAACTTGCTAAAAAGTATTCTTTTCTGGTGTATGATTAAGTGAGGTTAAGAAGAAAGAGCAAAGGTAAGCCATGCCGCGCAAGCTGACACCTGAGGATATAGAGCTTTGGAAAAAGCAACTGAAAGATGTGAAGCCGCTGCGTAAACCAAACTTTTCCAACGAAAAGCCTAGGGAAGTTTCCGAAAAACTAAAGCCTAGTACTCTTCAAAAGGCTAGCCCAAAAAGAACCATACGGGGACGTGACCATCTGATACCTTCTCCATCCTTTGATCGCAAGGAATATCGCCATGTCAAAATTGAGAGTCGCCTGGATCTGCATGGAATGAATTTTGAAGAAGCTCAAAGGGCTCTGAATAAGTTTATTCTCCGGGCACAAGAAAAAGGGTTTAAAACCATTCTCATTATTACGGGCAAGGGCTCTATAAGTGCTGAACGTACAATAAGGCAATATTTACCTCGTTGGCTTGAGGAGGCTCCTTTAAGATCTCTTATTGAGTCTTTTCATTACCCAGCAAAGCCCCGTCATGGGGGACACGGGGCTTATTATGTAAGGATCCGCCATAAACAAGTGTGAGATATGACTTATCAAAAGATTATGAAATCTCTGAAACAGTTGGTTCATCTCTATCTTCGATTGTATTAGGTAAAAAGCCGCCGACTTGGGCTTCCCAGAGAGAACAATAAAGCCCTTTTTCTGTCAACAGGGATTCATGGCTTCCATCTTCAACAATTTTTCCACGATCGAACACCAAAATACGGTCCATATCTAAAAGGGTAGACAACCTATGGGCAATCACAAGGGTTGTCTTTCCTTTCATTAAAATTGAAAGGCTTTCTCGGATAAGGTCTTCTGTGTGAGAGTCAAGAGCGCTTGTTGCTTCGTCCAACACCAGAATAGGTGCATTTTTTAAAATAGCACGAGCAATTGCAATGCGTTGTCTTTGACCTCCAGAAAGTTTCATTCCCCTCTCTCCAACAAGGCTTTCGTAGGCTTGAGGAAGAGTCATAATGAAATCATGGGCGTGGGCCTTTTGAGCAGCCAGAATTACTTCTTCATCGGAGGCATCTGGACGGCCATAGCGGATGTTATCCATAAGTGTCCGGTGAAAGAGGGTAGGGTCTTGAGGAATAAGGCCAATTGATTTACGGAGACTTTCTTGGGTTACCATTGCGATATTCTGTCCATCTATCAAAATTTGGCCCGACTGAATATCGAAGAACCGTAAGATTAGGTTTATAAACGTTGTTTTTCCACTTCCTGAATATCCAACAAGCCCCACTTTTTGCCCAGGATGGATAACAATTGATTTATCGCTAAACAGCGGGGTTGTGTGTTCGTATTGGAAATAGACTTTTTGGAACTGGATTTTTCCCTCAATTACCTTTAATTTCTTTGCTTGGGGAGCGTCTGTAAGTGTAATTGGTTCCTGAAGCATCGTCAAAGCTTGCTGGCAAATCCCAATTTCTTTGAAGAAATTTGGCAGCTCAATGCTTGTCCACCATAGCATCATGATAATATTCCAGGAAGTGTTGAAAATAAGAACAATGTCTCCAACCGTGATTAAGTGGTGAATCCAACACCAATAAGCATATCCATTTAGGGCAAGCCCAGGTCCAAAGAAGCTTAAAACCCCGAGAACAAGACGGACTTTTTCGATATAGATAGATTGTTTCCTATTTTGGCGCTGCTCTCTTTTTTGTAAATCACTGATATAATTTAGCTCATACCTTTTATTTGCAAAAATTTTGACGGCAAAATAATTGGTAAGGCTGTCCACAATTCGTCCATTAAGTTGGCTGCGGGTTTCAGAATGAATATAAGAATAATAGGAACATCGTGATGCATAAGCTATCGAAATTCCCAAGTGAACAAAAGCCCATCCGAGAAGAACAGTCGCAAAAAAAGGACTTAATTGATAAAAAATGAAAGAAGCCATTGCAACACCCACAAAGGCGGGGATAAAAAGAGTAATGAAAAGCTGAAGGATGTGACTGATGTTGTCGACCATATCCGAAATTTTAGTTGCAATGTTTCCTGCAAAATGATTGGAGAAATATGTATGTGATTGTTCGTGCATATGGGAAAACATATACATACGAACTTGCTTTTCGAGTTTTGGGAATGTATAAGCGAGTAAAATTCCCCCAATCCTAAAGGAAATTTCAATTCCAACCCACAGGCTAATGGCCGATAAAATGGGCGATTTTAATACTGCCCAAGAATTTTCTCTGTGGCCGACATAATTTGTAAACCCATCAATAATTTTACCAAAAAGAAGAGGAAAAAGGGTTTGATCAATAGGCCAAGCCAGCCAAAGAACTTGCACGAGGACGAGCTTCAACCACTGCTTTTTCAGAAAAAATACAACAAACCCAGTTAGGGTATTTGTTGGAGCAAGAGCATTTGGCGCACGCATTTTTAGTCCTGCGTAAAATTGGAGAATTCGAAAATAGGAAAAATCTACACAACTTTAAAGCATACCAAAATTTCAACTGAATTTCAAGATGAAAAAATCATACTTTACCAAGACCATGGAAATTTTTAGCTCTGGTAATGGCAGACTTATTAACCTACCCAATATATTTTTAAAGTGAAAAAATACTCGTGCATAACCTGGTGGCTCTAGGTTTACCCTTTTGGGATCCCCATCAAATTTTCAGCAAAGTCTTTTGCAGAAAAATCATGAAGGTCTTCAATTCCTTCACCCACGCCAACGGCATGAATGGGGATAGGAAAATGCTGAGCAATTGAGATCAAAACGCCCCCTTTAGCGGTCCCATCAAGCTTAGTGATGATAAGTCCTGAAACGTTGACTGCTTCTTGAAAAACTTTGACTTGTGTCAGTGCGTTTTGACCTGTCGTTGCATCCAAAACAAGAAGCGTTGCATGAGGAGCAGTCGGGTCTATTTTTTGAATTACCCGATTGATTTTTTTCAGTTCTTCCATGAGGGCCGCTTTATTGTGAAGACGCCCTGCCGTATCGATCAGGACGATGTCATCTCTTCTCTCTTTCGCCTTCTCAAGAGCTTCATAGACAAGACCAGAGGGATCTTTTGTGGGAGCCTTTTCGAGGGGCACGTTCGCGCGTTTAGCCCAAATTTCAAGCTGCTCAGTAGCGGCTGCCCTAAATGTATCTCCTGCTATGAGGGAGACGTGGAAACCTTTGTCTTTCCATTGCTTGGCCAGTTTTCCGATGGTCGTTGTTTTCCCAGATCCATTAACACCAAGGACTAGAACAACAAAGGGGTTTGAAGGACCTTTAGGAATTAAAGGAATGGTATGTGGGGAGAGAATGTTTTGAATTTCTTCAGCAAAAATAGCTTTGATTTCCTCAGGAGTAATGTTTTGGTTGTACCTCTTTTTAGCAACTTTTTTGACAAGCTGGCTTGCCGTTTCAACTCCCAGATCGCTTGTGAGTAAAAGCTCTTCGAGCTCTTCTAGGGCATCATCATCTAACTTCCGGTGGCTAATAAGAGTTGTAATCCCTTCTGAAAGCCGAGAGGAGGATTTTTGGAGGCCCTTCTTAAGTCTTGTAAACCAGCTGGTCATTTCGTCCTGTAAAAATGGAATGGTTTATATAGTTAAAAGACGTGAAGTTACCGAGATTAACAAACACCCAGTGTCATTCCGACGGAAGCGGGAGCCCAGGTATATTGCTGAATCCCAGCCTTCGCAGGGATGGCAATATTGCGAAATGAAAAACGATAACTTCACGTCTGATGGGTATATCATTTCTAGGTTATCCTTTTTTATCAAGCTTTTTCAACTTCCAGGTATGATTTTTTCGTGCTAACAACCTTGCCTTTCAGAAGGCTCCCGGGTTCCTGAGAGGTTGAAAAATGAACTTTCAAGAAATGTTCACTATGGCCTTCAGTTTCCGATTCTAGTAGTGCATTGATTTCACGCCCCTTGAAGCTCAAGAGTGTTTTTTCAAGGTTTTTTTGCCCGGCTTGTCGCAGCAAGGCTGCTCTCTTTTTGATCACTTCCTTTTGGACTTGAGGCATGCGAGCTGCTGGTGTTCCTGGACGGGGGGAGTAAGGGAAAATATGAAGGAAGGATAAGCCACATTCCTCAATGATCCGCAGCGTATTCTCAAACATTTCATCGGTTTCTGTAGGGAAACCTGCAATAATATCTGCACCAAACGTTACATCTGACCGCAAGCTCCTTATTTTTTGGCAAATATCTATGGCATCTTGTCGTAGGTGGCGCCTTTTCATGCGTTTCAGGATCATGTCATCGCCTGCTTGAAGACTTAAGTGAAAATGGGGCATTAGACGAGGATCATGTTCAAAAACATGAAAAAGATCAGGATCAACCTCAACCGGATCTATAGATGAAAGGCGGAGGCGGGGTAAATCAGGGACAAGAGCTAAAAGCCTTTTAACCGTTTGCCCGAGGGTCGGGGTTCCTGGAAGGTCTTCTCCATAGGCCGTAATATCCACCCCCGTGAGAACAATTTCTTTGTAGCCTTTTTCGAGGAGGAGCTGCACTTGATCCACAATCACACCCAAGGGCACACTACGGCTGTTTCCTCGTCCAAAAGGAATGGTACAAAAGGTGCACCGATGATTACAGCCATTTTGAACTTGGATAAAGGCTCGTGCTTTTCCATCAAACCCGGCGATAAGGTGGTCTGCTGTTTCGCGGACGGACATGATATCATTAACTAAAACGCGCTCATAATCGGTGTGGGGATTGAAATATTTTTCGTCAAGCTTTTCCATGTTTCCAAGGACTTGGTCTACTTCTGGCATTTGAGCAAAGGAATCGGGATTAATTTGTGCTCCACAGCCTGTGACAATAATCTTGGCTTGAGGGTGGGACCTTCTATATTTCCGAATGGCTTGGCGAGCTTGGCGTTCAGCTTCCGCAGTAACAGCACAGGTATTAAACACAACAGCATTCTTGAGGCCAGCTTTTTTTGCATTTTCACGAATCACTTCCGATTCATAAGCATTTAAACGGCATCCAAACGTAACAACTTCAGTGGTCATGGAAGTTCAACAATTCCTTCAAAACAAATATCTGCGGGGCCTGTAAGGAGTGGTGGCTGGCCAAGAGCCCAGTCTACTCTCAATTGTCCCCCCTCCATTTCAATAAAGACAGGAGGTTTTTTAATAAGACCTAACTTTAAAGCAAGTATTCCTACAGCACAAGCTCCTGATCCGCAAGCCTGAGTTATTCCAACTCCCCGTTCCCAAACTTTCACCTTGATGGTTGAGGAAGTTATAATTTGGGCTATTTCTATATTTATTCCTTCAAGCGGTTGGAAAAGAGGCCCCAATGTGACTAAAGACATGGACTCCAATCTATCGACAAAAATGACAAGATGTGGATTTCCTACATCAATACAATGATGACCTTGAGGGTGAGGAGGGAGGAAAGTTGGCTCTCTCAAAGAAATAGTGATATCAGGCCCTTCTTTCTGAAAGTGGGAGATAAAGGAAGGTGTTTCAATAAATCCTGAATCTTTCTTCAAATATTTTGCAACACACCTCGTTCCATTGCCGCAGGCAAAAGCCTTACTTCCATCGGCATTGTAAAAAGAAATAGTTGCATCATAAGTCGAGGGGTCTTTAAGCAGAATGATCTGATCACATCCAACCCCTTCGTGTCTGTTTGCTATATGGCGAACTTGGGCAGAGGTTAGAGGGGTTGGAACATCATTTTCCTTAATGAGGACAAAATCATTCCCAAGAGCTTGCATTTTGATAAAGGGAAGTGTTATAGGGGGCACTTGTAATTTCCTCTCCCTTTAACTTTCTGCTTAAACAGAGTGCTTGTCAATCTGTTGCCAATTCTGGGTAAGAAATAGAGCAAAGAGGAGGCTCCCAAAAAGAACAAAGGCGAAGCCTTGATGGAGGGTTCCAAGAATAAGGGGAACTTGATACAAAAGTGTTAAAATCCCAAAGGAAAACTGAAGGAGGGAAATGATTGCCACTCCCAGAAAAACGCGAGATAACCTCTTCGGGATTTCAAGATGTCTTTGATAAATCCAAATTCCTACACAAAATAGGGCTGTAGCAGTAGCCAAAACTCTATGAAGAAATTGCACCTTGACTGGGTTTTCCAGAAGATCTGCCAACCAGGGAGACTGACTCAATATTTCATAGGGAATGAGGTTTTCTCCCATCAAGGGGAATGTGTTGTAAATCAGGCCCGCTTTGAGCCCAGCTACAAATGCCCCCATGAGCGCCGTTAAAAGAGTTAAAATAAGAGCAATTAAAGATAGGTTTCTTAGAGATTGGAGTGCCTTGTAGGAAAAACCAATTCTTTCAAGGCTTAGATTTTCTTTATATAAGTTGAGAGTCATCCACAAGGCTAACCCAAATATGATGAGCCCAAGGAGAAGATGGATGGCAAGATTGTAAGGGTTCACATGAGGATCTTGCGCAAGGCCACTTTTGACCAGTAGCCACCCCATAAGACCTTGAGATGCTCCCAAAAGCCATAAGAGGGTTAGTTGCGGCCAAAGTTCTCGGTGCTGTTTTTTAAAAACCATCAGGAAAGTTGGGATGAGAAGTATGAGCCCCAAAACCCGCCCCCATAGACGGTGAATGTACTCAAGCCAATAAATAGACTGAAAATCTTTAAGGGACATTCCCGCATTAATCTTTTGAAATTCGGGGCTTTGTTGATACTTGGTGAACTCATGGCTCCAAGCCTCAAGGCCCGAAGGAGGAAAGATTCCCGTGATGGGTTTCCATTCAACAATGGAAAGGCCAGAACCTGTGAGCCTCGTGAGTCCCCCAATCATGACCATTCCCAGGATCATAAGGGTAAGAGTAATTAAACTTCCTTTGAACAAGGTCTCCGAGTAAGCAGTCATGAAAGATTAGCCCTTTTTGAAAAGATTATTTCTGATAAAAGGAAATTGGACAAGGGGACATATTAAATTTCAGTTATGAAATTCTCGATAAAACGAACAATTTCATTGTGTTTTTCGAGAAAGCTTCGTATCTTAAGACTTATGAGAATACAGATTTTATATTTATTAACGCCACTTTTCCTCTCTGGCTGTCTAGGGTCGATGTTTTTAGAAACAGGCTATACTCGAGAGGACTATCCTGATATACGTACTGTTCCTGAACGGGAGGAGGCCACAATGCCTCGTGGCCAGCATGAAGGAGAGGAAACAGAATCCCGTGCAGCTGAGTTTGAAAGACTAGAAGACGTTCGGGAGAAAATTAAAGCCCGCAATGAAGCTTTACGAGAAGAGGCATTCCCTAATTCACAAAAAGCCAATGGAAAAAAGCCAACTAAATGATTTTCATTTAGCTTTCCAGTTCAACCTTACCCTATCGTAAGATTAGTTATATTTTAAGGTTGCATCGCGGGCCAAAACTCAGGTATTTTTCTCATTCCTTTAAGGAGAGGTGGCCGAGTGGTCGAAGGCGCACGATTGGAAATCGTGTATACGTTAAAAGCGTATCGAGGGTTCGAATCCCTCTCTCTCCGCCATTTACCAGGTGTTTAAAGACAATCGGCCGTTTGTTGAAATGCCACCGGCCTAAGCCGGTGGAAGTTCACTATTTACACTCAATACCAGGATAATCTTGGTCAGTTGTGTCCGTTATTTCTTCACACGTAAGCCCCCTTTTAAATGGGGCGTAGGCAACAGCTCTAAGACCTGTGGCATCTTTATATGTACATATTGCATACTGATTGTGAGGCCATACCTCTACTGTAGGCCTAGGAAGGCTAGGGTGAGTATCACCTGAATAACCTTGGACGCGTAAGTGTCCCCACCATTTTGGTCGGAAATGAGAATAGTCTTTCCAGTGTTCTGAGGGGTCGTCAAATTGAGCTACCCAATGGCCATTTTCTTTATTCCAACTTTTAATAGGCAAGTTTACATTGCCTGGGCAAGGATATTTACCAGCGTCAGTTATGGTTGCATGTGCTGAATAGTTCATCAGAGCCATTAGACTTAGAGTTAAAGCTTTTATTTTTAAAGAATCCATTGTTTTTCCTCCTTGTAAAAAATTTATAAAAAAAGCTCTTATCAATAAGTTTAACAAAAAAAATTACGGGGCTATGCAGTTGACTCCCGTGATTCGTAGAGCTAGAATTTTAGGGTATGAAACAGTATCCTATGACCATGA
>DAIDHR010000045.1 GCA_027459605.1 Alphaproteobacteria bacterium
TACCAACGAGGGCTCAAGTTAATTACAGGCATAAGGCGGAATATGAAAAACTATCTCATGCCCTTGATTGAAAAGATTGTCAAGCCCCCGAAAGTAGGTCCACATTTAGTCTCGTAGTATGAGGGATATGAGCTCACGAACGCGCCCTCAAATAGCGCCGTAGTGAGTGAGCTCATATCCCATTTGTCCCAACATCACAAAAGGTGCAGGAGGCCGATAGCCTAAGCTGGAATGGGGCCTGATATGATTGTACTCATTTACCCATTCTCCGATGATAACTCTGGCCTCTTCCAGCGTATGAAAATATTCCAGATTGAGACATTCATCCCTCAAGCTCCCATTAAATCGCTCATTAAATCCATTCTCCCAAGGAGATCCAGGCTCAATATAGGCTGTGTTTACGCCCAAGCCTTTAAGCCAGTCTTGCAGCACATGCGCCGTAAATTCACTGCCATTATCACTTCGAATATATTCAGGAATACCTTGGGTCAGAAAGAGGGTGCTCAGAACATCAATGACATCATCGCTTTTAAGCTGATAATCCACCCGAATCATCAGGCATTTCCGGGTGTTTTCATCAATCACCGTCAACATCCTGATTTTCTCGCAGAAACAAAAGCAACCCAAAAACAACAAGCAAAACAGGATCATATCCAAGGTATTTACCGCCAGTATTGGCAAACAGAGAAGATGCTTGAAGGACACCCCTCCGTACGTTCCCATTATAAAGACTACCTTGAAGGTTTAGCCAAAGAGATGTTTCAGGATAAAACTTTCATGGAAAATCTCAAGATTATAGATGCAAAGGATGCAAGGGCTATTGAACACTTAGCTGCTGGCAAAAAACAGGAAAAAGTACGAATCCAAGAACAAGAACGTATCCAAGAACAGACTCATTCAATGACTCGAGATAGGGGAGGCTTATCTCTTTGAGGGTTTTTTCTTTTTCTTGGATGTCTCAGAAGTTTTTTGGGCCTTTGGCTCTTGGGACGTTGCCTGAGGTGCGGCCCGAGACTGAGGGATTGGCTGTTCTTTTCTATAGGCTATCATGCGGGCGCCAATCTCGTAGGTTTCCCTCGTATGAGCATTCATGAGAAAGACAGATAAAAACGGGACTTGTAATAAAAGGAGAGTGAGTCCCATAAAGGCCCCTGCAAAACCAGCCGAAAGGGTGAGAACAAAGAAAGGCTTGCTCCACCTCAAAGTATATTTAGCTTCAACCTTTTGGCAAAATTCATCTGTTTTATTGATGGTGTTGTTAAGCCGGCTCACGTCTTCTTCAGCTCGTTTCATCAGGGGAGCCAATACCTTCGATATGTCAGCTTGGTAAGACTGAACAACCTTTTGAAAGTGCTGATCTAATTGTCTCTCGATATGTTTCTCAAGGCCTTCTCGGATTTCCTTGGTACAGTGCATTTCAATTGTAGAAATACGCTTGGCAACATCTGCCATATTTTTTTGATGAAGCTCTCTCAAGGATTTCTGAAGGTCAGACTTAATGATGTCCAAAGAAATCTCTCTCAGAGCTTCTTTTTCAAGAAGGGAGAAGTCTTGGGAGTTTTTCGGATTTGGGTTAGCCATGAGCCTCCCTTAAGGGAATTATTAGAGAATAATACTATTATTTTTCTACAATTCCAAGGGATTAATTAATATTAAATATTATTATCTGTAATTATCTGGAGATAGCTTAAATTTTAGATTGGATTCTTGATACGTGAAAATCTTTAGAAAAATATGGGTGGACTTCTATGATCCAGCTCCTTAAAATGCTGAAAGATGGTATGGAGAGTGGAGGGTAGGTATTTCTCTCTTTCATAGGCATAGGAACAACATGATTGATCCTTCATTAAAGCCCTCTAAAATGAACAAAAAAATCAAGATATTTAATTTTCTGTAGCTCCTTCAAAAAATGAACCCTTTTATTAAAAATGAAAAATAGCAATTAATCAATAGTTCTTAGCAATATACCAAAAATCAATTGCATATAATTATCAGGTGATGCTAGCGTTAAAGGGCAGGTGAAAGGTTATTTATGAAGAAAAGGACATGGTTAATTGGGACGGCTATAGCTTTATGTTTTCAAACTTATGCTTATGGGATGATGGAGGAGGAATCTTTTCTTCCCGAAGTGAAAAATTCTACGAAAAGTCCTTCTCAGTTTCATTCTAAAAACAAGCCGGATGAGAAATCTTCTTTTGAGAATGAATATGACCCCAACAACAACAGTACCCTCCTACCCCCTGAAGAGGAGTTTCTAGAGAGTAACAAAAATGCCCAATCCCAAAGTCCTGGGGTGAGATTTTGGGAACCGCCTCTTTCTATTCTCGATAAAGGCTTTCTAGCTCTCCAAGGTCAAATCCTTTCAATAATTGAAGGAAAGGAAGATCGACTCATTCCCCTGTTGAGAGAGGCAAAACAACATCCTTTCTTTGAGGCTTTTAAGCTTAAATACCCTGCAGAACTGACTTCTCCTCAGCACGAAATGGAATTTGTAACAAAATCTAAGGTAGATTCTACCCATCTATTCTTAAGGCCTCTCCAAGATTTAATTTCTTCTTTAAACACTCATAAAGACCATCCTCAACATGGATCTTTGGTCCAAAGACTTGTTTTGGGGTATGAACGCTTTGCATCAGATCTTTGTCATAAATCTCCTGAAGAACGAGTTAATGCCCTCTATCAAGTTCGTTTGCGGACAGACTTTTCTCCTAACCTTCTTATGAGTAAAGATCTTGCGAATAGGATCCTCTCCTCCGATACATGGGATGTTGTGAGGATGGAGAATACGGAGGGTACCAGTCCTGCTATCCGAATTGGGGATGTGTTCTTTAAGCGCTATGTCCTGCTTCAAAATGATAAGGCTTTTCGTCTCTCTACCCTAGATCCAGGATTTGAATGGGGCATGTTTGCTTTAACCCAGCTCCTTACAGAGCAAGGGCTGATCCCATCTTCTTTATTGATCCTCAATCACGTTCCTCGAGATGTTCCCCAGAAAGATACGTCAGCTGGCTTGCTCTACGAGCAAATCCAAAAAATGAAGCCTCAAGACTCTCGGAGAGAAACGCTCCTTAAGGAACTCCTTGAGAAACCCCAAGGCCAATTTGAAAAGAAGTTTTTCTCCTATGCTGTTCAAGCCACGCCTGCCGTTCAGGGAACGTTGCTCTTAGATTATGTGAAGAATAAGCTTACACAAAAGCAGCTTCTTAATTTTGATGAGGAAAGCTTCTCTGCTCATGTGGTGAATGCACTTTTGATGAAACCTGTCGATTACAAGGGTGATAATCTCATGGTCACGCATGAGACAAAGCTTATTGGATTTGATAATGATTTAGCTCAATGCTTTATGTTGGGAGAAGATCAAGGCAAACATTATGCAGAGTTCAGAGATTTTGTCTTTTGTTTGACTGAGCCCATGCAAAAGTCTATTCACCCTAAAATCCGAGAGAAAATGCTCTCCCATATTCCTGAAGCTTTTGTTTTAAGCTGGCTCGGACATCTTAAATCCCAGAATTACCGATACATGAAGCTCTTGGTGGATCAAGATATTGCTCCTACTCTTTATCATCAAGTTCATCTTCCAATTAAACTTCATGAACAAACAGTTCCTGATTTACTGAAGGATTTTAAGGAATTACAATCTCTTTTAAGATCCTCTTCTATAATCAGACACCAAGAGCTCTTTGAGAAACTATTTCCTCTTGTGGCAGCTTATTATGAAGCCCACACGACTCCAGAGGTCCCTTGGATAGGGTTTGATAGGCTTTATAGAAGGCAACAATCTGTTGAGGATGCTCTTTCTCTATCCCACGTCCTCAAGAGCGGAAAAACTGTTGAAGAAGAGCTTAAATTCTATACCAAACCCTTGAGAGAGTTTCGTAAGAGAACCCAACCTTTGGAAGAAGTGGTTTCAAATTTTATGAGCTCTCTATCTTGGGATAAGATGCCAGAAGATCATCTCACAAAAATCCTTGAAGAAGGAATCAAGTATTTTCCACATAGCATCAAGGATATCCTTCATTCCTCTTATCTACATAGAGTTCTGCCTCATAAGCCCTCCCTAGAACTTCTGACTTTCCTTCTGCAACACACAGAGGAGTGGCCTCAGAATGAAGCCGGACAAACGGCTCTTCACGTGTGCGTTCGTTTTGATACAGATCGTGTGCCTTTGTTACTTCAATTTATGCCCAAGGATAAAATCGAGCATAAGGATAGAAAAGGCCTCACAGCTCTTGATTGGGCTATAGAGTCCAAGAATCACAATCTAGTAGATCTCCTGATTCAAAATGGAGCTGGATTCAATTTAGATATTGAAAAGGCCTTTTCATATTATAGCTCTCATAAAAGACAAGTTCTTGATGACCTCTTTGACAGAAACATGGGTTTTGCTTGGAAAGTGGCTTTAGAAGAAATTCTCCCACAAGAAGGAACGGGCCTTAAGATTAAAGGAGCAACTTCAGGGGAAAGAATCATCCCTCAACATCTCATTTCTCAGCTTATTGATGGTAAAGGGGAAATTAGCAATAAAGCATCCTACGGACGCCATAAGGTAGGATACCTTAAATCAGGCAAACATACCCTTTTCTTTAAGCAATATCCGGAACTCCCAGGCGTTGAAGAAAAAGTGGGCCGTTTAGGGAGAGCTCTATTTTGGCCTTTAACCCCTTATGGAGAGTTGTTTCGCATTAACGATAAAGATGTTCTTGTTTCTTGGGGAGTTCCTGGAATGGGACTCCATGAGATCCTTAAAACCTCTCCCCAGTCTCTTGCTAAATTAGATCAGGATCAGCTAGCAGCCTTAACACTTCTTGCGTTTCTCACCAATCCAGAAGATGGAAAACCAGATAATTTCCAGGTCTGGAAGAACCTTCTCTACGCACTCGATAATGATCATAGCTTTGTACAGCCGATTGCCAAAGAACAAAAGGAAGGTTGGTTTTCTAAAGATCCGATTGTCCAGGTCAAAACCATTCTTTATGTGATGGATCACATGAAAAACCCTGTTCCTAGGAAAATAAGAGACCTCTTTTTGTCTCATAACATTGGAGAGCTTCTAGAAGAATGGGTATATAATCTTAAAGACTTAGCAAGCTCTTACAAATCTCTCTTTTCAGAAAAAGAGCGGATTGGTCTTTTAAACAATTACGATTCTTATATAGGGGTTCCTTTTCAAGAAGGAGAAATTGAAAGACTCTATGATAAGGCCGTACGTCTTCAAGGCATTTTTCTTCAGACTTCTGAAATCCCCTTCTTTGAGATTCTTAAAGATTTAGAACCTCAACTCGCACAAAGATATAATCCTGAGATTACTCAGGAAAACTTAACTGCCTTTAAGACAAAGCTCTTTCAGATCAAACACAAAAAAGAGATTATGGCTGATCTCCCTAAAGAGGATACCCAAAACGCTCTGATCGAGTCCTCTTTGAAGGCCTGCGAGATTCTTGAATCAAAGTTAAAAATAACCCCAAAACTAAGACTCCTCGATGCCCTTACAGCTCAAGACACCCCTGATCATCTTTACATCAAATTTCTTTTTATTGATGGAGACTTTTATCTAAAGAATACCCAAGGAGGTCATGACACCCTTACCACAAGCCAGCATCTTCTCAAATCCCAATCGATTCCTCTGAAAGAATCTCTCTTGGATAAGATGAAACAAGATACTATCCAAGATCTGACCTATAGGCCTGATATGGCTCTCACAGCTCTTAAAAAGATTAAAGCTCAACAGGAACAAATTGGAGGAGTTCCTCTATCAGAGATTAAACTTGATTCTCAATTTATGAAAAAGCTGAAAGAAACAGATTTTAACAAAATCAATCTCGAGCAACAGCATGCAATCATTAAGGCCATAAAAGGCCGATCCTTGTCTGAGGTATATTTTGTAAATGCAAAGGCTCTGACAGATAGCCTTCTCATCAATCATTTAACCTTTAGCTATGTGAAAGACCTTGATTTACGGGGCTGCACAAAAGTCCAAGACCAATTTTTTATAAACCTTGAAAAAGAAGCTCTTGTTTTAGAGTATTTAAATCTTGCTCATAGTGGAATTAAAGTTGTTGGAAACTCAGGGTTTATTAATGTTACTTCCATCACACTTCCTGCTCTCAAAGGGATCAATGTTAATAATTGCGATACCCTTAGAGGAATACATCTCAAAGCCCCTCAGTTAAAATGGATAGAGGCTGCGGGTTGCCCAAATTTAAAGGAGCTTGCTCTTCAAAGTACTCCTGAACGCATTAACCTAGAGGAGGACAGTCAAGTTCCTGAAGAAGATATTTTAAAAATATTGGAAGACAATCGCCAGCTCCAAACAATTATCCTCAAAGGCACCAAAGGTGAAGAAGGGCATACAAAGGCTTTAGAATTATTAAAAGGCCAAGAAAACAAGCAAGAGATTGACCTATCTAGCAAAAACCTCTCTAATCATGACCTAAAATGGGTAAGCTTTTTGCTCAAAAATAAACTCATCATCCAGCTAGATCTAGGGAAAAACAGAATAGGAGATGATGGAGTAAAGGCCTTGGGTAAGGTCATCGAGACTAACTTGACCCTCACCCAACTGGATCTAAAGAACAACAGAATAGGAGATGAAGGAGTGAAGGCTTTGGGCAAGGTTCTCGAGACCAACCAAAGTATCACCCAGCTGAATTTAGAATACAACAGTATAGGAGATGACGGAGTGAAGGCTTTAGGTAAGGTTCTCGAGACCAACCCAACCCTCACTCAGCTGAATCTAGGGAGAAATAGGATAGGGGATGAGGGGACAAAGGCTTTATGCAAGGCTCTCGAGAACAATACAACCCTTACTCAGCTGAATCTAGAAAAAAATATAATAGGAAATGAGGGTAAAAAAGCTCTTGAGGAACTTATGAAGCTCAAACCTAACTTGAAAATTTATTTTTGATGCAAAAACTGGCTGCATGAATTTTCGATTCCCTTCTAATGTTTTTCCATGTAAGACCTTCATAATGAAAAAAACACTTTTAATAAAATGATCTATAAATTAGGGTATCTTTTAAAAGATAAATAATTTAATTAATATAAGTCCTTATCTGCCTGAAACGGTTAAGCCGGTAAAAACTACAACCATAAGGGGGCGTATGTTTAAAAAAATAATTTCCTACTTGGTCATTCTGTCCGTGTTTTGGATGGATGTAGTATATGCAATGAAGGGGTCTTCTCTTCACCCTACTGAAGAGAATGAAGAACGCAAAACCCCCTCCCTTCAAAAGAAAGAAGATCCCTCCTTAGACAAAAGTTCAAGTGAGAGTGAAGAAGACGAGTCTTTCCACGCGCCCTCCTCAAAAGAAACGCTTATAAAAAAAGGGCACAAGCTCTTGGTTCAAAATAAAAACCAAGATGAGACGACTCCCCTCCTAAACAAGTCCATGAAGGAGCGTACGCCTATAAATAAAAAGGTTGTTCAAGAAGATGCCAATCTCTTCTCGAACCCCTCTGATCTAGACATTTATTCATTAAATGAGTTTACCAACACCTCTTCCCTTGAAAAGGGAGAAGAACAGTCATTAACCAACAAGAACAGGTTGTCTCTTCACTCTGAAAGCGAACCTCTTCTCAAACGAGATGAGGAGAATGAGGATCCTGATTTAAAAGAAGCAGAAAAAAGACTTCAACAAGCAGAAAAAAGGCCTTTCTTTGTAAAGTGGGTCTATATAGATCACCTCCTTGAAAAGATGGCCTATTCCTTCTGGCTAAAACAAGAAAATGTTACTGGTAGCTCCCCAAAGGGATGTCACCATCCAGAACCTCTGTGGGTTGAGGGGCGTGGTATTCCCTTAAAATCAGGATATTCTGCAGCTCGTGGAATAACAGGATTTCGTCAAGGGATGGAATTCGTTCTAAAGAGGTCTTTATCACTTACTCTTCAAGGACTTCTTATCTACCAAATTTATGACCAAATTCGAGATGCTAAAGGTTTTCAACCTCTTCCGGTTCTGGAAATTATATGGGATGGAGATAAGCAAAGCATTAACGGTGCTTTAGCTTTTATTGTGCAAGATCCGACACACGCCCCCTATTACTTATCATTTTTTGCGGTTCCACTTTTATGGGGATTGATAAAGGCAGGATTTTTTGCTCAGAGAGCTGTTAAAGAGACACCAGAGAGTTTTGATAGATCAGTTAAGTTTGTTGAAAATTTTAGTGATTCTTCCTCAAGAGGTTTCTATAAAAGTCTTTGGAGGGATAATGTGAGATGGTTTTTGCCTCTTCACCCTATTGATCGGGAAACCAATTATCTTGTTTGTCGCTTATTGCTGGATGGAAATCTAACTCTCGATCAACGTCAAGAGGGACTTGAGGCTCTCATAGAGCTGGCCCGAAATACCCAAGGTTGGTCAAAAATTACGGGCTTATCTGCCTTACAAAAGCTATCTTCAGGAACATCTTTAAATCAGCTTCCCTTGGTTGAGAAATCTTTTGGAAAAGATTATAAGGAAGCCCTTTTAAGAGAAAAAGCCCGGGCCCTTCGCGAACTCTACAACCAAAATCCTGGGTTACGAAAAGCTGGACTGCGGGGACAGGTCTATAATCTCTATGCTCATTACCTGAGATGGACTTTAGGTGACTTTGATGGTTGGAAAAGTGCTCTCGCTTGGACTGTTTTTAAAGGAGCTACCCTTGCACTTACAATCAATTTTTTTGTAAAGATTGCTACTCAGGTTATTAACTATTTAAAATGCCCAGAACCTCTACAGCATGGATTTACCTATGCGATGAAAGAGGCTAAATATGCCAGCTCCTATAGCTCCCAATGTCTTAAAGCTTATCTTAATAACTTCAATAAGGTCCCTGGTCAGCCCCCAGAGACGATTTTAAATATTCTTCCTCTCTTCCAGGATCTGGACCCAAATCTCTTCACAACCCTGAATTTTACAGGGCAGGGTGTGACGGGAGCCCAAGTTGGCCCTCTTATTCGAGGATTGCAGCAAAAAGGGCTTACAATCTCAACTCTTGATTTAAGTAATAACAATATTGGTAAAACTACAGATGATATGAAGGTTTTTCTCCCTCTTCCCTCAACTCTTACTTATCTAGATTTATCGGGGAATCCGATAGGAGGCTACGATGAAAATACGGGAACTCTTCTCGGCCAAGCCCTTCCAACTCTCCCCCAGCTTCAGGTTCTTAAACTTGTGAGGTCTAGAGGAGGAATAGGGTATTGGGGGGACGAAGGAACAGTTGCTATTGGCAATGGATTACGTTCTCTCACAAACCTTCAACACTTGGATCTTTCGTGGAATTGGATAGGCTATAAAGGAAATAATGGAACGGGTGCTATCGGAAATGGGTTACGCTCACTCACAAACCTCCAATACTTGGATCTTTCAGGGAATGAAATAGGTCGTCAAGGAGATGATGGAATAGTTGCACTTGGAAATGGACTAGGTTCTCTCAAAAACCTTCGACACCTGGATCTTTCGAGTAATCTTTATATCGGTTCCCAAGGAGACAATGGAACGGGTGCTATTGGAAATGGGCTACGGTCTCTCACAAACCTCCAATACTTGGATCTTTCGGGGAACTTTTATATAGGTTATACAGGAGACGCTGGGACGGTTGCAATCGGGAATGGGCTAGGTTCTCTCACAAACCTCCTACACTTGAATCTTTTTTATAATTATATAGGTTTTTCAGGAGACGCTGGAACGGTTGCTATTGGCAATGGACTACGCTCTCTCAAAAGTCTTCAATACTTGGATCTTTCGCATAATTGGATAGGTTATAAAGGAGACAATGGAACGGTTGCTATTGGGGATGGACTACGCTCTCTCACAAACCTTCAATACTTGGATCTTTGGCATAATTATATAGGTTTTTCAGGAGATGCCGGAACGATTGCGATTGGAAATGGATTACATTCTCTCACAAATCTTCAATTGTTGGGCCTTTCGGCGAATCAAATATGTCGGCTCTCCTTTTCTCAATGTACAGTTATGGATTCTTTAATTGATAATATTATAGAAATACCATTTCTTGAAGATCTTTATATCCAGCAACTGTCGTATGATTTGACTCCTGCTGAAAGAACCGTGTTAGCAGGCTATTGGAAAAATAGAAAAAATAGAAATACTCAAACAGATATATATGATTTACGCACTCTTCAACAAGTTCAAGAGTATCTTAAGAGTTTACCCAATGATACGACAACTATTTCTTTTCGTGGATCGTTTAACCCTAGAAATGCAAACGTGGTTAAAGCATTTCTGGATGGATTAGCTTCTTTTCCTTTATTGCAATATTTAGACCTTTCAAATAACTATATTGATGATTCTTCTGGTATGTGTGGAAATGGGTGTATAATAGCTCTTGGTGAAGGCTTAGGCCCTCTCACTAACCTTCAATACTTGGATCTTTCAAGGAATTATATAGGCAATCAAGGAGATGATGGAACGGCTGCCATTGGCAAAGGATTAGGCTCTCTCACAAACCTGCAATACCTGGATCTCTCGAGTAATCTTTATATCGGTTCCCAAGGAGACAATGGAATGGTTGCCATTGGCAAAGGATTAGGCTCTCTCACAAACCTGCAATACCTGGATCTTTCGCGTAATAGGATGGGCTATGAAGGGGACAATGGAATGGTTGCTATTGGTAGCGGGCTAGGCTCTCTCACAAACCTTCTACACTTGGAACTTTCTGGAAATTTTATAGGCTATCAAGGAGACAATGGAACGGTTGCCATTGGCAAAGGATTAGGCTCTCTCACAAACCTTCAATATTTGGATCTTTCAAATAATAAGATAGGCTATCAAGGAGACAATGGAACGGTTGCCATTGGCAAAGGATTAGGCTCTCTCACAAATCTTCAATATTTGGATCTTTCGGGGAATTTTTATATAGGTTATACAGGAGACAATGGAACGGTTGCTATTGGGGATGGACTACGCTCTCTCACAAACCTTCAATATTTGGATTTTTCTGTGAATGCTATAGGCTATTTAAGCGACAAAGGTACGGCAACTCTTGCAAAAACTTTACCCTCTCTTAATCGCCTTAAAGTTTTCGATATTTCATCAAACTCTCTTGGAAATAACGAATCAGAAGCCTTGTATGCACTCTCCGATGCCTTATCTCCCTTTCTCTGCCAAGGAACAATATGTAACATTCAAGATACAGGTCTCTCGACCCTTCCTTGGAGCAATGTATCAATCTCTCGAGGAGCCTTCTACTCCTCTCAAATTCAGCGTGCTTGTGAGGCGCACCAATGTTTTGGAACGCCTGTAAACTTACCTGATAATGCGGGTTGTATACCTTCTTCAGCATCTTCTTTATCACCCTTCCCAATTTTTAAGCTTTCCAGCTTTTTCAGAAAGAGTGAATATCCCCGTCTTCTTCCTCCTCTATTGTCTGAGGATATACCTATGGGGACAGAAATGATCCTTTACCAAGGAATCCAGCCCCTATCTCTCTGGGAAACATTCAAAGAAAGATTTGAGGTATTCTCTTGTCGGTCTCAAGAAGGAGCAGAATTTCAGCCTTCTTCCATGGGTCTTTTCTTCACAAGTGCCTTCAAAGGAGCAGCTTCCACTTTCATTCTTGAGCTGGCAAAAGATGGACTTGAGTATAAAGGAATATCAAAGCGCGTAGCTAATAGAGCCCTAACCTTTGCCCAAGCTGGAATCATCATCTATATGACGGCATCCTACCTTCCAACTTTAACTGGGCTTGCTGTGAGTGATGTGCTGACCCGTATAGATGTTTCTCCTTCAATGTCATTAGTCATTGGGAATGCAGCAGCCATTATGGTTAATGTCGCCAGTGGAGACATGGTATCTCCTACAAGCCTTGTGGCTTCCCTAGGCGGAGGCTTTGTGGGGAGTGCCGTCGCCCTTAAAGTCAAAGATAAGGTTTCCTCTTGGTTAAGGCAGAGTGAGACTGTTGAGAAGATAACAACGATGATTAAATCTTCATGGAATTATATGTGGGATATGGCCTCTTATTTTGGAGGCTAATCCGTGGATTTTATCAAAGCCACCTCTCTATGGTTAAAGGTAAGATGAAGAATGTGAAGCATACAACAATCCTTGGAAGCAACCACCCTGCCAATTCTCAGATTTTTCAAAAATTCAACATGTAGATATGATTTCAAAGTATACCCGAGGTATACCCGGAGAAATTTAGTCCATCCCACAAATCTCTCAACCCCTTGGAAATACTGGTGCCGGATGTCGGAATCGAACCAACGACCTACTGATTACAAATCTTAGATTCTATCATATCTCTAGTTCTCTCTTCTTCTATTTCGTTATATACTTGCTTGATTTTTCTCGTTTTTAGATCTCATTCGTTCTTTTTGGGGTTGCATTTTTCTCGGTTAGTTGCTACCTATATGCTACCTAGAAGGGGAAATAATCATGCCCAGGCTTACCAAAAAATTCGTCGAATCTACCTTACCACAAGATAAGGATCTCATTATATGGGATTCTGAAATCAGTGGGTTTTTGTGCAAGGTTACTCCTACTGGAAAGAAAAGTTATTTCCTTTATTATCGAACGCAAGATCGAAGACAACGGCGCCCAAAAATTGGGGATCATGGTGTGATGACGTGTGAACAGGCCAGAAGCATTGCTCAGCGGTGGCTCTTGGAAGTGAGTCAAGGAAACGACCCTTCCATAGAAAAGCAAGATTTACGCCATATGCCAACACTCAAAGAACTTACCCATCAATATATGAGAGAACATGCGCCACGTAAAAAAGCCTCAAGCCGTAAAGAAGATTATCGGCTATGGCAACAGCATATTCTCCCAACCTTAGGATCTCTAAAAGTTTCTTCTTTAGATAGAAGCGACATTGCCAAGCTTCATCATTCACTTCAATCACTTCCGACAACAGCTAATCGTGTACTCAGCCTACTTTCTAAAGCTTTAAACTTGTCAGAACTATGGGGCTATCGACCCAATCATTCCAACCCTTGCCTCCATATTAAAAAATATAAAGAACAAAAGCGGGAAAGATTTTTAAGCCAGGTGGAAATTGCAAGACTGATGAATATTCTGGAAGAGGACGAGAAGAATAGTGGAAATCCCTGGGCACTTTATGCCATTCGTCTATTGTTGATCACGGGTTGCCGTCTTAATGAAATCTTGACTCTCAGATGGGAAGAGGTAGACTTTAATAACCAATGTCTTCGCCTTAGTGATAGCAAGACTGGGAAGAAGCTTGTTTATCTTTCTAGAACCTGCTGCAAAAGTGTTTGAATGAAGAAGGAAGTTAGAGCGGGAGTTAAAATTGACAGGAAGGGAGTGAAA
>DAIDHR010000046.1 GCA_027459605.1 Alphaproteobacteria bacterium
GCTCCCTTCTTATTTTTGCAAGTTTAAGAAAGGCTTAGCCTACCATATTTTTTATCCCTTATCCAAAACTCAGGTTATTTTATTGCTATTTTAGAAATAGTTGCTATATCTATATCATTATTAATTTATTTTTTTGGTGGCAGTATGAAAAACTTATTTCTTTCCCTTAGCCTTATTTCCTTATTCATGGCAAAAGAAGCCTTTGCAGCAAAAGGCTTAAGCATTGTGTTAGATGTTGATGATGCTACGCAGACTCATATAAACAAAAACATCCGCCAACCAGCTGGACTGAAGCCAGTAACAACACTCCACCATATAACAATCGCCTATATCGACCTGAATCTCCCAAATGATAAAATGGAAGCCTTAGCAAAAAACCTTAAAACAAAACTGACCACAACTTTAAAGCCTACTTATCAGGATCATCTTAAGTTTAGTGTAGATTGTGCAAAACAGCCTTTTGGAAACGCTGTTTCTTTTGTTCCTTCTAATCTGGGTTCGTTGAGGTTAATCAATGAAGTTGCGAATGATCTGATTTATAATGAAATTAGTAAAACTCACCCTACTTATAAAATGAGCGAGTTGACCCTACCATATAAATTTACACCTCATATGACTCTTTCTCGAAATGCGGCTGATGCTCAATATTTGCCTGGGTTAAATGCAAGAATCACCTACCTTAAAGCTCTGAATGGGGGAGAGTTGTCTTTTAATTTAGCTACAGTTAGATGCCAAATTATGAATTAAAAGAGCTTCTATTTAAAAGAAATCTTTCTAGTGTTTGATAAGGTACCGCTTATTTTTTTAAGATGAATGGTGGCCACAGACGGTCAAATCGCGTACCTAGCTTTTTGCTTTGTTCCATAGGGCATAGAGTCTATCATTTGGTCAATTTGAAAAAGAAAAGCCCCTTCTTTTTCGGGTAAAATCTTGATTAGGTGTTTATACTTAATACCTGGAATCAACTTACACTCACGCTAGGTTCAGGGCACTTATCTTAACCTTCATAAAGGTGTATTCTTCTCTCTCGGCTGTCATCCTTCGATCAAGTCGAGGGCAGGCTCTTGTGTAAAAATGCTTTGCCCCTGCGAAGCTGGGGCTTAGCATTTATTGACGCCTGAACACATACCATATCAAGTACCGCAGTTTCCCTAATCCCCGGTTTGAAGGCGATCAATAAGTTCCTTAACCGTTGGAATAAAACCACCAGCATAAAACGGATCTTCTGAAAAACGATAAGCCCCGTGCCCTGCAAACATAAGTTGATGATCAACTTCATCACTGTGGCTAATGGCTTGAAGGGTTTTTTGGATGCAAAAAGACCGTGGATCGGCTTTTCGACCTGTTGTACCCGATTCATCTTGGGACCAATTGCTAAAAAGGCAGGCACTTAAACAACCCATACAATTAATTTGATCTGTCAAAATCTCGTTAGATTTCTCAGGGGTCACAAAAATAAGGGTAGAGTCAGGTGTCCGCATGGCCTCTGTATAGCCCATCTTCACCCATGCCTCGGCCATTTCCTTATCATGAGGCGTCAGGTAAACAAGCCTTCCCCGTGCTCCCACAGGAAAACCTTCTGTATGATCCCCAACAGCTGTAATAGAATAAGCCACCTGATGGGACGCACGCTCTTTAAGTTCATCTAAAAAGGGGTTCGAAACAGCAGATGAATAAAAACCTGTTGGGCTGAAGCGATTTAAATAAATATCTCCAGGTTTCAGAGTGAGAAGGCGTTTTTTCCATGCATCTGAAATAGGGCTCTCTTGGGTAAGGAGAGGTCTTGTTCCCAACTGAAAAGCAATGGGTCCTAGCTCTGGATTATCGATCCAATCTGTCCATTCTCTTAAATACCAAACCCCTCCAGCCATAACGATAGGAATATCATGAAGACCAAATTCTCGCATAACTTGACGAAGTTCCAGAACCCGAGGATAAGGATCTTCAGGTTTTTCAGGATCTTCACTATTGCTCAGACCATTATGCCCCCCTGCCCTCCAGGGATCCTCATATACAACCGCCCCTAGCCATTCTGGAAACTTGTGGTAAGCCCGTTTCCAAAGGGCGCGGAAAGCCCTTCCTGAAGAGACAATAGGATAATAATAAATCCCATAACTTGCTGTAATTTGAGCAATCCGGTAGGGCATCCCTGCTCCACAGGTAACCCCATGAACAAGAGATGATACCTGTTCCAAAACGCCATGAAGAATTTCTTCAACAGCGGCCATTTCCCAAAGAACATTCATATGAAGACGGCCGTGGCCATTAGATCTTTCATGGGCAATTTTAGTTTGAGTGACTCCCCCCTGAATAGCATACTCGACGAGCTCACGATGCCGCTCCCGGCGGGTTTTTCCCTTATAGATAATAGGAACAAGTTTACCCTGAGCATCAAGAGCATCAGCATTGACAGCTGAAAAGGTCCCAACCCCTCCTGCAGCTGACCAGGCCCCCGAGCTTTCCCCATTAGATACTGAAATTCCCTTCCCTCCTTCAATAAGAGGAAGAACCTCAAGTCCTGATAAGCGTATTGGATTGAGCGGCTTCAATGCTGTTTGCTCCTCATAAATAAACTAACCTAAGATTATTTAAGTTAGCGTCCAAAACGGACTATGCGTCGCCTCCGGTCGAATTAACTTCAGACGAAATTTCTTGACCCGTTTTCTGATCAACGCGTTTCATGCTGAGGCGGATCTTCCCACGACTGTCCATTTCCAGGACTTTCACAAAGACTTCGTCTCCCACCTTAACAACATCGCCTGTTTTTTCAACACGACGGGGAGCAAGCTCACTGATATGCACAAGCCCATCTTGAGATCCAAAGAAGCTAACAAAAGCCCCAAAGTCGACAATCCTGACAACCTTACCTTTGTAAATAACCCCTACTTCTGGCTCATCTGTAATTCCGCGAATCCATTTCTCAGCAGCCTCAATGACATCTGCGCTCGATCCTGAAACATTAATTGTCCCATCATCAGAAATGTCAACTTTTGCCCCTGTCGTTTCACAGATTTCGCGAATGACTTTTCCACCAGATCCAATAACCTCCCGAATTTTATCCTTAGGGATGGTAAAGGTAGTCATGCGGGGAGCGTATTCTCTGACTTCCTCGCGAGCACTTCCCAAGGCTTCTGCCATTTTCCCGAGAATGTGCATCCGGCCTTCCCGGGCCTGCTCCAGGGCAATTTCCATAATGTTGTGGGTGATGCTCGTGATCTTAATATCCATTTGCAAGGCTGTAATTCCTTTATCTGTCCCCGCAACTTTAAAATCCATATCCCCTAAATGGTCTTCATCTCCGATAATATCGGAAAGGACAGCAAACTTTTTCCCTTCTTTTATGAGGCCCATTGCAATTCCAGCAACCGGTCTGTCTAACGGAACCCCTGCATCCATCAAAGAGAGGGATGCCCCACAAACACTTGCCATGGAAGAAGAGCCATCAGACTCAGTAATCTCAGACACAACCCGCACAGTGTACGGGAATTTATCCTTAGATGGCATAAGAGGATGAAGAGCGCGCCAGGCGAGTTTACCATGCCCCACTTCACGGCGTCCAGGACCCCCCAAACGACCTGTCTCCCCGACCGAATAAGGAGGAAAGTTATAGTGAAGCAAGAATGTTTCTTTGTATTCACCTTCCAAAGCATCAATCATTTGTTCATCTTGACCTGTACCAAGGGTAGCAACCACAAGGGCTTGCGTATCTCCTCGAGTGAACAAAGCACTTCCATGAGCTCTTGGAAGAAGTCCAACTTCACTTATAATAGGGCGAATTGTTTTTGTATCTCGTCCATCAATGCGCTTGCCTGATTTTAAAATTTCTCCTCGAACAAGGTCTTTCTCAAGCTCTTTAAATTCCGAATTGGCAAGGGCTTCAGCAAAGCCTTCTTCTTTAAGCGCCTCGATAGTTTGTGTCTTTATAGTTCCCACCTTTTCATGGCGAAGGGTCTTTTCCTTAATACTATAAGCTTTTTTCAGATCACTTTCAGAAAGCTCCTTAAGGCGCTCAATCAGCTTATCTTTCTGGGGATCTTCTTGAGGTAGCTCCCAAGGCTCTTTTGCACAATCTTCCGCAAGCTCAATAATAGCTTGAATAATGGGTTGAAAATGACTGTGTCCAAACATAACTGCATCAAGCATTTGAGATTCGGACAACTCATGGGCCTCTGATTCAACCATCAAAACCCCTTCAGCTGTCCCAGCCACCACTAAGTTCAGCTTAGATACAGGAACATGAGCTAAAATTGGGTTCAGAACAAACTCTCCATCAATGAATCCTACACGGGCCGCACCAATTGGGCCTAGGAAAGGAAGGCCAGAAAGAGTCAGTGCAGCCGATACCCCTACAATCGCAGGAATATCAGCAGGTGTTTCCATATCATGGCTCAAAACCGTACAAATGACTTGAGTATCATTGCGAAAAGTGGGCACAAAGAGAGGACGAATCGGGCGATCAATCAAACGGGAAACAAGTGTTTCATGATCGCTTGGCTTCCCTTCCCGCTTAAAAAACCCACCAGGGATTCTTCCCGCAGCATAGTATTTTTCTTGGTATTGAACCGTCAAAGGAAAAAAGTCTACATCAGGAGCGGCTTCTTTTCTGGCTACAGCTGTACACAAAACAACCGTTTCCCCATAGGTAACAAGAACGGCACCATCTGCTTGGCGAGCAATTTTCCCAGTCTCGAGGGTAAGTTTTTGACCTCCCCAATCAATTTCTTTTTTATGAACTTTAAACATGTGATTATAATTCCTTTAATGTCTTAACGACGAAGCCCTAACCGCTCAATGAGTTTGCTATAACGGCTATCGTCTGTCCGCTTTAAATAATCCAATAGCCTGCGTCTCCGGCTTACTAACATGAGGAGCCCTCGGCGAGAATGGAAGTCTTTTTCATGACTCCCTAAGTGAGAGGTGAGGTTGTTAATTCGCTCGGTCAAAATCGCGACCTGAACCTCGGGTGATCCCGTATCTGATTGTTTTGTTGCGTATTCTTTGATGACTTCTTTTTTTCGTGTGCTTGTTATCGACATCTTCTAACTCCTTTATCTAATTCAAATTAAAGACACGTATGGGTACGATTAACCCACCCCTTATGTTTGCAAGGGCTTGCGGTGTTCCACCACATCGAATCATAGCAACTTCTTCCTTCCCTCTATGGAATGTAGGAATAGCTTGACCTTGACGAAGCTTCACAGCCTCAGAATGTTGCACCTCAAGAGCCAGGATGTCGGCCAGCGCGTCTTGAAGGGGCAAGACATACTTCATTAATTCTGTGTTATGCCCTATCTTGAGAAGAGAATCTAGTAAAATCGAATCTTTTTCTTGAAAAGGTCCTGCCCTCAAACGTCTTAAGCTTGTGACATGGCCATAAGTGCCTAATCCTAAAGCTAAATCTCGAGCAAGACTTCTCACGTACGTCCCTTTGCTGCAAAGGACTTCAAACCTTGCCGCATCTGGCATTGTTTTAAGAAGCCTTAATGAGGTGATTTCTACCTGACGAGGAGGCAATTCTACCTTTTTTCCTTCTCTTGCCAATGCATAAGCTCTTTTGCCATTTATTTTAAGGGCGGAGTAAGGGGGAGGAACTTGCTCGATCTTCCCTATAAACGAAGCCAGAATCTCATGGATTTCTTGAAAAGTTGGTCTCTTACTCGAGATGTCGGTTATGTCTCCTTCCCTATCGTCTGTAGTACGAGCTTCTCCCCACTTTACATCAAAGCAGTAAGCTTTATTCCCATCCAAAACATAGGGGAGCATTTTTGTAGCCTCTCCTAAGGCAACGGGCAATACACCTGTTGCTAGAGGGTCTAGCGTTCCTCCATGACCTACTTTCTTAACTTTAAAAAGGTGCTTGAGTTTAGCCACTACCTGGGCTGACGTCAGCCCTTCTGGCTTATCAACAATTACCCACCCATGAATCATGAAATGAACTTTACCTCATTCACACAAAAACACAAGATTTTCCTTCCACAACCTTAGCTCCTTTTTATTGGCCTGGATCCCCCGCCACAGCAGGGAATCACAGTTTTGCGAAATGAAAAACGAGAACTTCATGTCCGACGGGTATAAGATTATTTTCTTTTAATGGGTTTATTGTTTCGTTGCATGGCAGCTGATTTTAACCCTCACGCTTCGCCCTTGGGCGCTTACATCATAGTACATTTCAGTCCCTTTTGCTGGGCTTTTGAGGGACCTTACTTCAAAATTGGGATCATTAATTATGGCGTTCAGATGAGGATTTGTTGGAAGAGGATCTTTTAAAATAATTTCCTTTTTACTTTCTTTTATTTTCCCATGATGTTGAATGAGAGCCTTGATATCTTTTGGTTCAATATTGTGTAAACGGGTCTGTGCATCCATGATAATATGTTGAGTTGCCATAGCTTATCTCCTATGATTGACTGTTATTTATATTAACATATAATAATAAATTTAATTTTCTGTAAAAATATTATAATAATTTTTGGTATTACCCCTTGATGCAAATGAGGGGGACTAACTTAGCAATTTTGGTAGATAGACCCGCCTTTTCAGAAACATTTACAACAGCAGTCACGTCTTTATAAGCCAAGGGGGCTTCCTCTGCCACACCCCTATAAGAGGGGCTGCGGATGAGGATTCCTTGATCTTCAAGATCTTTGATCAACTGCTTGCCTTGCCATTGACGAAGGGCTTGATGCCGGCTTAACGCACGACCTGCTCCATGGCAGGAAGAATTAAAGCTTCGCGCCTCGGCTCCCTTCATTCCTGCAAGTACATAGGAAACTGTCCCCATGCTTCCTCCAATAAAGACGGGCTGCCCCGTTTTTTGGAGAAGGGGGGGTAGGCTAGGATGTCCTGGGCCAAAAGCCCGGGTAGCTCCTTTGCGGTGGATATAAAGCTCTTTGAGCTTCCCATCCACAAGATAGTCTTCGACCTTGCATGTATTATGAGACACGTCATAAAGAAGGTTTAAGGAAGATTTCTCAGGGAACGTCAGATCCCACACTTCTCTCAAGAGGTGCGTAATGATTTGCCGGTTTGCAAGGGCGCAGTTGATACCTGCGCGCATAGCCCCTAAATACCTTTGCCCCAACGGAGAATTTATGGGAGCACAGGCCAATTCACGGTCTGGAAGCTTGATTTTATATTCCTCAGCTTTTAAGGCCATGTCTCGAAGAAATTCGGTTCCTATCTGGTGGCCCAAACCCCGCGAGCCACAGTGGATGCAAATAACGATCTGCCCTAAGCTGAGCCCAAAAGCGTCAGCAATTTTATCTTGGTAAATTTCCGTAACTTCCTGCACTTCTAAATAATGATTGCCAGACCCCAAGGTTCCCATTTCGTCTTGCTGTCTTTTCTTAGCCTTATCCGAAACCTCATAAGGCTGGGCACCATTCATACATCCATGTTCTTCAATGCGCATAAGATCGGCTTGTTCCCCATATCCTTGAGCAATGGCCCACTTTGCACCTCCCATGAGCATCTCATCAAGTTCTGACAAGCTAAATGTAAGCCGTCCTCCGCGACCCATTCCTGCTGGAATAGAGCGAGATAATTGATGGGCTAGGGCTTCTTTAACCTTTTCGACATCATCACGGGTTTGTTGGGACAGAAGGCAGCGGACACCACAGGAAATATCAAACCCAACCCCACCGCCTGAGATAATACCTCCTTCGTTGGGATCAAAAGCCGCAACACCTCCAATCGGAAAACCATATCCCCAATGACCATCGGGCATCACATAGGAGGCTTTGACAATTCCTGGCAATGTCGCAACATTAACCATCTGTTCATAAACCTTGTCGTCCATCTCTCGGATTAAGACCTCATCTGCAAAAATAACCCCAGGAACACGCATGGTTCCATGAGGATGAGCCATCCATTCCGTTTCAGAAACTTGTTTGATGCGATTTATATCCATGGGTTTTCCTTACACATCGACAACGCATTGGACAATGCATGTGCCCAATTCATTTTTTTCAGCTTTAAGTTCCGTAAAAGTGGCTCCTTTAATTTCAACGGCTAATTGATGCTTTTCAACATCAATGGTCTCTCCTAAAGCTTCTCCTTCTAAAACGAGGTCTCCCCCCTGCACCTCATTAATTTTAACGTGATATTGCCCAAAAACCAGGTGCTGGCGGGCCATTTCATAGATAAGCTCATTAATCCAATCATAAAACAACATATCCATGGTAGGGGCAGAACAAGAAATTCTAATGGATGTTTGGAGCGTTACCTGAGCGGGATCCATTAATACACCCATCAGAGCAAGCCCCCCTTGCTCGAAGGCTTTTTCAAAAGACGAGCCGAATCCCCGGATGCCCATGTCAGCTTTATGAGAAAAGAGTTCCCATTTTTCTTTGGCATGTTTCATGATTGTTTCTCCCTTTTTAAGTATACCAGAAAAAAAGGAAGTCATATAAAATCCCCAAGGCCCTCTTGGAATTAATCGCAAATTGTCATTCATCCCCGGATGATTTTAATTTTTAAATCCCTACTTTGGTGGAACCGCGGGTGCCATAGGCGGTGTTTCCCCAGGTTTATTTACTTGTTAAAGTCACTGAAAGTTTGTGACCGCTTACAATTTCAGTGTGGTATTTACAATATGTTCCAAGCATATTGCTATCCACCAATTTCCAAGGGACCTCTACTGAAGCGGCGGCCCATCTTTGTGCAACTCCATGAAATTGCGCTGTATAGGTAGATTGAATAGGGTGAAAAGGGCCACCCCACAATTTTACCGGACCAGACGTTGTGGTTGCTCCAGGCCAATTCCAAACAGCATTTGGAAAAGCTGCCATATTCCGCGGTTCAGACAAGTTAATGTCAGGACAAAAACCTTTAGCGGGTGTTAGCCCCATAATTGATCCTATGATTAAGGCACAGGTAGCACTGCCAAGAATTTTCCTTTGCATATATTTTCTCCTTTTAAATTTTATATATTTATTTTTTGACTTTTTTATAATCTAACAGAAAAAGATTAAAGATATATAAATGTATAAAATTAATGAGCTTAATGAGAGCCCTATTACGACTCTTAACATGGGGCGCTTTTTCTAAAAGTGTTAAAAAATCAAATGATTGTCATTATAAGAAAGGATGAGGTCCAAAAAACAATTCAGAAAACAGCCCTTTTTCAGACTTGCTTTCGAGCTTACATCTCACCTGCCTGTTTGAAAATGTATTAGGAAATAAATTCTTCTTTCTTTTAAGTTTTTGATTCGTCCCTCTTTTTTGTTAAACTTTAAAAATGATCCCGGGATCACCGTGTTTTTAGGCATGTATCGTGATACAGAGTGAAGGAAAGAAGCTTTCTGGGAAACTTTCCTTTCTTGCCCGATCCAAACTTGGCTTTAAGAAAAAATCTGTAAAGGTAGCTAGCTTTACTTCACAGATTTTAAGCTTTCTAAAAGCTTTGTCTGGGGTGATAATGCAGAAAAAGATCGCGCAAGAATCTTTTCTTTATTATCATCTTATTTGTAGCACTGAATACAGAAAAAATCAAGAAAATATATGAAATGGCCAATTAATTTTCGGGTATATGAACTCGAGTCTTACGCAGCCTTATTAATCCTGGTTTTGGACAAGAGATCCATTTTTATATGTATTTACACATAAGTCCAGTCATCTTATCCAAAACTCAGGCTTATTGGTCCTGTTTTGAAAGTTGCCTCAAAAATGCTTCCGTTAAGCCAGTCAATATTTTCTTTTTGTTGCGGGATGAAATTGATTTTTCCTTGGACTTTCCATGGGGACGAACAAGGGTTTGAGGGTTAGACCCTTCTACTTCAATTTTGCCATGACTGCTTTTATTAAGTTCCGCTGTTGGGGCTAAGTCAATTTGTTCTAGCCCCTGCCTTGCGACGTTTACGAGCTTCATAAATTTTCTAAATTTTACAGATCCATTGTTATTAGAGCGCTTCAATTCTTCTAGCTTCTTCATAGCTTTTTCCCTTGAGGTTTCCAATGGAACTTCGGTGGGACTGACTGTACTCCTATTTATTTGCTCTTCTACCTCATCTTGTGGAGAGGTTTCCGGCTTTTTAGGAAGCTTATTCTTTTTTGAAGTATTGATCGCCTTTTTAGGCTCTTTAGATTTTTTTCTTTTTTGATACACTTCACCTGAGGCAACCATGTGACGTCTGGCTTCCTGTTCTAAACGAATCTTTTCTTCTTCTTCTTTTGTGTAGTCATCAACCAATTCGTATTCATAGTCTTGTATAATTTCGTCAAGCTTTTTCTCAGGAAAAGCCGTCTTTTCGAGATAGTCCAGAAGAAGGATATCGGCAGACTGTACTTCCTGTTCTTTAAGGCGCTGTTTAAGATCGAGTAAGAATAAATAGGTTTCTTCACTTTCTTCGCGATCAGTATGGGGGAAAGGAACAAACACACAGTCGTTATCTCCCAGAACTTCTTTGGCAAATTCTTCAATAGCTACTACTTGGCGAGTAGGTAGAGGCTGTTGAGTGAAAACTGTGTGTCCTTTTAATTCCTCTGGAAGAGTAGTCCCTATCAATTCCATTGTTTTATTTAAAACTCTTTCTTCCTTCTCCTCTAATTCCTCTTTCTCTAGAAACTCTGCAATTTGAAAAATTGCCCTTGTTTTTTCCTTTGTAGCAGGGTTTTGAAGCAGTAAAGCCTGTGAAGATGTATAGGGAAGAGAAGTCGCGTTTCCCCTATAGGGTACTAGTGAATAACCTGCATTATCCTTGCTAACAACAAGTCCCTGATGTTCATCGATTATAGGCGTGTTTGTTTCATCAAGGGAAAAAATAATAACATCATCAATATAATTAGAATCACGAGCTTGGAGATAGGGCAGATAGGACTGGTAAAGATTTTCTCCTACTTTTGTATGAGGAAATAATGTAAAAAGTAAAAAATCATTATTTATATCTCGTTTATAGAACACGTGTTTTGTAACATTCTCAGAGCTAACCCTGAAATTTTGAGATTTATTTTTGAACGGCCCAATTAATTCTATTTTTTCTGGAGAGTATTTTTCGTAAATTTTCATAAATGTATTAAAGGTTTTTTGAACTGTTGGGAAAACTTCCTTTTCTAGCCTGGTCTTATGAATAAGGTAATCATTTGAATTTGTTCGATAGTGCGTTTTCACCATGTCAAACATAGATTCAAAGACGGCTACAAAATGACCCAACGGATCGAGGAGAATATTCAAGTCTTTATCAATTTTTTTTAAGATATTTTTATTATTGCCAGAAATCATCTGATAGAGTTCATAATACCGAGAGAAAGTCGGTTTATAATAAGTCTTATAGACATGATCTAAGAAATCAGCCTTTATGGATGGGTTTATTGAAAGTATCCTATAGGCATCTTCCAGAATACTCTCAGCTGTCTTTGACCATTCTTCGGAGTAAACTTTTGTTTGGATAGTTGGCGTTACGGCTGATGACTTAAGTAATTCATTTTCATATTCTGCAGGATCAGTAAACAAAAAGCGAGAGACGCCGCTTGCACTGATTTCAAATGGAGGAGTATCAGCAGAAGCTCTTTTCAATAAGGAAGTGTTGTCTTCATCCAAATTGCTCTCCATACTATACGAGGCTGAAGAAGCAAGCATTAACAAGGAAAAAGAAATGCGGGAGATATATTTCATATAATTCTCAAAATAAAATTGACCATAAACAATATACAAATAATTTTTTAAATGCGCGCCGTCAAGAACGAAATTAACATATGATCAATCAACTTGAAATACTCACTCAAATGTCATCCCCGCAAAAGCGCAGTAGTGTCCGGGGAAAAAGGAGAGAGCTTGCTGAGGATGCAAATTTACCAATGTATTAAGGAAGGATAAATTTTCAGAGACTTTTATATTGTTGCTCTCTATTGTCATGACATCCCAAAATTGTCACCCCCGGACTAGAAAAGGCTTGTTTTTCATACGAAAAACAACAACTTTTCTTGATCCGGGAATCTAGAAATGTCAGGAGATCCTCGTGTTAATAAATGCTAAAGTTTTCCTTTGGAAAACAAAGCATTTATTGCACAAAGATGACAAGGAATGGGGATTGAGCCACTTTCCCCGGACACTAGTGCGCGAAAGCGGGGATCTAGTGATATACACTGGATTCTCACTTCCGCGGGAATAACACCGGCGTTATTAAACATGGTAATTTCATATTTTTTAACTATAAGATAAGCCAAAAATTAACGGACTCCTACCGCACAATCAGGAATCGACTTTAGACGGTATGTAAATGATATAGAGATAGCCTCATTCTCCTTCGAACTAAAAGGTTCTACATTGCAGGCTTCTGGGGTCTTCACTTCCACTGGCGAAGCTCCTTTTGGAGTGATAGTTCCTGAAAAAGAAATAAACTTAACGTCATCAGGCACATCTTGCTCCGTTGAGAACCTAATCATTTCCTCGTTTGCACCTGGTGGGATTGTTCCTTTATATGTAGCGATCTTGGTACGTTCACCACCCTCAGTTTGTGATCCATTTAAGGTGAGGTCATATTCTGCCCCAGTCGCATCTTTCATTTTCTCGGTAAAGACTCCTTTAACTCGTACGGACTTTGCAAAAGCATCCATGGAGAAAATCACAAGCTGAAGGCAAATTGCCGAGAAAATTATCTTTGATTTCATTTTAAAACTCCCTTTGTGTTGTTTCTTTATTACATTCCTTTTTGTAAAGAGAACCTGCTGCAAAAGTCCTAGAGATGTGATAGTCTAAGATTAGGCTAACTCATTGAAAAGGATAAGAAATGTCAT
>DAIDHR010000047.1 GCA_027459605.1 Alphaproteobacteria bacterium
CTATTGATGTAGCCCCGGCAGCCCTTTGGGCTGCTCATAACCGTCAAGCCCCTGGTATTACCAGGGCGTTATGACTTCACTTAAGGCTTCATTAAAGATGATCCAACCCAGAACTGCTGCTGTAAGAGGGGCTAAAAAAAGGATAAGCGCAGTATAGGCTGTAGGGATTTTTCCAAGGGAATAGGCCAGAAATCCCTGGCCTAAAATATGAACGAGGATAGCTTGACCAAATATACTCAACAGATCTTTCAAAGTAAAAGGCCAGAAAGGTTCCCCAAAAAGGTATGCAAAAAGAGCTAAAAATAAAAGGGAAAAAAATCCTGTCCAAAACATTAAAAAACCTGTTGTAATTTCTTCTCTGATCCGCTTGAGGGTTATGAGATAAAGAGCAACCATTAAACCTGAAGTTAAGGCGACACAATCACCAAGAAGGTTTGTAACACTAATGGTTAAGCTTTCCCCTACCAAAAAAATGCAGCCGATAAACCCAAGACATGTCATCAGAATAAACCAAAGAGTTTGTCTTTCCCCAATCGTTAGCCAAAGAATAAAAGGAGCAAAAAAGACGGCCGTGTTATTAAAAAGAGTGGAGTTAACAATGGTTGTATGATCGATTGACCAATTCCAAAGGGCTAAATCGATAGCAAAAAATGCTCCTGCAATAAGTAAACTTATTATATGTCCAAAGGGAACAAGGGAGGGTAAAGCATGCTCCCTCTTTTCCCACACCATCCAAAGAAAAAGAAATGGAAGAGCCAAAAGCATTCGGTAAAATCCTGTTGTCATCGGACCGAAATCGGATAGCCGCACAAATATAGCCGAGGAACCAATTAAGCCACTCCCCAAACATGAGAGGGCAAACGATCGGAAAAAGGTAGATTCCATTAGGGATCTTTCAGGAAAAAATTAATGCCTTCCAACTACCATACCAAAACTCAGGTTATTTTAATATTCCATCATTCTAGAGAATGAGGTTTGTCGTACGCTTTATGAGAAGGTGCCTCTCAAAAAACTCATTCCTCAGCTATTTCTTTTTGTTTTTTTCGGTATGGCTAGCTGAAGTTTGAGAGATCTGATTATCCGACTCGTCTTTGGTCCGTTGGTTTTTATCAGTTTGGGTTTTAGATTTATCGTTTGTATCAAAGAGTGTTTTTGTAACGAAAAGAAAACCTCCATAAAGCTCATCTCCATCTGTAACCATAGGAGATGCATTTCCACAGGAAAGCGAAAGAAATGTAGAAGCGAGTAAAATTTGGCCAAATAACCTCATAGGACCTCCTTAAATAACTAATTTAAAAACACTCCATCTTAGAGTATAAGTATTCAATTTTTTTAAAATAGTCAAGAGTTACAATTCCCGATCCAAAAAGTCCACAAGCTCATGTTCTGTGAGCTTGGTTACATCCTTGGGAATTTCAGCTGTTACCTTTGAAAGAGTTTGTTTACACAAATTTCCCCTAATATCTCCAAGTGTTTTCGGGGGTGAGATGATAATAAGCTCATCAAACTCCGCATTCTCGCTAGCCTTTTCAATAACTTCACACAATTCTTTAGCAAAAAGCTCCTTATTATATTGATGCCAATCTGTTCTAGGTTGGTATGCATGACGGGTAGGATTGCTACTTTCATAAGCCCGCCCTGGTTTATCCATGTAAATGTCCCGGTCTTGGAGGTTGTCACTGACGAAATCTTTTCCTAAGGCATTATTCATTTTATCGCGTTTTTTAATGAAAACGCGAGCTCTTGTGCCATCAGCAACTAAAACCCAGGTCTTTCTTTGTTTAAACATGAGATAGCTCCTTACTCATATGATCCTTTTTTATTATGAAATTAAAAAGATAAAAAACTCGTTAAATTTCTCATGTCAAATGAAAAACATGTATGATAAGAGTGAGAAATACCTCCATCATGATAAGACTTATAATGATTATTTCAAGCATGGTGGAGTGGCGATTATTAAGTTCGTCTCGCATCATCTCAAAAAGCTCTTTCACAATATCTAACCGCCTGTTCAGAACGGCTGTGCGTGGATGGAGCTCTAAGTCGTTGATTGTCATTGTATAAAGGTTTTCATATTCAGGATGATCCCAAATGAATACAGGGGCGTCCAGAATATCGCTATGAAGATTCACAGAGTTACGCTCGATAAAAAGCTCTCCAATTCTTCGTGAAATTTCTTTTCGAGAGAGGGAAATTTTTCCGCGGCGAGCCAGCTCCTGAGGAATATTTTTTGTCATTTCGATGGTGTTATCAATGCGAGCTTCAAAGGCTGCGAGCTTCACGATTTGTGAAAGACCATAGGATACGGCTAACATTTGCAAAGCATGAGAACGAGTTTTGGAAAGGGTTATTTTGTCCTGAAAAAATCGGGGTTTACTTGCGAATGAATAATCAAACTCTTCGAAGACAGGGTTAATGGAATCTTGGGAAAAAGTTTGAAGAAGCTCTAAAAATTGAGTCTCGACATCATTTGGAACGCTCCATAAAACAACACACCCATATCGGAAGATAAAAATATCATAGTCTTTATAGGAGGCATGGAGAGCGTCCGTATAAAAATTGATGTATTCCACATCCTCCAAAGCCGTGGCAAGGCCGTGAAGGTCATAGAGTTCAGCTGTACTTATCGCAAGGCAACGCATGAATTTAACTTTTTGTTTCTCTTAAAGTGTACTCTTAATTTCAGGAAAAAGCTACTTCTTTGCGAGGCGTGTGCATCTGACTCGACGACAACAATGAAACCCTTGTGTTAGCAATCAAAACATTAAGACAACAATCAAACCCTTGTGTCATGTATGGACCTGCGTATGAGCGAGAGTAAGCACTTTTAGCCAAGTATGCCCCTCGTTGGGTGGTTGTTAGATATCGTCTTAACAACCCATCCTGGGGTTTTCTTGGGACATTAATTCTTGATTGAAAAAAGACTTCTTTTTCAATTGGTCATAAATTTTTGAGATATTTTACGGTGGATTTAAGATTTCATCTCACCGACTCAAGCTCGACATGTCGCAATCGGTGCTGTTGCGCCCAGGATGTTTTTTTAGTTCACTAAGGGACGTTAAGGAATTCTTAAACTCTGCTACCTACACTGTGCAAAAAGAGTGACTGGTAAATCAGTAGGTTAACCCCCCAGTCCCAGCTTTCTTTGAGAAAATACCTAGGGCTAACCTTGTTGGTGAATAAACGTGAATTTAAAACCCTTGCTAAGTTCATACAATAAACAGTCCTTTTCCCCGTTTTTTGCAGGGTGTTTCTTTCTTCCCTTATGTTTATGTCCCTTTCTTCCAGGATATGATCCTTCAAAATGGTTGTTACTCTATATTTTCTCTTCTCTAAGTTTACTTCTAATAAACTCTGGGGCTTTTTTTGCTGTGCCAAAGTTAAGCCAGATGCAAAAGTACTTACTCATCGGCTTAGGTCTAGTTTTTGTTTTTAATACCTTTTACCATGATACCCATTTAGGGGGGAAAGAGATCCTGGATAGGCTAATGTTTTGGACTCTCTTTTTCTTTTATTGTTCTTGCTTTAAAGGTTTTGAATTTTCAGCCAAGCAACATTTCTTTTATGCTTTGTTTTTAGGAACAGCCTTTTTCGTCGTGGGTGGGTTTCTCAATTTCATTTTTATAAAGCCTCAGCTTTCCTTTACTTTCGGAAATCTCAATAAGGCTGCTGAATTTGTCGGATTTTCACTTGCCCTCCAATTAGGCCTGCTATCTTCTTATTCTCAAAAGATACAAAGGTGGCTTCTTGTCCTCATCTCCTTTTCATTGGCCTATATTTATTTTACAAAGTGCCGGTCTGCATGGATTGGGACAACTTTTGTGTTTGTTTACCTTATTGGAATAAAGAAAATTTCCTGGAAAACTTTTCTCCACATTTTCTTGGGTGCTGTTGCGCTTTCCATTTTTTTTGAGGTTATTTTTTTAGCCGGAGAAGGAGTTCCCGTAGGGTTATCTGTTAAAGAGGGCTCAATTACGGAGAGATGGCATATTCTTTTAAATACCCTATCTTTAATTTTCGATCATCCTTTAGGAGTTGGATTAGGTAGATTTAGCTTTGCAGCAACACCTTATATGAAAAACCTTCCTCATAACGTATTTAATGATACCTATTATCTTTTTTCCCCTTACAATGAACCTCTTCGTTTTTTTGCGGAGGAAGGAATTATCGCAAGCTTCCTAATGCTTCTGTTTTTTATGTCATTTATCTTTCCTTTTCAAAAGCTTAAAATACTATCCGCAAGGTGTCCAGAGTCAGTAGCTTTCCTGATTTTTTTTCTCATTCAGGGGACTTTCCAATATCCCCTAAGTGAACCTGCTGTTTTATTTTTGATACCATTTGTTCTTGCCTATTCAGCCCATTATACGATGGAAATTCAATCTGTTAAGATTCTTGGATTTACCTGGATAATGAAAGGGTTGGGGGGCTATTTCTCTTTTGTCGCGGTGCTTATGGGATCTTCCATTTATTTGAGTACTTTATTTTCTTCTGATTTAGTTCTCTCAAAGAATATCTATTATCTTTGGAAAGATCAAAATTTATTAACAACTATTTTATTTATGTCTTATGCTGATAAGAACTACAAAGAAACAAAGAAGCTAGCTTTAAATGAGCTAGATAAAGAACCACAGCATTGGCTTGCTCTTAAGTATTTAGGACTTGCGAATATAAAATCAGGAAATAAGGATAAAGGATGTTCCCAATTAAAAATGTATGGTGAAGTTTATGCAACCCTTTCTTCTGATGTAGAAAAAGTTTTAAAAGATTGTCAGTAGAAAAGGCCGCACCTTGCTGAGGTACGGCCTTGAATAGGCATGAGAAAGTTATTATATTTCACGAGCAAGAGCTTTACCGATAAAGCCTTGACGATCAAATGTCTCTGCATCATATTCACACGCTTGAGCGTTTCCTAATTGTTTAGAAGCATGTGTTTTCTTTGCTTTTAATTTAGGCTGTCTTTTTGATCGTGCTTGCAAAACAAAATTTGTGGTAGCTGCAGTCCAATAACAAAAATCTTCCCCCCCATAACATTGCTGAGCCCACACAAATTGGGAAGGCTCAGGACAAGGTCTTCCTTGAGCTCGAGCTGCAGCTTGGCCTGGTGCTGAATAGCTCGCTGCCAGAGCATAAGTAGATGTTAGAGCAATACCCATACATAATAAAGTTGTTTGAAATTTTTTCATTTTTTATTCCTCATGAGTTTATTAAGATTTCACAAAAGATTCCTTATCGTTTCTTTTGCATTTCTCAGAGTATGCTCAAAATAATTAAAATTTCTTTAATCCATTTTCCTTTTACCGAAGTGGACAAATGGAAACTTTGACTTTTTCACACAATCAGCCAAACTAGAAAACATAAGCTGTACTACCTTTTCTCAAATCTGAGAAAAAGGAATTCGTTTAACCCACCAAACTCCTGGTATAGCAGAAAGAACGACAAGGCTTAGGTAAGGTGTCCATCCATGTGAATCAATTATCCACCCGGCGAACGTAGGGGCGAAGGTACGACTTAACTCAGCTAAAGACGTAAGGAGAGCCAGTTGAGTGGCTGCAAATCGAATGCTACAACAGGTTAGCTGATAAGAAAAAAAGGCTGTCAGAGCAGCTCCACTAAAAAGGTGCTCGATCCCAATCGTCAGATAAAGGAAAGGGAGATTTGCTCCCAACCCCTTCAAAATAATAAAGAGTAAACAGGAGACCCCATGGGCAAGTCCCCCCCAAAAAAGAGTTTCTTTATAGCCATAGGTACGGATCCAATACCCTCCCATAAACCCACCTAGGAGGGTTGCTCCAAGGCCAAAAACTTTGGCAACCGAGCTAATTTCAATATAAGTGAAACCTAAATCTAATAGGAAAAGGGTTTGCATCATGCTCAAGAGATTTTCCGGAAAACGGTAAATGAGCATGAAGATAAGGATGGCAAGCCACCCCCGTTGCGTTATAAAGTCTCGAAATGGGCCAATAAGGGCATAATTGATCCAGTCCCGCCGTTTTATAAAATCGCGAGTGTGCTCGCAAGCAAATCGATCAGGCTCCCGCATAATTAAGACAGCAATTAAGCCAATAAACATGAAAAAGGAGAGCAGAATATACACTTCTTTCCAGGACAAAAAAGTAGCTAAATAGAGGGCTCCTGCTCCTCCGGTAAGGATGGCCATGCGATAGGAAAAGACCCCCATAGCCTCACCAATTCCCCAATCACGGGAATTTAAAGTTTCTATTTGATATGTCAGAAGAAGAACATGTTGGCTTGCTGCAGAGATGGTAACAACAAACCCACAGGCCACAAAAGCCTTTAAATTCAAGATTGGATCAAAAGTTGTCATGGCTAAAAGCCCTGCAATCGCCGTCACTTGTGTCAAGCAAAGCCAACTTCGTCGTTGACCCAAGACTTTCTTTAAGAAAGGCAGAGGGACATGATCTAAAAGAGGAGCCCATAGAAACTTAAGCGTATAAGGAAGATGAAGAAGGCCGAAAAGCCCTATGGACATGTAGTTAAGTCCAAAAGTTTCAAGCCAAACCCCAAGAGTTTTGGAGGTAAGCAGGAGGGGAAGACCATTGGCATAAGCAATACACCCAATAGCTAAAACCCGGGGATCCATATAGGGGCTAATGATGCCTCTGATGGCGGGAATAATGAGAAATGCGCTGAATGGCAAAATCGTTGCTTCCCTTCCCTGGGATGGGAGGCGACTACTTTGATTCCCCTTCAAGGGGTTAAGCATTCTAACTTGTTTCAAGAGCGAAATGAAAATGACATCCTTTTTCTATACGCGCATTGGCATAAGCACGTAAAGAGCTGAATTATCCATTGCATCTTTTGCAATAATAGCTTGTGTTTCATCGCCAATGAGAAATTGCAATGTTTGACTCGAAATTTGTTGAGCTACATCAAGGACATAGCGAGCATTAAATCCAAAATCAAGAGGCGTGCCTACGTATTTTATTTCAAGCTCTTCAACGGCACTTCCCGTTTCAGTACTATGGGCAGAAATCGCCATCGTTGTTCCTTCAACCCGAATTTTGACGGGGCGCATTTTGTCTGTAGACATAATGGCAATGCGATCGACCGCATCGGAAAATCCTTTGACATCTGATTCGAGTACCTTGTCATTGCTGAAAGGAATGACCTTTTCATATTCAGGGAATTTTCCTTCAATCAAGCGGGAGATAAGAAGGGACGATCCAACCACAAATCGCACTTGATTTTCAGAGAGCGAGACCGTGACATCATCTGCGATTTCATCAATAAGTTTACGAATTTCTTGAATTGTTTTCCGAGAAATGATCACCTGAGGCATTTTTGCAGCTTCAGGAGGGAGATCTGATTGGGCTTGAGCTAAGCGAAGGCCATCTGTTGCAATCGCTCGTAAAAAACCATCAGCTGTTGCATGAAAACAAATCCCATTGAGATAATAACGAGTTTCTTCTGTTGACATCGAAAAACGTGTTTTATCTATAAGGCGAGAGAGTTCAGCTGCATGAATCTTAAACGTGCAGGGAAGCTCTTCTGTAGTCATAAGAGGAAAGTCAATTGCTGGCAGGCAGGCAAAATTATAAGTTGACCTCCCTGACTTGAAGTTAAGAGAAGCCCCATCTTCTGTCGTTTTAAGTTCTATGGAGGCCCCTTCTGGAAGTTTTCGCACAACGTCAAATAGAAGGTGGGCAGAAACGGTTATGCGGCCCTGGGATTTAATTTGAGCCGGAAGGGTTTCAATATAGGCAATTTCAAGATCCGTTGCGGTGATTTTCAACAAGTTTTCTTGGGCTTCAAGAAGGACGTGAGCCAGAATAGGAACGGTATTCCGTCTCTCTACCACACCCTGACAATGAGCTAGTGCTTTTAAAAGCACATTTTTGTCCACAACCACATGAAATGGTTCAGGACTTGTATTCGGCAAAAATTCAGCAGCTATCATTTAGGTCTCCAGTGTTCGACGCAATAATTCAATATCTTCACACATAGTTTTATCTTCTCCCATTAAGTCTTCTATTTTTTTGACAGCATGGAGGACAGTTGTGTGATCCCGTCCTCCAAATTTTCTCCCAATTTCAGGGAGAGAGCGAGGTGTGAGTTGTTTTGCTAGATACATGGCAACTTGTCTTGGACGGGCAACGGTCCGGGCCCTTCGAGGAGAATGCATATCTGAGACTCTGACGCTGTAATATTCAGCCACTTTCTTTTGAATTTCATCAATCGTAACGCGGCGGTCGTTTGCGCGGAGCAAATCTCTTAAAACTTCTTGCGTTGAATCAAGGGTGATATCCCGTCCAACAAGGGTAGCATGAGCCACTACGCGGGTAAGAGCGCCTTCCAATTCGCGAATATTTGATGAAATTTTATAAGCTAAGAACTCAAGGACTTTCTGGGGAACAGGAGCAGTCATTTGCTCTGCTTTTGCTTGAAGGATACCGAGACGGAGTTCGTAGGTTGTTGGGTGTATATCGGCAACCAATCCCCAGCCTAAGCGAGACTTTAGGCGCTCTTCCATACCTTCAAGATCAGAAGGAGATTTATCAGCGGAGATGATAATCTGCCGATTTTGATCAACAAGCGCATTAAAGGTATGGAAAAACTCTTCTTGGGTTGAATCCTTGCCGCTGATGAACTGAACATCATCAATCATAAGGACGTCAACAGAGCGAAATTGGTCTTTAAAAGCAACCGTATCCTTAAACCTTAAAGCCCGAATGAATTGATACATAAATTTTTCAGCTGAGAGGTAAATAACCTTGCGATTCGGATGGCATTTTTTTATGTGCCAAGCAATGGCATGCATAAGGTGCGTTTTGCCAAGGCCAACCCCCCCATACAAAAACAAAGGATTAAAAGTAACGCTTTCTGATTCAGCAACCTTACGAGCTGCTGCGTGAGCAAGCTCATTGGGCTTCCCAACTACAAAGTTCTCGAATGTAAAGCGAGGATCAAGATTAGATCCAACATTGTGTATCTCTATAAATGGCTCTGAAGAAGTGGCTTTTGGCTTTTGGGGAGGAACTACATCGGAGACAATGACATCTAGCTGAAGGACATTGTCATTTTCGCTTTGAAAGAGGGCTTTAACACGGTCGGCATAATGATTTTTTACCCAGTCTCTCATAAAGGCCGTGGGAGCGGAAAGGAGGATGCACCCTTCCTTTTGATCAACAAGGGAGAGGGGCTTTAGCCAACTTGTAAACGTGGCTTCTCCATATTCATCAAGAAGAAGATGTTGAACCCTTTCCCATTGTTCTTCAAGGTTAATTTTTGCAGCCGAATATCCCATTCAAAACCTATGGCCCTGTTTATAGTCGAATCTATATATCAAGAGGAATTTACGCCTCATGATGAAGTATGTTATTTGTAAAAAAGCGTTTTATTATTTACGCAAGTTTTGCAACTCGTGCATTGAGTCGTGACATTTTACGAGCAGCTGTGTTGCGATGCAAGACCCCTTTTGTCACCCCTTGCATAATTTCGGGTTGAGCTTCCTTTAAGGCCGCTTGAGCCGATGTTTTATTGCCCGAAGCAACAGCCATTTCAACTTTTTTTATAAATGTTCGAATCCGCGAAATGCGCGAGTGATTAAGCAATGTTTGTTTCGCATCTCGACGAATTCTCTTCATTGCTGACTTATGTTGTGCCATACTATTCCTTAGTTTTACTTTTATCCACAGATCTGGAGAGGAGTTATAGCTTACTCTCGAGGACTCGTCAACAGGGGGCTTTTGCCTTTAAGTGAGGAAAAAAATGATAAAAAAACTTTGTCTTTTCATAATGATTCAAATAGTTACCTTAGGGCTTGCTCAAGCTTTACCAGATCCGTCACAAGATATCAGGGTAAAAAAAGTTTACGATCATTTTAAAGATGAATTGATATGGGTTAAAAATGGAGAGTGGAGCCCATGTGGAAAAACCCTTCTAGAAACACTTTCCCATGTTGAAGAGGATGGATTATGGCAGGAGGACTATGCTCCATTCGTTAAAACTCTTCAAAAGGCGGATTTAAGTACCCCCGAAGCTCAAAAAAGAGCTGACCAGCTTATGACCCTTGCGGCTCTGAATTACATTTATGATATGAAAGGCGAACGATTAAATCCCCACCTGGTCAATCATGATATATACGTTAAGCCAACGCCAGTTGATCCCGCAGTCATTTTGTCGGACTATCTGTCTCTCCCTGATCAATGTGGGTGGATTCATGCTCTTGCTCCTGCGTCCCCTGACTATCACCATTTAAAACAGGTTCTGGCCCTTTACCGGCAGAAGCAATCTCAGGGGAGTTGGCCTAAACTTCCCGATGGAACAAAGCTCCAAAAAGGAGATCAAGGACCGCTCATCGAAACCTTAAGGGCTCAATTGATAGCCCAAGATGCACTCCCATCTGAAGGACAAAGTAGCGACAATTTTGACGATAAGTTAGAGGATGCAGTTAAAGCTTACCAAACACTTCACGGACTTGAACCAGATGGTAAGGTAGGAGGAGCAACCCTTAAGGCTCTTAATACGCCCATTGATGACCGTATTCGCTCACTTATCGTGACGCTTGAGAGATATAGGTGGTATCAAAACCCTCCTCCCGCACGGTATTTGCAGGTCAATATTCCGGGCTTTTATTTGAAAGGTGTTGAGGGAGGAAAAACTCTTATTTCCATGCCTATCATTACGGGAAAAGAATATCGGAAAACACCTGTATTTAATGCACCCATGACAGAAGTTATCTTTAATCCAGCTTGGCATGTGCCAGCTAGCATTGTTCCTGAGCTATTGCCAAAAATAGAAAGTAACCCTGAAGCCTATGCTCGAAAAGGATATCACATTGAAGGAGATAAGATTATCCAAGCTCCGGGTAATGCCAATTCCCTTGGGAAAATTCGTTTTACCATTCAAAGTCCTTTTTCTGTTTATTTACATGGGACCCCTAACCACAACCTTTTCCATAAGGCTAAAAGGTCCTTGAGTCATGGTTGTATCCGTGTCGAAAATCCTTATAGACTTGCTGAATTTGTATTTCATGATCCTCAAACATGGGCCCTCGAGAAAATTAAGGAAGAAGCTTCTGGGACAAGAACGAAGCCCGTAAAACTTGAAAAACCGCTTCCCGTTTTTGTAACCTACTTTACGGTTTTTAATGACGAAAACCATAAAATTCACTTTGTGGATGACGAATATGCGCAGGATAAAGCAATTTGGCAGGCTCTCGTTCGCGCAAAGAGGTACTAAAGGGGTTCCCACGGACACTTGGGTGGTACACCAAAATGACTGATTTTAAAGTGGACTGATCTCCGCGTGAGTTTACGAAATCACGTCAAACCACTTTTACCGACCATCAAAGAATTACTTAGCCTTATCAAAGGCTAAGTAATTCTTCTGATCTTTTCAAAGTCATCAATCCCCTATCTGTGATGGCCTTTGTAACGGTGGCCATGGTGGTAATGATAATGGCGATGATGATGATGGCGATGGTGATGCCGGTGATGCCAATGATGGCGGTGACGCCAATGGTGATGGTGATGGTGGTGGACGTGCACTGATCCCCCCCGTGCTCTAACAGGCACAGGTTGCATTTGCTGTGTGCCCAATGCCATTGATTCAGCTGGAAGAGTAGCTCCAACCATAAAGACAATTGAAAGAGCTACCATTGTTGACTTAAGTGTACTCATCATATCCTCTCCTCTCCTCTCCTCTCCTCTTCTCTAAATAAATAGCTATACGTGCTATATATATAAAATAACATGCCAATATATAATAATTAATTAACATCTATATTTATTTATGGAGCGGAATCAAATACGATAAATGTATGTTGTTCTATTTTAAAAAGTTTTTTTATGTCAGAGAGTTAGGCGTTTGTAAGAGTGTGAGTGTAAAACTTGCAATAAAAAAGCCCCAGGCTTTTCCCAGGGCTCGTTTTGGGTATGTGAGGTTTGGAAACTTTTTAATTAATCCGCACCAAGGCATAATCCCCCAAGACATAAAGAAGCACCGCCATCGTAATCATAGTCATAATCATAGTCATAGTAAGGGGAACCCCAATAGCCATATCCATAACCATAAGGATGATAGTGGTGCCAAGGATGACCATGCCAATGTCCATGTCCATGAGCTGGTATGACATAAGCTTGGGAGGGTATTGAAACAACGCTTTGCGAGGGTGATGCTTCAGCACTTTGGGTGGCTCCGAGCATGAATACAACTCCGAGAGCCATTGCTGAGGTTAATAAAGTATTCATATTACACTCCTTGAAAAATATTCACCAGAGAAATAATATCTCCGATATTGATACTATAACATAGGAAATAATAATAAATTGTTAATTTTTGGATACTAAAATAAATATATAAACGAAATATTACATAATAATTTTTAGAACAACAAACCAGAACTTATACTCACTAGAACCTGCTGCAAAAGTGTTTGAATGAAGAAGGAAGTTAGAGCGGGAGTTAAAATTGACAGGAAGGGAGTGAA
>DAIDHR010000048.1 GCA_027459605.1 Alphaproteobacteria bacterium
CTTGTCTCGTCTCTTATCAATTCAGACAAAACAAACCATCCATTAAATTCTCTACTCCTCTTATCCAAAACTGAGGTCATTTAACAAAATGCCACAATTCATCAATTTGAATGACGGACCGAACGGAGTTCAAAACAACAGATACTACGGGCGTAAGCCCGTAGAGATTCATTCGGTTCCCTGTTTTTTTATTGCAAAGTATAACCAAGGCTCAGTTTGCCCCTTGATATAGTATCTACAAATTGTAAAATCAGTAAAATAGCTTTCTTTTACTTCTCCCATGGTTGCTGTATCTATTTGTATTTGACCACCGGATACATTGTACCTTTTGGGTTTTATTACTAGGGCACCTATGGCATTTGCTTCCTGGCGAGCAAGTATAAGTTTTTTAGAGAGGTCTTCTACCGTTGGGCATTTTATTTTCTCCTGTGCCTCGGCATTCCCTCCAAAGGCGTACACGGCAAGGGCAGCATTTAATAATAAAAATGTCTTTTTCATGATATAATTCCTTTCATAGAGTTTACATCCAATATGTATCAAAAAATTATTAAAATAAGACTAAGATGATAAAATTTTTTAACAAGGACTTTTCCGGAAGTATTCCCTGTTTGGAAGTTCAAACCACAAAAATTAATGAGTGGCGCGTAAGCAATGCCCATTTAATGAATGGTAGGGAAAAAAGCAATCACCCTATTCCCAATAAATAATTTAGGAAAATATTTCAAACCTTGCCGAAAAATTATTGGGTATGATCGGAAAAAGCTTTTGGAGATAAGAAGAAAAATTTAAAAATTTGAGGGTAACCAGGACATCTGATTTTTTACCAAATACATCCGTCACTCTGATCTGGCCTACGACCCAGGGAGCTTAACTCATTGAGAATATGAAGGTAACTCCTTTTGCTTCTAAATAAATAACCTTATTTCTTCCGAAATTGATCTAGGGTAATCACATTGTCTGTGCTGTCACTCAGAGGTAAATCTTTAGCTGTTTCTTCAAACTCTTCTGAAAAAGAGGGGGGAGTAAACTGAAGGCCAAATTTAGCATAAGGATCCATAAAGCTTAAAAGGGCATGGAAAGGAATATAAATTCGCTCTTGAGAATCACTGAAACTTAAGGTCACATAAAATCCTTTTTCCTCAACCTCAAGACCCCAATATTGGTGTTGAATAACAATAGTCATTTCTTCAGGATGACGGTCTCTCAGGTAATCAGCAAGCTGAACACCTGGATAGTCCGTTTTAAAAGCGATGTAAAAATGATGAGCCCCCGGAAGACCTTCAACGGCAGTTGAACGTAAGGCTTCGCGAACAACGCTCCGTAAGGCCTCTTGGACCATCTCTTCATAATTAAATCCATCCACCGGCATATTCCTTATATTCTTAAACTAATGAGGGGCTTCTGTTGCCCGGTGCCCCTCGAACCGCGATCGTCAATAAGATTAAGCAGCCTTTACAGCAACTTCTTTCTCATTGAAATTAGCTGCATTCAAATTAGCAGCCATACGACCAAATGCATTAAGATTGTTTGCATTTATATGTTTAGCCCGATAACGGTGGTACAATGCCGAGTGAAAATCTACCCTTTACTACGCACGTCGATCCTAATTCACCCCCATAACTTTCCTGGTGGAGGTGCCGGGTTCCGCCCCCGGGTCCGTAACGCCTATTCCAATAAACGTTTATCACTATAGTCAGGTTCCCCTGACATCTTAAATATAAGATGTATTCGATAAGATTTAAAGAGGATTTTCTCTTTTTTGTAAAACCTTAACTTAAACTTTACAATTTTATCTTATTTCATAGGGGTGGGATAATAAGATTAATTCAGGGAAGACCATGACACTGAAGAACGTCCATCTTGATGATAAATATACGCTTGAAGAAGGTCAGATTTTTTTAAGTGGCGTCCAAGCTCTCGCTCGCCTTCCTCTCATGCAACGAAAAAGAGACCTTGCGCAAGGCCTTAATACAGCAGGATTTATTTCAGGTTATCGAGGCTCGCCTTTAGGCGGACTTGACCAAACTCTTTGGAAAGCCCACCATTTTTTAGACGCTAATCAGATCACCTTTACTCCTGGCATTAATGAAGAGTTAGGAGCCACAGCCGTTTGGGGTAGTCAGCAAACCCCCCTCTTTAAGGGATCGCGGGTTCAAGGTGTTTTTTCGATGTGGTATGGGAAAGGCCCTGGAGTTGATCGCTGTGGAGATGCATTTAAACATGCTAATTTTGCAGGAACGTCGCTCTATGGAGGAGTGCTCGCCCTTGCGGGCGATGATCATGGCTGCAAGTCTTCAACCCTTCCCCATCAAAGCGAATATGCCTTTATGGATGCTTCAATCCCTATTTTAGTTCCCTCTAATGTCCAAGATATTTTGGATCTGGGGCTTTATGGATGGGCACTTTCCCGTTATTCGGGATGCTGGATTTGCTTTAAAGTGATTGCCGATACAGTTGATACCTCAGCCTCTGTTACGGTCTCTCCTCGCAGGGCTCATATTATTCTTCCAGAAAACTATGATATGCCAGAAGGAGGGCTCAATATTCGGTGGCCCGATCCTCCTTTGGAGCAAGAAAAAAGGCTACGTCTTTTTAAATTAGAGGCAGCCAAAGCCTTTGTCAAAACGAATCAACTGGATAAGACCTTGTTTCGCGGAAGAAAACCCCGACTAGGCCTTGTAACATGTGGAAAAACATTCCATGATGTTCGCCAAGCCCTTGAAGATCTAGGTTTGTCTGAGGCTGCAGCGGCCGATCTTGGGATTACTCTTTACAAAGTTGCTATGAGTTGGCCGCTTGAGCCAACAAACCTCATCAACTTTGCGAAAGGCCTTGAAGAAATCCTCGTTATCGAAGAAAAGCGTCCCTTAATTGAGGGCCAAATCAAAGATATCCTGTACGGTCTTTCTGAAAACCATCGACCACGAGTTGTGGGGAAAAAGGACGAAAACGGAAATCCTCTTCTCCCCGAGATTTATGAGCTTGATGTTCCTGAAATTGCCCATGTCATTGCTCAAAGGCTTCTCCGCTTTACTAAATCGGCAAGGGTGAAAGAAGGCATGGAAAAGCTCGACCGCCTTTTTAAAGAACAACTGAAGCGCAGCCCGGAACTTGTGCGCCTTCCTTATTATTGTTCTGGATGCCCCCACAATACATCAACAACAAGATTGCCTGAAGGAAGCCGTGCCGTTGCAGGAATTGGATGTCACTATATGGCAACGTGGATTGCCCACAACACTGCTACCTTTACCCAAATGGGAGGTGAAGGGGTACCCTGGATTGGTCAATCCCCCTTTACGGATGAAAAACACATTTTTGCAAATATTGGTGATGGAACGTATTACCATTCTGGCCTCCTTGCCATCCGAGCAACAATTGCAGCCAACGTCAATATTACCTTTAAAATCCTTTACAATGATGCAGTAGCTATGACAGGAGGTCAGCCAGTCGATGGCCCCTTAGACGTGGCGATGATTACTCAGCAAGTCTATGCTGAGGGAGTCCGGAAAATCGTTGTCTTAAGTGATGAACCAGAGAAATACCCAGTGGGATTTGGCTTTGCCCCCGGTGTTGAAATAGCTCACAGGGATACCCTTGATCAAGTTCAGGAAGATATCAAAAGATGGTCCGGGACCTCCATTTTAATTTATGATCAAACGTGCGCTGCCGAGAAAAGGCGGCGCCGCAAACGGGGACTTATGGAAGACCCTAACAAACGCATATTTATTAATGAGCGTGTTTGCGAAGGCTGTGGAGATTGCAGTATTAAATCCAACTGCCTGTCTGTCCAACCCATTGAAACAGCCTTTGGACGGAAACGAAAGATTGACCAATCTAGCTGCAACAAAGACTATTCATGCGCCAATGGATTTTGCCCGAGCTTTGTGAGTGTTCAAGGGGGAAAACTAAAAAAATCTCATCCTTCAACAAGAGCTGAAGAATTAATGGAAAGTTTTCCTGATCCTTCCCCTCTTTCTTTAGAAAAACCCTATAGCATCTTTTTAACAGGCGTCGGGGGCACAGGAGTCATAACCATTGGCGCTATTTTTGGTATGGCTTCACATCTTGAAGGGAAAGGATGCTCCATTGTAGATATGACAGGACTTGCCCAAAAAGGGGGAGCCGTTGTCTCTCATATCCGCATTGCCCGCAAACCTGATGCGATTCATGCCACTCGGATCTATATGGGAGAAGCCGACCTTGTTTTTGGCTGTGATATCGTCGTAACGGGAGGGCCTGACACCCTTAACAAAATTAAACGGGGAAAGACCTTTGTCCTTGTTAATGAAAACCAATCTATCACCGGCCATTTTATTAATAATCCTAATTATAATTTTCATCATGAAACTTTGAAGCAGAACATTCTTAAAACTGCCGGTAAAGACAAAACGGATTTTATTGATGCACTTCGCTTAGCAACAGGTCTCCTAGGAGATGAAATTACAACCAACATGTTCATGGTAGGATATGCCTATCAGAAGGGATTACTACCCCTTTCCCATGATGCTCTTGAAAAAGCGATTGAGATGAATGGGGTTTCAATTCACTCTAATGTCCAGGCCTTTAGGTGGGGGCGTTATGCTGCTCTGGATTTGAAGGCTGTTGAAAAATCAGCGGGTCTTCAAGGTGAAGAAAAGCTTTATTCCATCCCCACATCTTTTGAAGATATTGTTGATCACCGAAAAAAATTTTTAACTGGCTATCAAAATAAAGCTTACGCGGATCGTTACGAATCCCTTGTTAAAAAAGTAAAAGCTGTTGATACCAAACTTAAGCGGAATGAGTTTGGGCTTAGTGTTGCCAAATATTATGCGAAGCTTCTCGCTATTAAGGATGAATATGAAGTGGCTCGTCTTTTCACAGACAGTGTATTTATGAAAGAACTTCGCGATCAATTTGAAGGCCCAGTCAAGTTAAACTTTTATTTAGCCCCTCCCCTTTTATCCAAAAAAGATCCATTTACGGGCCACATGCAGAAGAAAAAATATGGTCCCTGGATGATGATGGGATTTAAAGTTCTCGCAAAACTTAAAGGTCTCCGTGGGACCCCCTTTGATATTTTTGGGTATACGAAAGACCGAAAGAAAGAACGGGCCTTAATTAAAGAGTATGAAGACCGAATCACCTATTTATTAGATAAGCTCACCCCAAAGAATTATGAGTATGCCGTAGCTCTTGCATCCCTTCCTGAATATATCCGCGGTTATGGGCATGTGAAGGAGAGCCATTTGGCCGATGTTAAGATTAATGAAGAGGCCCTTCTGGCTCAATTTAAGGCAACTCTTTAGGGGGTACGTCTTTGTAAAAGGACCTGAATTTTGGATAAGATGACTGAACTTAATATGTAAATACACACAAAAATGGATCTCTTGCCCAAAGCTCAGGTTAAGAGTGGTATAGCTATTCTTTTCGCCTTTGAGTAAATACACCCATCATCACAATTATGAAGTGTTTCATCTCTGTAAGGGTATGTTTGATTACACATGTCATTTATTAAAAAATTAATAAAATCATTTGCTGGAAAAGCCTTAGGCTTATATTATTCTTCCGAAGACTTGAAGGAGAAGATGTGTTTTCAGCCTTTGAAAGATTTGTTGCTTTTCGCTATCTAAGAGCCCGGCGTCAGGAGGGATTTATCTCTGTGACGGCGTGGTTTTCCTTCTTAGGGATTGCCCTAGGAGTGGCAGCTTTGATCATTGTGATGTCGGTCATGAATGGATTCCGTCATGATTTATTGGGTCGCATTATTGGCATGAATGGCCATCTAGCTATTTACAGCAATACAGGATCTCTTCCCGATTTTGATGCGCTGACCGAAGAAGTTAAAAAGCTTCCAGGAATCACAGGGGCTAATCCACTTGTGGAAGGACAAGCCATGGCCATGGCCCACGAAAATGCAACAGGGGCTTTGGTTCATGGAATGCGCCCTTCTGACTTGGAAGCGCGGAAACTCATTGCAACAAACCTTGTTGCTGGACAAATAAGTCTTTTCAACCGCCCAAATGCAGCCATTATCGGCAAACGGCTTGCTGAAAAATTGGGACTTATTTTGGGAGATAAAATCAAACTTGTAGCGCCTAAAGGAAATGAAACCGCTTTTGGCACCATGCCCCGAACTCGGAGCTTTGAAATCGCAGGCATTTTTGATGCGGGGATGATTCAATATGATAGCTCCTTTGTCTTCATTCCTCTTGAGTCAGCTCAAAAATTTTTTGAGTTAGGAGAGGGAGTAACAGGTATAGAAATTTTTACCGAAAATCCAGAACAGCTGGAAAAATATAAAAATGAGCTTTTCCATCTTATTTCAGGTAAGAGTGTACGAATCTTTGATTGGCAACAAGCCAACAAAGAGTTTTTTAGTACCATTAAAGTCGAGCGGAATGTGATGTTCATTATTCTTACTCTTATTATTTTGGTTGCATCTTTTAATGTCATTTCAACTCTTATTATGCTCGTTAAAGACAAAGGACGAGACATCGCAATTTTGAGGACGATGGGTGCAACCCAAGGCATGATAATGCGGGTCTTTTTTATTGCAGGTTCGTCAGTTGGAGCATTAGGTGCCTTTATCGGCACCTTATTTGGTCTTTTGTTCTGCTGGAATATTGATTCGATTCGTAAATTTATTGAGTCTATTTTGGGGACAGACCTCTTTAGCGCTGAGATTTATTTTCTCTCGAGACTCCCTGCCCGAATCGATCCTAACGAAGTCAGTCTCGTTGTGATGATTGCCCTTGGGTTAACATTTCTGGCATCCTTGTACCCTTCTTGGCGAGCAGCCCGCCTCGATCCAGTGGAGGCTCTTCGTTATGAGTAATCCTGTTTTGTCCATAAATGGCTTAAAACGCACGTTTCATCAGGGCTTAGAAACACTTCACGTCCTCAAAAGTATTGATCTGGACCTCTTTCCTGGAGAAATCATTGCTCTTGTGGGCCCCTCTGGCTCTGGAAAATCAACCCTTCTCCAAACAGCAGGCCTTTTGGAAAAGTCAGACGGGGGAGAAATTACTATCGATGGGAAGAAATGCTCTCACTTGAATGATATGGTTCGGACCCAGATCCGGCGGGAAGTTATTGGATTTGTCTACCAATTTCACCATCTTCTGCCTGAGTTTAATGCGGAAGAGAATATTATACTCCCCCAGCTAATTGCAGGAAAAACATATAAGGACGCTCAAGTGAGAGCGAGAGATCTTTTAAAGGAAGTTGGAATTCTGGAAAGAGCTTCCCACAGGCCAGCCCGCCTTTCAGGAGGCGAGCAGCAAAGAGTTGCTATTGTCAGAGCGCTTGCCAACCGACCTAAAATTCTTCTGGCTGATGAGCCAACAGGTAACCTCGATGAGCTCACATCTGATTCTGTTTTTGAGAAACTTATTCAACTTGTTCGCAAAGAAAATCTAGCAGCCCTCATCGCAACCCACAATAAAGATTTAGCCGCTCGTATGGACCGGATTTTCATCCTTCATGAAGGTCATCTTATAGAGACAAAAAAATAACAGCTCTATACTCTTTGCCTATCATGTTCCGCCTTCATTGCTCCCGTCTTCGCAGGGGCAGGCCCTTCGGGTTTTGCTCTCTGTCACATATTTCAATAAGTTCATAGAGCTCGTCCTGGCGCGCCTAGCCGAATCCTTTGTGTATACTTATTATGCCCGAATTTTTATAAGGAATTATTTGACCTTTACAGCAATGACGATAACCGTCCAGCTTTATCCAAAACAAGCTAACTACTCTGAAAATCGTTCTTTTAATTTTTGTGCGACTTGAGGGGAAACAAAGGGGGACGTGTCTCCCTTAAGGCGGGCTATTTCCTTGACTAAGTTTGAGGCTATGAGTTGGTAGCTTTCTGATGCTACAAGGAAAACGGTTTCTAGTTCTGGGCTTAATTTCCGATTTGTTCCTGCCATTTGGAATTCATATTCAAAATCAGAGACAGCTCGAAGGCCTCGAATCAAAAGTTTGGCTCCTTCTTGCTTTGCAAAATTGACAAGGAGGTTATCAAAAGGTTTCACCTTAACTTCCACATCTGGCGAGAGAGGAAGGCTTTTGATTTCCTCCTCAATCATCGCAATTCTTTCCTGAATAGAAAAAAAAGGATCCTTTGGAACATTAGTGGAAACTCCTACAATAAGGAGGTCCACAAGACGAGTTGCCCGTTGGATAACATCCAGGTGGCCATAAGTGATGGGATCGAAGGTTCCTGGGTAAACACCTATGTGGAGCAGTTTAGCCATTCTCGAGCCCTTTTTCTCCTTCTCCTTCTCCTTCTCCTTCCCCATCTTCTGCAATCCGGGCAACCGATACAACGGCTTCATCTCGAGCAACACGGAATAGGGTCACACCTTGGGTACGCCTTCCAGCAATTCGGACATCATGAACCGGGCAGCGAATGAGTTTTCCTGTATTGGTGACGAGCATCACATCATCGTCATCCTTAACGGGGAAGGAGTCGACAACTTTGCCTGTCTTAGAGGTAACGTCCATGGTTGTGATCCCTTGCCCTCCGCGATTGGTACAGCGATATTCATAAGCAGATGTCCGTTTCCCAAAGCCTTTTTCACTGACAGTTAGGATAAATTCTTCAAGGGCAGCCATGGCGGCAAAGCGGTCAGGCGAGAGGGGGGGCAGGTTCCCATTTGATTCTTCCTCTTCTTCTTGACGGCGCAGGCGTTGAGCTTGCCTTAGGTATGAGTCCCTTTCTTCAACGGTAAAGTCAACTTGGCGGAGAATTGTCATTGAAATAATTTCATCTTCTTTGCCAAGGCGGATGCCTCTAACTCCCGTCGACGTTCTTCCGACAAACTCTCGAACATCTGTCACGCCAAAGCGAATACACCGTCCAGCGCGGGTTGTCAGCAACACATCATTTGTTTCATCGCAGGAGCTAACGGCAATAAGTCTTTCTCTTTCTTCCAGCTTCATCGCAATCTTTCCATTGGCTCTGATATTGGTGAAGTCAGACAAGGCATTTCGGCGGACATGACCTGCTGAGGTTGCAAAAAGAATATGCATAGTATTCCATTGAGCTTCATCCTCAGGCATTGCCATGATAGTGGACAGGGTTTCGCCCTCTTCGAGAGGAAGTAGATTGACAATGGCTTTTCCGCGGGCTTGAGGGGTTCCCAAAGGAAGCTTATAAACCTTCATGCCAAAAACACGTCCTGTAGTTGTAAAGAACAGCATTTGGGTATGGGTATTGGCAACAAATACCTCGGAAACCGCATCTTCTTCGCGGGTTGTCATACCCGAGCGCCCTTTTCCTCCTCGTTTTTGAGCACGGTACGTATTGATTGGAACGCGTTTGATATAACCGCCAAGGCTAACTGTAACAACCATATCTTCCCGCTGAATCAGATCTTCTTCATCAGCTGTGGTTTCCATTTCTTCAATGGTTGTCCGGCGTGGTGTAGCATAGCCTTCTTTCATCTCAAGAAGTTCGGTTCGGAGGATATCAAGACGCTTATCGCGAGATGCTAAAATGTGAAGGTACTCTTTAATCTCTCCAACAATATCATTCAACTCTTGGGCAATCTTCTCTCGTTCAAGGCCTGTGAGACGGTGTAGCCTTAAATCTAAGATGGCCTTAGCTTGAACTTCTGACATACGGTAGGTGTCACCTACGATGGGATAGCCAGGCTCATCAATAAGGCGAAGGAGGGGCTCAAGATCGTGAATCTTCCAACTCCGGCTTAGGATTTCATCCTTTGCTGTTTGAGGATCGGTGGCCTTACGGATCAAAGAAATCATCTCATCAAGATTGGCAACAGCAAGAGCAAGCCCTACTAAAATGTGGGCGCGGTCGCGAGCTTTCAAAAGATTATACCGGGTCCTTCGGGTAATAACTTCTTCCCGGAAGGCAATAAAGCATTCCAAGACTTCTTTAAGGCCCATTTGCTGAGGACGTCCCCCATTCAAAGCGAGCATATTGACGCCAAAGGTGGTTTGAAGCGGCGTCATCGCATAAAGGCGATTCAGGACAACATCCGCAATCGCATCTTTTTTCAGCTCAATGACAACGCGGACCCCCTGGCGATCGGACTCATCCCTCAGATCTCCAATACCTTCAAGCTCTTTGTTGTGGACAAGCTCAGCAATGCGTTCGATCATTTTGGCTTTGTTGACTTGATAAGGTACTTCCGTAATGATAATCGCTTCTCGGTCTTTTCGAATCGTTTCAATATGGGTTCTACTTCGAATAACAAGGGACCCACGCCCCGTTTTAAAGGCATTATAAATGCCTCGCCGTCCCATAATGAGCCCTCCTGTTGGGAAATCGGGCCCGGGGATATACTCCATAAGATCTTCAATGGTTAAATCGGGATTGTCGATGAGGGCGCAACACCCATCAATAACTTCCCCAAGGTTATGGGAAGGAATGTTGGTCGCCATTCCAACGGCAATACCACCTGACCCATTGACTAGAAGATTGGGAATACGACTTGGGAGAACTGTCGGCTCTTCTGTTGATTCGTCGTAGTTGGGACGAAAATCAACGGTATCCTTATCAATATCATCCATAAGGTAATGGGCAGCCTTGGAAAGCCGTGCTTCCGTATACCGCATAGCTGCTGGAGGATCCCCATCCATCGATCCAAAATTCCCTTGCCCATCGATAAGGGGCAACCGAAGGGAAAAGAGCTGGGCCATCCGAACCAAAGAGTCATACACTGCTTCAGTACTATGAGGATGGTATTTCGCGATAACATCTCCCACAATACGGGCTGATTTTCGGTGAGGGCGATTAAAGTCATAACCAGATTCGTACATGGAATAGAGAATGCGCCTATGAACGGGCTTAAGGCCATCCCGAACATCGGGAAGAGCTCGGCTCACGATTACGCTCATGGCATAAGCAAGATAAGATTGTTTCATCTCATCTTCAATATTTACAACTCCAATCGGTTGACTTTCATTCAACGGAGGGCTCCTTTTCTAATTCAAAAAATAAGGAAATAAGGGTTAAAAGGGGATCTCGTCATCAATTTCGCCCATTGAAGGCAAAGCCTCTTGGGCACTATTGTTTGAACTTTCGAAAGAGTCGAATGGTCCTCCCCCGCTTTGTCCTTTGCTATCCAGCATGGTCATCTCACCCCGAAAACGGGGAATAACAACTTCTGTGGTATAGCGCTCTTGTCCATTTTGGTCAGTCCATTTACGGGTTTGAAGCTGTCCCTCAATATAAATTTTAGACCCCTTGCGAAGATATTTATCGGCAACCTCTGCTAACTTTTCGTTAAAGATGACAACACGGTGCCATTCTGTCCGTTCTTTTCGCTCTTGGGTATCCCTGTCTTTCCACTGCTCTGACGTAGCAAGGGAAAGGTTCACAATTTTTAGCCCATCTTGAGTCATGCGAACTTCAGGGTCTTTGCCTAAGTTTCCAATTAAGATAACTTTGTTTACACTGCCAGCCATCATCACTCCTCATATGTAAGGTTTCACCCCTCTTGTTATAGGCTATCTTTTTTTGAAGCGCTATAGGGTTTATGAGGGAAGATCTTAGGAAAGATGATCGGAACTTTTTAAGGAAATTTTAACTTTTTATCCTTAAGGTGGCCTTAATCTAACAAGAAAAGAGGTTACCATGCCAAAAAAATCAGTTCTTATTGCGTTTATAGGGGTACTCTCCACATTTCCTTTTTTCACTAGGGCACATGCCGCCCGCCCTAGAATAGGAGAAGCATGCCCAACGCCTGAGGAAGTCAAAGATGCTATAAAGTCTGCAAATCCAAATCAATTGAACTCGGGAAGTGGTTCTATCTCCGTAAATGGGAAATCTTGGAAATTCACAACGAGTGTTGACTGGACTTCTGGCTCCAATAGGACTTTTTGGGATATTTTTACAAACAAGGTTCAAATCCATCCCCAATGTAACGCTTGGTGTAATGATGATCAAAAAGGGGAATGTAAAACACCACCCTGTGGCTATCATGTTGACGCATCTTTGCATTGTACAGGCGATTCAGACGCTATACTTTACATAACTCTTTATAGAACCTGCTGCAAAAGTGTTTGAATGAAGAAGGAAGTTAGAGCGGGAGTTAAAATTGACAGGAAGGGAGTGAAAT
>DAIDHR010000049.1 GCA_027459605.1 Alphaproteobacteria bacterium
GTATTTCCCTCCCTTCTTGTCAATTTTAACTCCCGCTCTAACCTCCTTCTTCATTCAAACACTTTTGCAGCAGGTTCAATAAAATGCTTGGTCTTGCAAATGGGGGGTATGGATACGAGGAAAATGAACAGGAATCTGAGAACTTTAATAAACTCATGGCTGAAAAGGGAAATTGTCCGGCTTTTCATCAACTTGTAGATGAGAAAGTAGACAACTTAAGAATGAAGGCAGTCAATGAGGCATACAGAAATAACAAGCCAGTACCTGAGTTCCTTTTGGGGGAAAAATATAAGTCCATTCTTCAAGCATTGAAGAAAAGGACAATTAGGAAACTAAAGGAAGAACAAAGTTGTAATACTGAGACTTAATGCCTGACACTTTTTCTTTGTGTGCCGCCCCTCGATTGGATCGGGGGACGACATGCAGGAAAAAACAGCCGGTGTTAAGGATGATAAGCCTTAAATTCCGACCTATTAGGCCTCGATGCAACGAATGAAACCTTTCTTGCTATAAGATAAAATACATTGGTCTCGAGTCATAAGCGGAATACCTAAGACCCTTGCTGTTGAGACAATTATACGATCAGCTGGATCACCGTGAAAATCACCCGGCAATGTACAGCTATCAACAGCGATTTCCGGTGTAAGATCAGCAAAATGAATGCCAGGTGCATTTAAACTAAGGTTAATCCAACTCAAGCAAGGCTGATTCAGGATAATTCTTTTTCGAGAATGGAGCATGCTAATTTCCCACAGAGAAATTGAGCTCACCGCTATTCCGCATTCTGTTTCAACAAGACCCTCAATATGTTTCTGGCTTTCTGCAGAAAGCGTATCATCTCCATTCATAAGCCATATAAAGACATGTGTATCTAATAAAAGTTGAATGTTAGGATTTTTCTGCATCCCAGTTCTCATTGATGGGTTTTATAATATCCTCTTTCACAATGACAGAGTTTTTAAGAAAGCCAAAGAGGTGGAGGGGCTTATCTTCATAGGGAACAAGTTTAGCTACAGGAACACCTCTTTTAGTGATTATGATAGTTTCATGTTTTTGTTCTGCTAAGTCCATAAGCTTTAAACATTTTGCTTTAAATTCTCCGGCGCTAATTTGAATCATAATATTTGCCTTTGGTTATGTGACTATAGTCACAATAGACTGGTTGATGTAAACTGTCAACAATATTTCATCTAATCCAGCATCGTAGTTTCCTTAAAATTGTAATTTACTAATTTCATAATACGGAAAATTGAAAGATAGGAACATTTAATTTTGTTGTTTATTCTTAAAAGACCAACTTTAGATTTTAGGCTAAGGGTTGAAAGTAAAAAATCTTAGTAATTTTCTACGTTCTTTTATTAGGTAAAAGAGCTTGCATATATAGAAATAATGTTTATATTAAATGTTGAATGGCTCTTTCCCTTAACGGGAAAAGTTTTTTATAAAAATGGAGCCTAAAATTGTCATGGATCTATTTTTATAGTATTATATTAATAGAAGTATTATTTTTTGGTATTGTGTATGAGTAAGTTATTTAATCATAGTTTGCGTAGTTTAGCGTTATTTACTTTCACTGTCTTAAGTTTTTTTGCAGATCCAGTTGCTGCAATGCAGCCAAAGAAGAAGGATGCGGTTGCTAAGACACCTGCATCTACACCAGTAAAACCGACGCCCCCTCCTGTGAAGACAGAGGCGCCAAAGCCAGCTCCTACCCAGCCAGTGGTTGTTAAGGCACCGACACCAACGCCAACGAAACCGGCACAACCTCCTGTGAAGACAGGGGCTCCAAAGCCAGCTCCTACCCAGCCAGCCGTTGTTAAGGCACCGACGCCAGTGCCAACGAAACCAGCACAACCTCCAGTGAAGACAGGGACGCCAAAGCCAGCTCCTACCCAGCCAGTCGTTGTTAAGGCTCCGACGCCCGCGCCTACAACGCCAGAAAAACCAACGCCCCCTCCTGCGAAGGTAGAGCCTGCGAAGCCGCTTGTGCCTGAGACTGTAGTAAAGGCCCCGACGGCAACGCCTACGACACCAGCAAAACCAACGCCACCTCCTGCGAAGGTAAAACCTGCGAAGCCGGTTGTGCCTGAGACTTTAGTAAAGGCCCCGACGGCAACGCCTACGACACCAGCAAAACCAACGCCACCTCCTGCGAAGGTAGAGCCTGCGAAGCCGGTTGTGCCTGAGACTGTAGTAAAGGCCCCGACGGCAACGCCTACGACATCAGAAAAACCAACGCCCCCTCCAGTGAAGACAGAGCCGCCAAAGCCAGCTCCTACGAAGCCAGAAATTAAGGCATCGACACCAGCGCCTGCGAAACCGGTACAACCTCCTGTGAAGACAGAGGCTCCAAAGCCAGTGAAACAGAAGTCAGTCGGTGTGACCCCATCTAAGAAGGAAAAAGAAGATACGGCGACGAAGGTTCTTGTAAAAACGGAGGCTGAAAATACACCAGTCCCTCCGCCACCCCCTCTACCACCGCTAGAGCTTAAAAAAGAGGGTGGTTGGAAGAGAGCTCCTAGACCTACTATTGGGAAAACAGTTGATACTTCATCTCAAGCTGCAAAGGATTCAACATTAGAAGAATTGGGAACTTTAAAAACCAAGAAGTTTCTTGCTTCCCTTCCTCAAGTACCAGAGAGGGACAAGCTCTTACAACAAATTAAAGAGGGTCTCCCCCTAAGAAATGCAGCTGACCGTCCAGTTGTTGAGAAGCTACCCACTCTTCAAGAAAAGATAAGACAAGACGTCGAGGGGCAAAGAAGGGCCCTCAAAAGTGTGATCTTACGAGGAGAAAAGCCAAAACAGGAAAAGTATACAGAAGACCAAGAAGAAATTTTAGCCCGCCGAACTTCTATTTTAGAAGAAGATGATGAAGCAACATCTTCCATAAACCTAGAGGATTTAAGCGAAGATGGAATGAGTCATAAAACTCAAGAAGATGAGTCTTCAAAAAAGAAAGCGGAAGAGCTCCTTCAGAAGCAGAAAGCAGCAGAAGCTAGGCGAACGGCAATTCAAAATAGGAAAAAGGAAGAAGAGCTTTTGGCCCAAAAACAGGAAAGATTAAATGCTCAAGAAAAAAGTAAAAAAACATGGGAAAGAATGAAAGCAAAAAGGATCGAAGCGAAAGATGAAAATCCTGGTAGCATTTTGGCCCAAATCCAGAAAGTAAAACTTAAGAAAGGAGCAAAAGTTGAAAAAAAGGGTCCTGAAGGTAAAGCAGCTATTTTGAAAAAGATTGAGGAGGGAGTAGTGCTCAAAAAGACAGACGAGCAGTCAGACCGTTCTGCTCCTAAACTTGAGAGACAAAAACGTGGTGGTGGTTCTTTCTTAGAAACACTCCTCGAAAAAATTGAGGGAGAGGGCAAATCTCGTCAAAAGTCGGCATTCGATAGAGCAGATAAAAAAGAGAAAGAGCACGAAGAAAAAATGAAATTGACTAGCTCGACTCCGACTGATGGTTCAGAATGGGATGAGAAATAAAAAAAACCCCTCAGGGCAAAATTCATTTCTTATGCTTTGCTTAAAAATTGCTCTTTTTTCAATATGTTCCCGCTAGTTTAATTTTCATGAAAAAGAAAGCTAGCAAAAGGGTATTTGAATTGCTATATGAAAAATAGTGTGATGGGCTTTTCAAGGGGCAAAGATCAAAACGATGACTGATATATCTACAGTTTTGCCGAATGTCAGTACAACCTCAGCATTTTGGGTCAAACTTCGGGATCCTGCTGTCCAGGGTGCCCTCTTTAAGGTATGTTCTTGCCTTTGTTTTTCAGGGATTAATGGCTTCGTCCGTTACTTTACATTGACGGCTCAAGAAGCCAATTTGATCCCTATGCCTCCGTCGGAGTTAGCGTTTTTTGAGACCTTTTTTGGATTGATCTTTATTCTTCCTTGGATTTTATCGACGGGAAAATCAGCCTTTAAAACAAATAACTCTTTTTATCTTGCTATTGCTCGTGCATTTGCAGCGTCAATGGGCATTATCCTTTGGTTCACGGCCATTACAAAAATGCCCATTGTTCAAGTGGTTGCTTTTAAATATGCAGCGTCTCCCCTCTTTACGACGGTAGGGGCGAAACTCTTTTTGGGAGAAAGGTGTGGATGGGCCCGGGCTCTTGCGATTGGGACGGCGATAACAGGGGCATATATGATTTCGGGCCATGAGATCTTTAATAGTGATGCTCATTGGACGGATATAGGTCTTCTTGTTTTCTTCCCTGTGGTAGCAACAGCTTGTTATGCAGCTTCTGCGGTGCTTGCGAAAAAGCAAGTTAAAAAAGACTCCCCACAAACCGTTGTTCTTTATCTATTTCTTTTTTCCTTGCCTATCTTAGGGACGGTTGCCTATTTTGGCTGGGTAAACCCTCTTTCCTGGCAATGGCCTTGCTTGGTTTCAATGGGGGGACTTTTAGCAGCTGCTTATATTTTCCTACAAAGGGCTTATGTCATTGCTGATATTACGTATCTTGTTCCAATGAGTTTCACCCGCCTCATAGCAGGGGCTGCCATTGGCATGATTTTCTTTAATGAATGGCCAACTGTATGGACATATTTTGGATCCTTCTTTATTCTACTTGCGACCATCAGTCTTTGTAAGCACGAGGTTCAGCATATGAACTCGAAAAAAGCACTCCCAGCAGCAGCATGATTGCCACAGGTTTTACTTTTTGGAATACATCCCCCCATTTTCGAGGAGCCTTTTGGAAGGTATCATCCTTCCTTTGTTTTTCAGCTATTAATGGAATTGTCCGCTATCTTTCTCAAACGGCTGAAGCAATTGGACAAACACCTCTCCCGGCCTATGAAGTTGCTTTTTTTCAAAACTTATTTGGACTTGTATTCCTTATTCCCTGGATTCTTCAGAATGGTCCAGAATCGCTAAAAAGCCGTCATCCCGCTTTACAGACCTGTCGTATTGCTCTGTCGGCCATTGGTGTTGTCTTATGGTATACATCTCTAGCTTACATACAACTTGCGCAAGCGGTGGCCTTAATGTTTTTAGGTCCCCTGATTACAGCCATTGGAGCACGTCTTTTTTTACATGAGACGATAGGGAAAGAGCGAAGTCTCGCAATCCTCATTGGTTTTGTTGGGGGAGGGCTCATTTCTCACACGGCCTTTAGTCCAGGGGCTTTAAGCTTATTAGCTCTTTTACCAGTATTAGCAGCGACTTGTTTTTCGGGGGCAACTCTGATGATTCGCCGCCTTGCAAAAGATGATTCACCTCAATTAATTGTAACCTATCTTCTTCTTTTTATGGCTCCCGTTCTTTTAATTCCAACCCTCTTGCATGGAGTTTGGCCTGAGCCGTGGCAATGGCCATGGCTTCTCATGATGGGGGGCCTCGCTGCAAGTGCTCACCTATGTCTTAGCAAAGCCTATGCCTCTGCAGAAGTGAGCTACCTCATTCCCTATGGGTTTACAAAGTGGTTTGCAAGTGCCCTGATTGGATTTGCTGCCTTTGCTGAGGTTCCGTCTATGTGGACATGCTTGGGCTCTTTTATCCTTATGGGAGCGATAATATCCTTCAGTTATGTTGAAGCACGCAATCCCAGGGTTCTTCTCAAAGCTCAGTAATCATACCAAACAAAAAGTAAACTGACCATCAAACTGTCGTCCCTGTAATGGGATAAATACATACCAAGATAACAAGCTACGACTTTGTTTAGTTTTTACACAACCTTTATAGAGAAATTCTATAAAGGATTTTTCATATTTTTTAGGAGCATATTGAATTTAGTTCCTTCCTAAAACAAATAGAGCTACTTAATGCTCTATCGCTTAGTTTCTTTCTTCGCTTTTCTGGATCTGTTGTTAGGGTTCATGCTACAAAAAAATTTACAATCTTGTTCGCTATGGCAAAATTGTTCATTTCCACTAGTTTTATTAAAATTGCAAGCCCAAATATCATTTAGTATCATCCAAGTCTGGTAACTACCCATTTCATAAGAATAGTAACAAATTAAATTATTTTGATCCCGAATCTCCCCATAATATCCAAAATCGCCAAGGTGAAGGTTTGCACCAGGACAACCCCCAGTCCACTGCCACTGCCCTGGAGCGTTGCAAAACTTTATTAAGTAGGAAGCAGAGGGGCAACTAGTCGTATAAGTAGTCGGATTACACTGTATCATGCATTTGCTTGGATCGTTCTCTTTACATGTCTGTCCCCCAGCCTGAAATGAACAAGATACGGATGTTGATAGAGGTTTTTGAGATTTTATGTAGCCTACCTTTTGTCCTGTGTTTTTATTGTTATTTGTTATAATATCTGACATATAATTACAGTATATCTCTGAAGCCCCATTTGCGTCGGTTGTTATCTCGGCGCTTAAAAAATATTTTATGTCTTTAGCTCCAGTCCCCAGCCAAGACTCAACACCTGGCGGTCTTCCTTTTGCAGTCCATAGATAAGAAGAAGGGCCTGATGGGTTTCCGTGCACAAGAATTTCCTTCATTTGCGGACATTGAACCGTAAATTGTGGCATCATTGCAGAGCTAGTAAAAGGATAAGCCCATGAAAGTAATATAAAGAATATTTTTATTTCTATTTTTTTAAACAGTTTTTCATTTTATCTCTTCCTCTTAATATAGATATAATCAACATGTTTCTCTCATCGGAGGCAAAGAAACTATTGAGGATTAACGCAAATATTAAAACAAAAATCTTAAAGATTTCTTAATTTTTCTCAAGTGATATTCCGTATTTTAATCACATATATGGACCTGCCGACTGAGTCGAGGTCCTGTTCGCTTATAAATTTTGAACTTTATTTCTTTTTTTGATATACTCAATACATATAAAAGGGGAGGTTTATATGAAATTGATGAGTACCGCATTTGAGAATTTTGAGGCAATTCCCGTTAAATATACTGCGGAAGGGGAAGATCTTTCTCCTCCTTTAAGGTGGCAAGATGCTCCTGAGGGAACACGTTCCTTGGCCCTTATTTGTGAGGATCCTGATGCTCCTCGAGGCACTTGGGATCATTGGATCTTATATAATATTCCCCCTTCTATTGAGGTTTTACCAGAAGGGCTTACGGGGCTTCCTCACGGGATTCGAAGCTGTCAAAATAGTTGGGGAAAAACGGAGTATGGAGGGCCGAACCCACCCAGTGGGACCCATAGGTATTTCTTTACGCTATATGCTCTTGACACAGTTCTGCAGCTTCCAGAAGAAGCTATAAAAGCCAATTTGTTGAACGCAATGCAAGGACATACCTTGGCTGAAGTCAGCCTGGTTGGGCGCTACGAGAGAAAACATAAAGCTTAATCCTAATCTACGGTTTTTGGGATAGCTCGAATTCTTTTGCTTTAAATTTTTCTAGCCGGTCCCAATTTCCGCTTGATCGAGCTTGCGTTTTTTCATCTCTGAAATTTTGTTCTTTCTCGCGGTGCTCATGCTCACGCATGCACCTGTCAAATTCACGTGTTCCTATTTTGTATCCATGCCTCACACAAAGAGACCGATGCTCGGCAAATCGGTCCTGACCATGAATCTGGTAGGTGCATCCCGAAAGGAGAATAAAGAAAGGGAGGAAAATTGATTTATCCATGATCCACGTCGCAATTAAGGAAAAAATTAACAGATTAAGGTAACCTCTGCAAGAAATACCACTTCGCGATCAAAGAGTGGATGCTGCGCCCTGCTTTCTGCAGGGCTCGCGATTTATTCCTATGAGAGTTTCCTTAACAACTTTTTTACAGAAAAACCCTCGCTTAGGAAAGCGAGGGTTTGTTTGTAAGCCTCAATAGGAGCTTGTTCGGACTCTATTTATTCCTTCTTACGGTTAGCAGTCAGTGTTAAGTGTTCGAATGCAATCATAGATCTCTCTGCTGGGGTCCTGTTATTATAAATAACCAAAGTAATGTTTCCCTTTGTTGTTGTTGGTAACTTTATTTCATCTTCTACTTCACCCTCATTTTTTTCAGTATAGGAGTATGACTTTTGTGCTATCCATTTACCTTCACTTTGGAACCCAAATCCAACTCCACCCTTACCTTGGTATAGGTTCACTTTGTATTTCAGGGTAATATCAGTAAGATCGTTTACAGGAATTGGATCACTTTTATATGAAGAATTCCCGGTTCCGGGTGCTGTTTTTAGAAAAAGTGCATCAGAAAAAATAAGGCGAAAGATATCTTCATTTTTACAAGGCTTTAGGAGGAGAGAGCCAGGAGTTAGTTTGCCATCTGGCTCGGTAACTTTAATTCCCTGTTTAAAAGTAATTTCTGTAGCTTCTATACTCACTTTGTCAGTAGGGATTGGAAGAAGATAAAAGGGTGCCATTTTCTGAAACCTGTCGACAATAGATGATACCTTTTCATTGAATAGGGCTTTATCTTCCTCCTTAATTTTCATGAATGCAGATGTTAGGGCTTGAAAAGCAGCCTGAAGTTCTTTAAGTTTTGCATCTGCCTCAGTAAAAGCTTTTGTTATACGGTCTTCAGGAAAGTCTAAAATCCAGATCTTCATAGTAGCCTTTGTTATAGCAAGATTTGCTTGATCTATCTTTAGTATACCTAGGGGGTCCTTCAACAAAAATAAATAGTTCGTTGGATTTCTCTTCTCTCTCTCTGCAGATTCATTTTCCTCATCCTGTATTGTATTTAGCCTATCAAGGAGGGCCTTTAGATTCTTATCAGGTTCACCCATATTTTTTCCTTTCAGGCCATAGTGAGCCCGTATAAGGTCATCAATGTCATCTACATCGAGATACTTTTCTATGTTGAACCACTTTTCTTTATTATATTTTTCCTGAAATATTTCTATTGTGGTGTCAATATATTGACGATATGCATTTAGCATATGGACCGCTTCTATTCCCTTAATTTGTTCAGGGTGGAATTTAAACCCGGCAAATTTTACTAGAGCGGATAGTTGCTCTTGAATCGCTTTAATTGACTTCGGGGAAAGCTTTGGATCACCCAGCTTAATCATAAGTTTTTTTGTCTTATTGCCATACTCTTCAGGAGTTCCTGTTAAAGGATCGAACTTTACCGCCTGTCCTAAAGATGTGTTGGTAAGAAGAGCGAATGCTGCTAAAGTTAATATCTTTTTCATAAAATACCTTTCATAAAAATTAAATGTAGAATATATATAATGAATTATTGTTTCTATATCAAGAAGACTTCACCCCTATGGGAGTTTTCTTAACAACTTTTTTACAAAAACCCTCGCTTAGGGAAGCGAGGGTTTATTTGTAAGCCTTCAATAGGAGTTTGTTTGGACTCTATTTATTCCTTCTTACGCTTAGCAGTCAATTCTAAGAGGTCGAATTCGATTCTAGATCTCGCTGCTTTGGCCCTGCTATTAGAAATGACCAAAGTAATGTCCCCCTTTATTGGTGGTAATTTTATTTCATCCTCTACTACACCCTCATTTCTTTCAATGTAGGAGTATGACTTTTGTACTATCCATTTACCTCCACTTTGGAATCCAAATCCAATCCCCCCCTCATCCAGCTCTAGTTTCACTTTATATCTCAGGGTAATATCAGTAAGATCGTTTACAGAAATTGGATCACTTTTATATGAAGAATTCCCGGTTCCAGAAGCTGTCTTTAGAGTAAGCCCCCTAACAGGAAGCAAACGAAAGATATCTTCAGCTTTACAAGGCTTCAGGAAGAAAGAGACAGGAGTTAGTTTGTCATCTGGCTCGGTAACTATAATTCCCTCGGAAAAAATAATTCCTTGACCTTCTATCCTTACTTTGTCAGTAGAGATTTGTATAACAGGATATAAGAGGGGGATTTGCTGAAACTCATTGATTATACTTGCCGTTCTATACAAGGGGTCTTCATCTTCCCCTTTAGTTAACACTTCTTTTTCATCTGCAGTTAACTGAATTTGCATGAATGCAGATTTTAGGGCCTGAAAAGCAGGCTGAAGTTCATTAAATTTTGCCTCTGCTTCAGTAAGAGCTTTTGTTACACGGTCTTCAGGAAAGTCTAAAATCAAGTCCTTTAAAAGAGCACTTGCCGTAGCAAAAATTGCTCGATCTATCTTCATTAAACCTAGGGGGCCCTTTAATAAAGATAAATAGTTCGTCGGATTTCTCCCCTCTTTGACTGCTGATTCATTTTCAGCATCCTGTATCTTGTTTAGACGCTGAATGAGGGCCTTTAAGTTTTTATCGGGTTCATCCATATCCCTTCCATTCAGGTCATATTGAGCTCGTATAAGGTCTTCAATGTAGGAGGATATATAGAAACGACTATTTTTTACTCTGTCCAAATTTTTTTCATTAACTTTTTCTCCAAATTTTGCTAGTTTGCCTATTCCATAGTTACGGTATGCTTTTACCATTGCGAATAATTCTTCTCCGTTAATTTGCCCAAGGCGAAATTTATACCGGGTTAATTTTCGTAAACCTTTTAGTTGATGTTCAATCGCTTCACATAAGATAAGGGAAAGGTTTGGATCACTCAGCTTTATCGTAAGGCTTTTTGCCTTATTGCCATACTCTTCAGGAGTTCCTGTTAAAGGATCAAACTTTAGCGCCTGCCCTAAAGATGTGCTAGTAAGAACAGCAAATGCTGCTAAAGTTAATACTTTTTTCATAAAATACCTTTCATAAAAATTGAATGTAGAAATATACGTAATGAATTATTGTTACTATATCAAGATAAATTAACCCCTGTGGGAGTTTCCTTAACAACTTTTTTGCAGAAAAACCCTCGCTTAGGGAAGCGAGGGTTTATTTGTAAGCCTTCAATAGAAGTTTATTTGGACTCTATTTATTTCTTCTTACGCTTAGCAGTCAGTTCTAAGAGGTCGAATAAGATTCTAGATCTCTCTGCTTTGGCTCTGCTATTAGAAATAACCAAAGTAATGTCCTCCTTTATTGCTGGTGGTAACTTTATTTCACCCTCTACTACACCCTCATTTCCTTCAGTGTAGGAGTATGACTTTTGTACTATCCATTTACCTTCACTTTGGAAACCAAATCCAACTCCACCTTTATCCGGCTCTAGGAACACTCTGTATTTCAGGGTAATATCAGTAAGATCGTTTACAGAAATTGGATCACTTTTATATGAAGAATTCCCGGTTCCAGAAGCTGTCTTTAGAAAAAGTCCATTAGAAGACCAGCGAAAGATATCTTCAGCTTTACAAGGCTTCAGTAAGAGGGGGACAAAAGTTGGTTTGCCCTTTGCCTCGATGACTATAATTCCCTCTGTAAAAGTAATTCCTTGAGCTTGTATCCTCACTGTGTCAGTAGGGGCTTGTGGAACAGGATAAAAGGTTGGCATTACGTGAAACTGGTTGACTATAGGTACCGCGGTATTCCACTGGTTTTGTGTTTCGTTAGGAGTTAACTTAATTTTCATGAATGCAGATTTTAGGGCCTGAAAAGCAGGCTGAAGTTCTTTAAATTTTGCATCTGCATCCGTAAAAGCTTTTGTTACACGGTCTTCAGGAAAGTCTAAAATTTCGTCCTTTAGATGAGCGATCCTTTTAGCATAATTTGCTCGAAGTATCTTCATAAAAAATAGGGGGTCTTGCAACGAAGATAAATAATTCGTCGCCTTCCTCTTCTCTTTGCCTGCTAATGTGTTTTCCGCTTCCTGTATCTTGTTTAGACGCTGAATGAGATCAGCTAGATATGCATCAGGCTTCGTCTTTTCATTCATCTCATATTGAGTTTCTATAAGCCGTGCAATGGTCTCTATGTGTTTTGCATCGATCGACCAAACCACTTTTTCTAAGTCTTTTTTATTATAGAACCTGCTGCAAAAGTCCTAGAGATGTGATAGTCTAAGATTAGGCTAACTCACTGAAAAGGATAAGAAATGTCA
>DAIDHR010000050.1 GCA_027459605.1 Alphaproteobacteria bacterium
TTTCACTCCCTTCCTGTCAATTTTAACTCCCGCTCTAACTTCCTTCTTCATTCAAACACTTTTGCAGCAGGTTCCAAATTTTAATATTTTGTCCTTAACATTACTTATAAGACTTTAAATTTGAGAACTCGTGAATTGTAGAATCCATGAAAAAGAAATATATTTTACTCTTCTTGGGGATTATCTATTATGTCGGATCCAGCTATTTATATGCCGAACATATTTATCAATGTCCTAAACAGTTTCAGCCAAAACTCATTGAAGATGGCCTTACTTTTCAGGGTGAAATGGCGATTTATCCTTATGCAGCATTATATGACAATGTTTCAGGAAAACCTTTTCTAACCTGTTACTATGAAAATAGTCAAAATATTAATGCCCACTTACAGTATATCATAAGCTCTGAACCCCTGAACACGACAGTTCATGCCAATTTAAGGACGTATCCCCTCCTAACTACTGTGAATATAATCACTCTTCAGACAAATGCATTTTACACTGCCCAACTCCCAAAAAGGCAGCCATCAAGTTTTAATGAAATGACTCCAGTAAGCTGTCAGAGAAAAAGCTTATCATAGGTCCCTGGAATGGAAAGCTTGGTTAGGCTTACCTAAGCGACCCACTTCTTTTTTTCAGCATCCAAGCGATTTTCGCGAATGGCTTCTCGAATGCTTGAAAGAAGGCGATTCATAAAATGGACGTTATGAAGGGTAAGGGCTTGCATAGCTAAAAGCTCTCCTGCTTTCAGCAGATGATGGAGATAGCTTCGTGACATGGTTTGGCAGGTTTGACATTTACAAGATTCATCAATAGGACGAGGATCATCACGAAATCGAGCATTTCTTAAATTGATGTGTTCCTTTCCCTTGGAATTTTCGCCAATAGATTGCCAAACAGCCGAAGGAACAAGGGCTCCCCCATGGCGAGCAAGTCGCGTTGGATGGACGCAATCGAAAGTATCAATGCCTTGTTCAACGCCATAAAAAATATCACTCATGCCCCCAATTCCGAGGAGGTGGACTGGCCTAGATGGATCTAAAGGTTCCATAGCCATTTCAACAACTTCAGCCATTTGAGCCTTATGTGCTCCTAAGGAGCCTCCCACCGCATGGCCAAAGAAAGGCTGACTATTCACAAAGTCAGCGCTGATTCTTCGCAGGTCAGAATAGACTCCCCCTTGGGTAATACCGTACAGAGCTTGGATGCCAGAGGGACCCTTTTGAAATTCCTTAAGGCTTCTTTCAGCCCACAGGTGGCTTAAATACATGGACTTTTCTGTATAAGATTTATCCACATGGAAAGGGGTGCATTCATCCAAAACAACGATAAGATCAGCCCCTAATCCCCGTTGAACTTGGATTGACTTTTCGGGAGTTAACGTATGTATTTTGCCATCAATATAAGATTTAAACGTGGCTCCTTCTTCATTAATTGTAAGGAGACTTTTGGGTCGAGAAGACTGGCGCCTACCCTTTACTTCTTCTGCAACGGAGCCGTGCCCCAAGCTAAAAATTTGAAAGCCACCGGAATCCGTCAACATGGGACCACTCCAGCCCATGAATTGGTGGAGACCTCCCATTTTTGCAACAAGCTCGGCCCCAGGTTGAAGCATCAAATGATATGTGTTTGAAAGGATAATTTGGGTATTTTCTTCGCGCATGCTTCGAGGTGTTGCCCCTTTGATAGCGGCTTTTGTCGCACAAAAGATAAAGGCAGGGGTCTCCACACTTCCATGGGGGGTCAAAAGCCTTCCCAAACGAGCTTTTGAGAAGGGAGACTTATATATAATTTTAAAATTAAAGTTAGGATATTCCATTACTTAACCATGTACCGTGCGGCATACACAAATGGAATGCCCACAAAGGCTATAAAAATACGTATCAAATAGGTTCCTAATACGTATGTAAAGAAGACTGTCCTCCACGGCAAGGGGGTTGGAGAAAATACCATCCATGCAAGGACACTAAACGTCACATTATCAAGAAAGGCACCGATAAGAGTTGCAAAAAAAGAACGAAGCCACAAAAACCTGCGGTGAGTCACTTTTGAGAGAAAGGCAAATATCCAAATATCATTAAACTGGCCAATGGCGTAAGCCATAAGACTGGCCGCAATGAGAGCAGGTGCAGGAAGGAAAAGGGCGCACATGGCCTGATGAACTTCCATAAAACCCTCTGCTGGTTTAAAGCCAATTGTAATCAGCATAAAAAAGGTAACGAGAATCATGCCTGTAAAACTCAGCCATACAGCTTTTTGGGCTTGGGCCTTGCCATAATATTCAGTTAAAATGCCACTCACAATAAAAATGGAGGAGAAAACAATCGTCCCCAAAGCCACAGGTTCATCAAAAAAGTGATAGGGGGTTGCTTTTTGTACCTGAAGGTTAGCTACGATTATAGCAACGGAGCTGTATACCATAAGCCCCACTGCTCCAAAGCAGCGCAGAAGAAAAAGAATGATCCCCCCACAGCTTAAAAGCAGAGCGAATGCAAGCAACTCAGGTGGAAGCTCTTGAAGCCACGCTACAAAAAGGTGAGGTGAAAGGGAAAGGATATTCACAAGCATTTTAACTTAATTGAAAGTGAATCATTTTATTAACGGCAGTTGCATCTTGTGTGCTTACTCTCATTTTCGCCTTCAAAACTTTTTTATATCTAGTCGACTGTTAAAAACTCCAAAGAAAGCGCTCTAACATTATTTCTCTCCCTCTTCGTTATTCCCGCGAGGGGATCCAGTTTAATTGTCTGAAACAAAACAAATATTTCTAGATTCCCGCCTACGCGGGAATGACATCCGGAGAGGTAGGATAATATATAACGATCGTTTCTCATAAAAAAATTGCAAAATTTTGAAGACTTAACCTCTTTTGCCATGATGAGAAGCTGTTGAAACCACTCATTATAAAAACTTGACTAAGGTTAGCAAGACATCTTTAAAAATTCTTTTATTGAGTACTCTCTCCGCCATGAGAAAAGAACATAGTTTCCTCTTGAAGTTTTGCGTAAAAAAAGAGTATATAGATGCTTAATTGGACTATAAGGTCCAATAATCCCCACGCAGAGGATACTCCGGTGGCATGAGGCCCCTTCCCTGCGGCGGTTTAACTGGAGAAAGGAAATTAAATTATGATGCCGACCTTTACGATGCGTCAACTTCTTGAAGCTGGCGTTCACTTTGGACACCAAACTCGCAGATGGAACCCTAAAATGAGCCCTTATCTTTATGGATCCCGCGGGGGAATCCATATTATTGACCTACAGCAAACAGTTCCTATGTTACATCAATCCCTTCAAGTCATTCGTGATATCGTTTCAGGAGGAGGACGTGTTCTATTTGTAGGAACAAAACGTCAAGCTTCCCAAACAGTCAAGGAGGCAGCTAACCTTTGCGGACAATTTTATGTCAACCACCGCTGGCTCGGCGGAATGCTGACCAACTGGAAAACAATTTCCCAGTCTATCAAACGCCTACGCGACCTTCAGGATCAACTGGATCAAGGGGCCCATGGGTTTACAAAAAAAGAACTCTTAACCCTTCAGAGAGAACGGGATAAGCTCGAGCTTTCCTTAGGCGGAATCAAGGAAATGGGTGGCGTTCCTGATGCTCTTTTTATCATCGATACAAACAAGGAAGATATCGCCATTAAGGAAGCCAATAAACTTTCCATCCCCGTTATAGCCGTTGTTGATAGCAATTCAAACCCTGACGGAATCGATTATATCATTCCAGGCAACGATGACGCCCAACGTGCGATCGATCTTTATTGTACCCTTGTATCAGCAGCTGTTTTGGATGGATTGCAAGCTGAAATGAAATCATCGGGCGTTGATATTGGCGAAGCAGAAGACGTCGTTATTGCCGTTGTGGAAGAGCCTTTTACCGAAGGTAAGGCCGAAGTTTTCATTGCCACAGAAGCAGAGGCAGAGGAAAAGCCAAAATCTAAGCCGAAAGCAAAGACTGAAAAGGCTCCTCTAGCTACGGCTAAGACTGAAGATGAACCAAAGAGCTCATCTAACGCCAAGGTTTCCGCAAAGCCCAAGGCTGACCCTAAGCCTAAGGCCAAAGCCCCGGCAAAAGCCGCTTCTAAAAAAGAAGGAGCATCAAAAACGTCTAAAAAACCCGCATAATTTAAATTTATAAAAGGAGTAAGCCATGGCGGATATCTCTCCCGCACTTGTGAAGGAACTGCGCGAAAAGACTGGCGCAGGAATGATGGACTGTAAAAAAGCCTTAACGGAAACGAACGGTGATCTTGAAGCCGCAATTGATTGGCTCCGGAAAAAGGGTCTTTCAGCTGCAGCCAAGAAATCAGGACGCGTTGCTGCTGAAGGCCTTATAGGTATTTCGTATAGAGGATCCCAAGGAGCCCTTGTTGAGGTTAATGCAGAAACAGATTTCGTTGGACGAAATGAAAGTTTCCAAGCTTTTGTCCGAAACGCTGCAGATTTAGCCCTCTCCACTAAAGGAGATCTCGAGGCTCTGAAGAAAGCAGCCTATCCTAACTCTGGAAAAACCGTTGAGGAAGAGCTGACCCATTTGGTAGCAACCATTGGTGAAAACATGGCCTTGCGCCGAGCAGCTTATCTTGATGTCTCACAAGGAGTTGTGATCCCCTATATCCACAACGCTGCTGCACCAGGCCTCGGGCGCCTAGGTGTTCTTGTGGCCCTTGAATCATCAGCTCCCCAGGAAAAACTTGAGCCTTTAGCAAAACAAATTGCCATGCATATTGCAGCTTCTCATCCCATTGCTCTTAATATTGACGCCGTTAACCCCGCTGAGATTGAGCGGGAACGTGCGATTTTCCGAGAACAAGCGCTTGCTTCTGGTAAGCCCGTCGAATTCGTCGATAAAATGGTGGAAGGACGCCTCAGAAAATTCTACGAAGAAGTTGTCCTTGAAGAGCAAGTTTTTGTTATGGACGGGAAAACGCGTGTTAAAGACGTTGTTGCGGGAGCTTCAAAAGACCTTGGGCAGCCTGTTAAGCTTATTGGCTTTATCCGCTTTGGGCTCGGGGAAGGCATCGAAAAAAACCAAACAGACTTTGCAGCTGAGGTAGCCGCTCAGCTTGGGAAATAATGTTTCCGCGTTATCCCGGGATTAAAGACCGGGATAACCCTTATTTTGAGGAGCCAACCATAACGAGAATGAACACCCATGTCATCCTTACCTAAGCCACTTTACAAGCGCGTTTTATTAAAGCTTTCAGGGGAAGCCCTTATGGGGAATCAGTCCTACGGACTCGATTTACCAACCATTGAACGTATTTGCAACGAAGTTAAGGAAGCCCATGACAAGGGTGTCGAGCAAGCCATCGTTGTCGGCGGCGGGAATATTTTTCGCGGCCTCAAAGGAGAAAAACAAGGCATCGAAAGGACAACGTCCGACCACATGGGGATGCTTGCAACCATCATTAACGCCTTAGCTTTACAAAATAAGCTTGAACAAATGGGCATCGAAACCCGCGTCATGTCGGCTATCCCTATGCAATCCATTTGTGAGCCTTACATTCGTAGGCGAGCAGCCCATCATATGGAAAAGGGGCGCATTGTCATTTGCGCCGCAGGGACAGGAAATCCTTACTTTACAACCGATTCGGCAGCGGCTCTCAGAGCTTCTGAACTAAATTGTCAGGTCCTCATGAAAGCCACCAAAGTTGATGGTGTTTATAACGCTGACCCGCAAAAGCATAAAGATGCAGTCTTTTATCCCGAACTCTCCTACCAACAAGTACTCACGGAAAATCTTCGAGTCATGGACACGTCTGCCATTGCTTTGGCCAGGGAAAGTCAAATTCCCATTATGGTTTTCTCAATCCTCAACCCCCATGGGATTATGGATGCCCTTCAAGGAAAAGGTCGTTTTACAGTGATTCGGTAAGAGATCTTGAATTTTGAAAAAAGAATCCCCGTTTAAAAACGGGGATTCTGCTTCAAAAATATCCGCTCAGGTTATTTGTATGATCCTAAGACTCTTCCAACAATTTGTTTATTCATAAACCCTTTAGACTCAAGAATATCATATCTACATGAACCTCCTGATAAATATGGATCACTCAAACTAATATTTTTACCATCTGGATACTTTGAGTTAGAGCTAACACTAGCTTGAAAGTTAAGACTAAAATTACCTTCGGTTGTTTTTGCTAACTGATCCTTAACATCAGGTGTAATATAATCAGCCTCTGGGCAATCTCTAGTTGTAATTGCATTGCCTTCAACTGTGGAAAGAGCTAAAAGAGCTGCCATCATAAGTAGTTTATTAGATTTCATCGTTATATCTCCTATCTTTAAAAGTTATAATTGCTTCTACAAGCCCCTAATCCTAACATAGGAAGGGTTAACAAACCGTTATATTAAGAAATTTTCCGTAGAGTAAACTTCGGTATTTTTCTTAGAGGCTCCCCCTGAGATCCCTGATAAAGTTCTGAATTCCAAAAAAATCCTCCTTATTTTTGCAACAATTAGGTATAGTCATAAAATTAACAATGCGAAGAGGATCCCGTGAGCAAAGAAATCGTCTCTGACTTAAGAAAAAAAATGACAACTGCCCTAGACGTTGTCCATAAAGACTTTTCAGGACTGAGGACAGGTCGGGCTTCCCCCAATCTTCTGGAATCCGTTGTGGTGGATGCTTATGGCAGCAGGATGCATATCAATCAGGTAGGGAACATCAGCGTGCCAGAGCCTCGTCTTCTGACAGTCCAAATCTGGGATGCTACTTTAGCTCCAGCCGTTGAAAAAGCGATTCGAGACGCTGGGTTGGGGCTTAACCCTTCCATAGCAGGTGCTGTGATCCGCGTTCCCCTTCCTGAGCTTAGTGAGGAGCGTCGCAAAGAGCTCGTCAAAGTCGCTGGAAAATATGCTGAACAAGGACGCATTGCTATTCGAAACATCCGGCGCGATGGTATGGATCAAGTCAAGTCTATAGAAAAAGCTGGCCATGTTTCAGAAGATGAATCTCACAAGCTCACCGATGAAATCCAAAAAGTGACTGACGAATTTATTAAAAAAGTCGATGAGGCCCTCACCCATAAGGAAAAGGAAATCCTACAGGTTTAGGATTGATCACCCTTTTACCTTATTAAACCTCAAGAGCTGCAGACCCTGAGTTATTGAGGCACCTCTGCAGGTACTCCACGAGCCACACATGCACAGCGGAAGACCACCCTAAAATCGGTTACATTTGTACCGTAAGCAGGGGTCAGCCCAGCCCTGTGACAAACTTCCTCACAAGGGTGTACCATCACGCTTGAAAATGCATCTTGAAGGTGTCTTTTCACCCCCTCATCGAGAGGGATGGGTGCGCCACCCCCGGGGGCAACATATCCTCCTGGAGGGGGTGCGGATGCTGTTGTTGTTGGTGCTGGTGCTGTTACTGCTGCTGCGGCATAACTAGCAGCCCCATCACTTAAAGCGAGCCCTAGAATGGTTATTTGAAAAAATTTTTTAGACATTTTTTTACCTCCTTTAAAGTTTCATATAAGCCTACAGCTGCTTCCTTAAATTTTCATTAACACATCCTTTTTCATGGGTTTGAACGACACAGAGGGTGAGGTAAGTTTTTAGCTGTCACCATAAGGAGAGTAGGCTACCGTTGCCAAGCAATGAAGATTGTTATTAAATAATAACCAATCGGGCTCTTCAGAAAAGATTTTGCATTTTGGACTTATGAACGTATAAGATAGGGTAAATAAAAAAGTACCGTATATTGACCAATGACCGAAAAACATCTTCTTAAAGTTCCCCAACATGTGGCCATCATTATGGATGGCAATGGAAGGTGGGCTCGCCAACAGTCTCTGTCTCGCCTTGAAGGACATAAGCGGGGAAGCGAGGTTGCACGTGATATTGTAACAGCTGCATCGCGTATTGGAATTTCATATCTAACTCTCTATGCTTTTTCTTCTGAAAATTGGAGACGCGATCCCAATGAAGTTTCTGGTCTTATGGCCCTTTTAAAGCACTACCTTGAAACAGAGGCCACGGAACTTAACAAAGAAGGCGCGCGCCTTAAAATTATTGGGGAAAGAAGCCTTTTGCCCAATACGATTTTAAATCTTATTGAAGAGGTTGAAGACCTCACGAAAACAAACAAAAAAATTATCCTTCAAATGGCTATTAGTTACGGAAGCCGGGCTGAAATAATCCATGCTGTTCAACACATTGCTGAAAAAGTGCGTGATCATAGGCTAGATCCCAATAAAATTACAGAGCAGGTGTTTGAGGAACACCTTTATACAGCAGGCGTTCCTGATCCGGATCTGTTAATTCGGACAAGTGGGGAACAGAGAATCAGCAATTATTTATTATGGCAGGTAGCTTACACTGAGTTGGTATTTGTCGATAAGTTTTGGCCTGATTTTACTCCTGAGGATTTTATGGAAGCCTTGCTAACTTACCAAAACCGTGAGAGGCGCTTTGGCACCGCGGCGTAGGTTTCGCAAAAAATCTTCTCTCATGGCCAGAATTATCTCGGCGGCCCTTCTCATCCCCCTCTCGCTTTACTTGATTTATATCGGGCCCCCTATCTCCTTTATCACAGGAATAATCTTGGCAATCGGCATTTTAATTGAGTGGTTTTCTTTATGCCGAAAAAATAGGCTATCCCGGTGGGCTAAGATGACTGTTATCCTTCTTGGAACAGTTTACCTTGCCTTATCTAGTTTATGGCTTCTTCAAAATCTTTCTATTTCAGGTAGCTGGAGATTGCTTTACTGGCTTCTTCTCCTTGTATGGAGTACGGATACGGCAGCATATTTAGGAGGAAAGCTTTTAAGAGGGCCAAAACTTGCTCCCTCGATCAGTCCCAACAAAACCTGGTCAGGTTTTGTTGCTGGCATGCTTGTCGGAACAGCCGTTGGATACGAAGCTTCCTTTTGGCTTATGCCTGGTGTCTTTACCCTATGGGCAATCGCTTTATTGGTTCTGATCGCCCAAGGGGGTGATCTTATGGAATCACAAATGAAGCGGTGGAGCCAGGTTAAAGACTCAGGTTTCCTCATCCCTGGACATGGTGGGCTCTTAGATCGTCTTGATAGCTTTCTTGCGGTCTCCTTTGCTCTCGCCTTTTGGCAAGTGTTACTCTAGTCATGGAGAGTCTTAGAGCCCCATGGCTGTCCCTCCCTGAACTTCAACATCTGTTTCAATTATTTGAAAAAGAGGGAGCTATTCTCCGCCTCGTGGGGGGCTCGGTTCGAGATGGTCTACTAGGGCTTCCTGTCAGTGATATTGATTTAGCTGTTGACCGCGAACCTCAGTGGGTCATGGACCTCTTAAAAAAAAATAATATAAAGGCTATCCCTACTGGAATTGACCATGGGACAGTTACTGCTGTTCTTGACAAGCGCCCTTATCAAATTACGACCTTGCGGGTCGATGTGAAAACATTTGGTCGTAAAGCCCATGTCGCCTTTACGGAAGATTGGATTCAGGATGCCCTGAGACGTGACTTTACCATAAATGCCATTTATGCCGATAAGACTGGATCCCTTTTTGATCCTGTTCAAGGTTTAGAAGATCTGAAGGCTCACCGCGTCCGATTTATTGGCGATGCCTCTTTGCGCATAAAAGAAGATTATTTACGCATTTTACGTTTTTTCAGGTTTTCTGCCCGGTTTGGTCATGAACCTTATGACTCGGAAAGTCTTAAAGCCTGCAAACGGTATGCATCACATCTCCCTCATCTTGCTCGAGAACGCGTTACTGAAGAATTTCTTAAAATCTTGGATCTCCCCTCCCCGCTTTATACAATCGATGCCATGCATGAAACAGGGGTCCTCACCTATATCCTCCACCCTGGTACCTGGGACGAATTAAGAGCTCTTATTCCTCTTGAAAAAGCAGCCTGCATCCCGCCCCATGACCTTGTGAGACTAGCAGCCTTCCACCCTGTCATATCGGAAATTAAGGTTCATTTGCGCCTGTCCAAAAAACAAGAATCCCTCCTCTCTTTTTTGGTAAGTCACCACGCTCTTCTTACAAAAGACTCCTTTAAACAACAAGCCTACCGCTGGGGAAAAGAAAAGGTTTTTAGCCTTGCCCTGATTCAAACAGCCCGCAAGCTTGTGATCACCCAGATTTCCTTAGAAGAAGGCACTCATTTTCTGGCTGAACTCCATCAGCTTTATGATACCTGGAAAGTCCCTTCATTTCCTGTGACAGGAGACGACCTTCTTTCCTTAGGAATTAAGGAGGGAAATACAATGGGGACTCTTTTAAAAGCCGTTGAAACCTGGTGGGTTTCGAAAGACTTGAGGCCAAATCATGAGGAGTGTCTTCTGTACCTCTCAACTCTCCTTTGAAATGTTTATCAAGACACGTAAGCCCTTGCTGCAGGGGCTCGATTCCTCTGAAAAGAAGCGGGTAAAAAGGAGTGTCATAAAGATCTTGCTGGTAAAACACAACCCTCAGAACCTCTTGATAGGGTCGAGGTCCTGCCCGTTTTAGAACGGCAAGAGCACTTTTCCAGGCTTGTGTGTATTTTTCATCTCGTTTCTCCAAAAAATCTGATACCAATTTGCAATCAATTGATGAGGAAATGAAAAAAGTATGGTAAGATGAATCTGAACCGAGGGAGGTTGAGATATGAATCAATTGAAATATGATTTTTCTGAAGAGATGGGCCAAAGAGTCTACAAGTTAATGCAAGAGGCAAAAGATCTAGATCAATACAAAAGGATGCAAGTCGTTTATTTTCGAATTTTCTACAAAGAAAAAGCCCCTAAAATCGCTGCAAGAACTGGTCTTTCTATCGGTACCGTATGGAATATTCATGCTAGATGGAAACGTAAAGGATTGGGGCTCTTTGAGGTTAAAAATAAAGGAGGAAGAATTCGTGAAAATCTTTCTTTTGACGAGGAAAAGGACTTTTTAAAACAATTTGAAAAGGAAGGAAAAGAGGGTGGGATTTTGGAAGTACAAGTGATTCACGAAGCCTACCAACAAGAAACCGGGAAAAATACAGCTCTTTCCACAACCTACCGCATGCTCGAGCGTCATAACTGGCGAAAAATTATGCCTCGACCCCGCCATCCAA
>DAIDHR010000051.1 GCA_027459605.1 Alphaproteobacteria bacterium
CTCCAATCCACAAAAAACGTCTCGCTTCCGCAACCCGCTCCCCGCGTATCCCTTCTCTTCTTCACTTGTCAATGAGCCATTAGACACTGAAAATAAATTCAGCCCTAACATATATTTAGGAACATTAAGAAGGGGCTACAAGGCTCCTCATCTTTTTTGCCCTAAAGAGAGTATCCTTATACGCAGGTCATGATACCCCGTCAACCCTCTTTTTAAGAAATTTTTTTAAGGGTAAGGAAAGGTAAAAGAGCCTTTCTAATTTTACGTTTTTCTAAAATCATGGGATTTAATATCTTCTATGGTTATCTCAATTTTGTGGTTCTGAAACAGCTTTTTAATTACCTTTTTTTCAATGATGCTTTGAAAATTTATATTTTCTTTAAATGGTTCCGACCAATACTTGTTGAGAATTTGCTCTATCTTTTTACCATTCTTATCTTGGCAAAACTTATCTTCGATTATGTCAATTGAGAGTGCAATTTCATATTTCTTATATTTTTCATCAAGGATTTCAAAAAGAAAGAGCCTACGACCTGGATCTGCATAACTAAATCTTACATTATTTTCAGGAGGGTAAACCACCTGAATATGCAGCTCTTCAAGCTGTTCTGGCCTGACGGGAGCGGGGGCTCCAACTAAAAGATCTTCAGCTTTTTGTGTCATGGGAAAGGCGATGACTTCGCGAATGTTAGGCTCGTCTGCCAGAAGCATAACGATTCGATCAATACCAGGCGCAGCTCCGCCGTGGGGAGGAGCTCCAAATCGGAAAGAATTGAGCATTCCCGAAAATTGGGTTTCGACTTCTTCTCGGGTATACCCAACGAGCATAAAAGCTTTAATCATTACTTCAGGTAGATGATTCCGAATTGCCCCACTACAAAGTTCAACTCCATTACAGACAATATCGTAGAGATAGGCGGTGATGGATAGGGGATCCTGCATCTCAAGAGCCTCAAGACCTCCTTTCGGCATACAGAAAGGGTTATGGGAAAATTCAAGTTTGCCCGATTCCTCGTGAATCTCATACATAGGAAAATCCACAATAAAACAAAACTGGAAAGCATCCTTTTCAATAAGATCAAGCTCTTCGCCTAAAAGAGTTCGAGCGAGGCCTGCTAGTTTGGTTGCCGTCCTTGGCTTGTCACAGGCAAAAAAGAGGGAATCCCCTTCTTGAATGTTGGATAGGGAGCGGAGTTGGTTGAGTCGGTCCTCATCTAAAAACTTAGCAATGGGACCTTTCAAACCATCTTCCCCAAAGGTAATGTACCCAAGACCGCCGGCTCCTTGCTCCCGCGCCCAATCATTCATTTTATCGAAGAAGCTGCGAGGGTGGCTTGCGGTTTTAGGAGCCGGAATGGCACGGACAATAGCCCCATTTTCAATGGCTTTAGCAAAAAGGGAAAATGTGGAATCTTTAAAAACATCAGTCACATCACTTAAAATCAATGGATTGCGGAGGTCTGGTTTATCCGATCCATATTTCAACATAACGTCCTGGTAAGAAAGTCGAGGGAAGGGAAGGGGAGTGACTTTTCTCCCCCCTCCAAACTCAACGAATATTTCATGAAGAACGGGCTCAATAGCGGCAAAAACATCCTCTTGAGTTACAAATGACATTTCGAAATCAAGTTGATAGAACTCACCAGGTGAGCGGTCGGCTCGGGCATCTTCATCTCGAAAGCAAGGAGCAATTTGGAAGTACTTATCAAACCCAGCCACCATTAAAAGCTGTTTAAATTGCTGGGGAGCTTGAGGAAGGGCATAAAACCGACCTGGGTAAAGCCGACTTGGAACCAAATAATCACGCGCTCCCTCGGGAGAACTGGCCGTTAAAATGGGCGTTTGAAACTCAAGAAATTCTTGGTCAATCATTTTTTTTCGCAAAGATGCAATGACTTTGTTACGCAACACAATGTTTGCATGAGGTTTCTCTCGCCTTAAATCCAAGAACCTATATTTAAGGCGAGTTTCCTCCGGAAAATCAGCATTGCTGTTAACTTGAAGTGGCAGCGGGTCTGCTTTTGATTGTACTTCAACTGTCTCGACAGCAATTTCAATTTCTCCTGTTGCCATATGGGGATTAACCGTATCCGACGCTCGTTCAACAACCCGCCCTGAAAGGGTTATTACGCTCTCAAGTTTGACCTCGTCAGCAACTTTAAAATGAGGGTTTTCGGAGTCAATCACACATTGAGTGATCCCATAATGATCTCTCAGATCAATAAATAAAAGGTGTCCATGATCACGCTTGCGATGGACCCATCCTGACAGGCGAACAATTTCTTTTGCATTTTCAAGGCGTAGTGCCCCGCAGGTGTGTGTACGATATGGATTCAACATTTTTAACTCTTGTTTTCGTTTTTCCCTGTGATAGTGGTAGGGATTGTGAGTCTCTTGTCAAGACTCGGTTTCAATGATAACGAGAATGCCATGACTTTAATCACAACTACAGCTAAATTAAAAGAATTTTGCGATCGGGCAGTCAAATCTTCCTATATAACTGTTGATACGGAGTTTGTTAGAGAAACAACCTATTGGCCCAAGTTATGTCTCATTCAAGTGGGCTTAGAAGGAGAGGCCGCAGCTATTGATCCATTGGTGAAGGGGCTTGATCTCACCCCTTTTCTTGATCTTTTACAAAATGCGAACGTCATTAAGGTTTTTCATTCAGCAAGGCAAGACGTTGAAATTTTTTATCATCTGACGGGCAAAATTCCTACTCCTCTGTTTGATACACAAATTGCAGCTATGGTATGCGGGTTTGGAGAGTCTATTGGATATGACATCCTAGTTCAAAAATACGCAAAGGTTTCTATAGATAAATCCTTAAGATATACACAATGGGCCCAACGCCCTCTTACGGAAAAACAGCTCGCCTATGCTTTAGGCGATGTCATTTATTTGAGACCCATCTATGAAAAGCTCTATTCAAAGATTATCGAAAGTGACCGTCTTCATTGGCTTGAAGATGAGCTCTCCATTCTTAAGGATCCCACAACTTACGCAATTGATCCTTATGCTGTATGGCAAAAATTGCGTGTCCGTTCTCCTCGCCCACGTTTACTCGCCATCTTAAGAGAAATTGCAGCTTGGCGGGAAATCACAGCTCAAGCACGGAATGTTCCACGAGGACGGATCATACGGGATGAAACGATGGTAGAGCTGGCTGCAGTTTCCCCAAGATCTGTGGAAGAAATGCGGCGTATGCGCGGCATTTCACCCGCTCTTTTAGAAGGAAGTGAAGGGCAGCATATTTTGTCCCTCATTGAAAAAGCTCATAGCTTGCCTCTCGAAGATTGTCCGCAGGTAAGAAGGGAAGGTGGAGCTATTCCAGGAGCGTCAGCTCTTGTTGAAATGTTGCGGCTCCTCCTCAAAATAAAAGCTGAAAAATACCATGTAGCACAAAAATTAATTGCCACGAGTTTGGACTTGGAAGAAATTGCGCGCTCTGAAAATACAGATGTTCCGGCTCTTCAAGGATGGCGCTATGAGATTTTTGGTAAGGCGGCCCTTGCTCTAAAATCAGGTAAAGTTGCTATTGGAATAAAGGATCATAAGATTTCATTGATTTCGCTTGAGTAAGGCCCGGCCACTTCTCTAACCTTTCACCCCAGTCTTAAAAGTTATCCTCATTAAGGACTTATTAACATTAATATTTTACATTGTTATTAAAAAGTTTAATCAATGGATAAGAAAGTAACTTTAAAAGGAGAAGACCAATATGAATAAAAAACTTATGCAAGCAATTAGCTTAGGAGCTTTCTTTTTTATGAGTGGATATCAGGCAGTGGCGAGGGACATCTGCATAAAGGAGTGTACATATGATTTAGAAAAGCGAAAATGGTTCTATATCTGGGCTCGCGGATTGAGCCATGCTTCCAAGCATGAAGAGGCGGGGACCTGTAAAGAGTGCCTCGAAGAAAGCTCAAAGCATCATTGCAAAGCCTATACATGCTCAATCTCTGAGGCTGAGGCTGAGGTTAAGCCTGAAGAAGAATAAAGAATCAGAAAGTGCTTCTCTAGGATTTAATCTTAAAGCGCTGGGCTGATAGTTAGATATTATAAATACATTTCTAGCTTCTTGATTCTTTCCTGAGGACTCCCCCAAATTTCAATGACTTGCGGATGGTCGTAGCTTGGAAATAAATCAAATAGTTCTTCACGATAGATCTGTTTGAGGTATTTATCAACGCTTTTTCGATAATGTTGATCTTCAGATGCAGGGCAGTTTATGGGATGTTCTCTTGTCATCGGCAAAAATACAATGATATCTAAATTCTCAAAAGCGGTTTTTATCTCAGAAAATTTCTCAGGAAGACTGCTATCATAGAGGCTGATTTCCTCATGATGCAAAAAGTACAGGGAATAAGCAATAAAACCGATATGACACCTGGCAAATATTACATTTGCCGGAGTGGAATAGAGAAGAAGCCTTTCTAGGCTAAAATCAAACTGATCTAGGAGATCTTCGAACGCAAGCTCCTCGAAAAATTCAATGCCATGTTTTTCTTGTAGTTGATAATAAGGTTCAACCTCATGGGTATGCTCAGAATGAGTTTTTAGAAAATCATGAATGAGAGTTGTTTTCCCCATACAATGCGTTCCAGAAATAGCTATGCGCATTTTTTTCCGAAATTGTTTTTTGCAAAGTTAATTCAAAAATGAAAAAGTCTAGAAAAAGATGGTGGGTCTAAGTTTTTTGGAAACTGTATTAAACGTCTTAAAGTTAATTTTAAAAAATGCGAAGAACACCTCACACATTTAATATTTTCCATAATATATATTATGCGGCTTTTTAGAGGCACTTATCTTAAGAACCCTAGCACCAGAGCATTTTAAGATCTTATTCGGAGACTTTTCTTTAGAAAAGGATTTTGTAAGAACAAAGCCAAAGTTATTCGTAAAAATTATTGCCGCGACATATTAAGCATTCATTAGATCACATCACGTAAGGTCAATTAACAACTATTCAAAAGTATTACCCCTGAAGTACCCTTTTGTTAGCAATGAATTTGTATCTCCGATCTATTTATATATCAATGCTCCCCTTCTTTCTTCATCCTTATTCCTTACTTTGTATGTGGAACTTAAAAAGAAAAAGGAGTTTGCAGAGTGATTTTCATCAAGGAAATGAATACATATGTGTATTAGGTTATTAATAATTAAAATTTCAACATACTTTTAGATGCTGTCGTAAATTTATAAGTTCGCTCGTTATGGTTATCTTTGAGTTTTGCCTAAGACATATGGGGGTTTTTCCTACAGGAAGCTTCGGAAAATCACCCAACAACACTTGGCTACTTTGCATATTGAGTCAGCTCGTATAGCTTTTCTACAGTCCCTTTATCAGCTTTATTTTCTATGAAATCTATTATTCTTTGAGCCCAAGCATTGATATGCGTCCTTTTAAGGGCTAGGGATAGCTCAGGACCACAGCAAGTAGAATTAAAACAAGATGTACAATTTCCTTCCCTACTAAAATCTTTTTTTATTCTTGCCGTTCCTGTTATAACTTCATTTTGCCGTTTTTTAAAAATAGAAGTGTAAAGAGAAATGTCAAGACCTACAGAAGGCACTAGGGTTGCAATCTTATACAATAAAGATGTTCCAGAAAAAGCTTTTAACCCAACAAGAAAAGTAGGAGAGGCAAACAAGAGCCCATTAAGAGTTGCTCCTCCATTCGATACTTTTCTCCACCATTTCAAGGTTCCTAAGCCTTTAAGAGAAAATGCCCCTAACCACTCTTTAAACTGTTGTTTATGGAGCTGAGCCTCAATAAAAGCCCGAAATAGGCTCTCACACCCAGCAATAATATACGCCGTTCGTTTGGCCGTTTCTGGGTCAACTCCCCATGCTATCAGGGGTTGTTCCACAGTATATCTTAGAATCTCGAGTCTTGCATAGTAGGCCGCAACCGTAAAACCAGTACTCAATCTGTCTAAAAGATCCTCTTTCCAAGAAGGCCGCTTAAGCGAGTAAACATCCGTTCTAAAGTTTTCATACAAAAGCAACTGTTGCTTAAGCTCAAAGTCATTTATGTCCTCTTTTAAGGTCTCTCGATTAAGTTGTATACTATGTAGTCGTTCCTGAAGATCTTTCAATGGGTCCTTTTCGTTTTCTTCGTTTTCTTCGCCATCTTCCCAATCATCCCTTTGTTTAAAACGATGGCTATTACTTGCTACGTCCTTCATTTCTTTTTCGTTGTTTATCTTTCTCTCTATTTTATTTTGTAATGTTTTTTCCTCTTCCTTTTTTTTGTTTATCTCTTCTTTCATATACACTATATTTTCAGCCATAACCTCACTTACATTTTTACGTTTAAAGCTATTTATTAACAAAAGCGAAAATAAGGAAACGATTTCTTCATTTTCCTGAACTTCTTCTTTCTCCCGTGAAAAAGTACCCTTAGCAGCTTTTTTTCTTTGCTTCTCATAAATTGTATTATAAACATGGTGTATTATTGATTTGGCAGACTCGCTTGACGTGTTAATAATTTCAAGAAAGTATAGAATGTTTCTTTTAAGAAATATTCTTTTCAACTTATCTACTTCATCTTGATAAGAATAATAATTAAATAAGTGCCTTATATTCTCCCTTCCTATATCCCAATAATTGGCGCCATAAAAAAGAAACATATAAGGAATGCAAAGGCGCGCTGCAACAGGGAAAAACCTTTCTTCGTACACCATCAAAACCGTAGGGATAGCAGCATTTAAAATGTTAGAGATTCCTAAAAGCGCAAGTGTCCCAAACTCAGCCTTTGATATCGGCTGTGTCTTAGGGAGCTCAACTTCATCTTTGTCTAAAGACTTGCCACTTTTACAGATTCCGGTACATATAATTTTTTTAGAGTTTAAAATAAGGTCTCCCCCAAAATTGTAAGCCGTGCGAAAGGCAGCTGGCGCAGTTGAGATCGTTAGCCATAGCTCCATCCCAAGAGACCCATAAGGATTGATATGGGTGTTCAAAATATTTCCAATTGAAGATTCCACAAGATTTGATAAAAAAATAGGAGTAATTCCCCCTCCAACAGCCCCTATGATGACTTTACCTGTTATTTCCCATCTAGATGTCTCGGTAAAAATGTCCTTGTCTAGCTTTTCTAAAAATTCATAGTTTTTATGTTTTAGGGTATAGATAATAAGGGCTGATATAGGCGGATCTTGTATGTTATAAGTCTCCCGTTTTTGTTCCTTATGCCACGCTTTTATATGCGTATCTAAATCCATACTCAATTGTTGAGGAGCTATGATTTTGGGGAGCAGGTCATTCTTTTCTATACGCTGAGGAGAAATTCTAGGATTCTGCTCATCCTCGTCGATTTGTTTCATCCCAAAGCTTGAGGAAAAAGGCGAAAAAACTAAGGAAGCAACAGTGATATAGGCAACAAAGTTTTTTAACATTTCAATATTCCTCAATTGTTCTAATTACATTTATTTTGAACTACTTATTTTTGTTAACCTTTTCTTAAATAAATTCAATTAATATGTATTAAATAGCTTTACAAAGAAGGAGATAGTAGAAATGCAAATAAAGACCCATACGCAGTTGTCACTGCTCATGGCAACTTTTTGCCTAACAGCATTACCCATAGGCAATGCTTTCTCCAGTTCCGATAATACTCATCAAAAATCCCATAAGCAAGCATCAAGTTGCTCCCCAGGAAAAATTAAAGCGGAAGTTGAAAGGTTAGAAATGGGAAGTCATAACACGAAAAAAGGTGGTTGCAACTGGGGGGACACAAGTAATTGTCATTGACAGTTTTATGAAGTCTATTTCCTATACCTTTCTGCGTCTTTAAGATGAATTTGCTCCACATAATTTTGAAAAGATACAGCATCATTAAAGTTTTGAACTTGTACTGTGGGATGATCAATCGTCAAGCAACCTTTTAAATGGTCTATTTCATGTTGGAAAACTTTGGCAGCAAAACCCTCAAGTACATCTTCCTTGATATTTCCCTCGAGCGTATTATAGCGCACCTTGATTTTCTCCCAGCGTCTGAGCTTTGCGCAGCGTAGAGGAACAGAATAGCAAGCTTCGTGCCCCTCTATACTCTCCTCTCCCAGAGGCTCATAGGAGGGATTAATAACAATACGTAAGTTCTCAGCTGTCCTATCTGGTGTATAAATAAAAATAGGGTGGCTGATTCCAATTTGAGGGGCTGCAAGCCCCGCCCCTCCCCCCAATACATGCTCACGAATATGAAGAAGTTTCTGAACGGTATCCTGGGCAAGGGCTAACTCATCTGACCTCATAAGAGGACATGGTTTACGCAGGATCTCACCAGGATCATCATCACAGGTGAGAATTCCTTCATACTTTTTAGAAGCATAGCTTGACATAACTTATTTCCTTACACTTCATTTGTTGCTGTATCAACTTTTCCTTGGCTTAGCTTTAGGCGAGCTATTTCCGCAAGTTTTTCATACTTGCGCTTAATCTCATTAAGTTGATCTTCTGTAAGCTCTTCTAAATCAAGCAAAACATTATGAGCTCCTCTATGGGAGCGAATAAGCTCATCCAACTTGATTTGAATAGCTTCACCATCACGATTTTGGGTATTTTGGATCAGAAAGACCATAATAAATTCAGCAATGTTGGTTGTTGTGTTAATAACAAGCTGCCAGGTATCCGAAAAACCATAAAGGGGGCCTGTTATAAGCCAAATGAACACCAAAAAACAAGCCAGAATGAAAGCGATAGGCTGCCCCGCAAGGCGGGAAGCCATGCGCGAAAAGTTTGAAAACGGCTGTGCAAAAGTCCATCTATTTTGAATATACATTCAGACCCTCCCCTTCTTTACAATTTGTTGTTTTTATCACTTCCTCTTTGAGGATTACCATGAACGTAAATCCCTTTCTAAAAAAGGCGTGAATTTACGTTCTAATTTGTATATACTATACAAAAAGGGATGGGAGACTCGATGAAAAAATTAATTTTCTTACTTACAGCGATTTTCTCCACGACACCGCTTTTAGCCAACAGCATCACAAATCAAGAACTTTTGAAGGCTTGCAAAGACAGTGGCCCAGGTCCTCAAAATTTTTGTTACGGATTTATTATTGCCACTGCCAATGCGGCCCAATTCTACCGAAATATTGCTGACGTTCAAGATGAGTACGTTGACATCTGTTTCCCAGAAAATTTATCAAATAAAGAACTTGTTAATCTCTATATTGTCTGGGGAGCAAAGAACCTGGCCCTTGCAACGAGTCCTGCCTTTTTAGGGGTGTCTTCGGCTCTATCCATAAAATATTCCTGCCCCGAAAAGAAGGAGTCGGAAAAAAAATCAACAACTTAGTGCAGTGATCATATAATACGATAAATATAAACTGTTTATAAGCTAACTTGTTTTAGGTAACCCTCTTTGATTTACTTTCTTAACTAAGATAATACTCACCATGATCAAAAGAATCCCTGTCATTTTAATTCATGAAAGGTAAACCACTAGTTTGACTAGTGAGACTATAGCAAGGCTTGGCCTTAAGATTTAGTTGATGAT
>DAIDHR010000052.1 GCA_027459605.1 Alphaproteobacteria bacterium
ATGACATTTCTTATCCTTTTCAGTGAGTTAGCCTAATCTTAGACTATCACATCTCTAGGACTTTTGCAGCAGGTTCTTACAGGTTCATCCATTAATTTTTTATTTAGGGTAACCCCCAAAAAGTTCCAAAGTGGCAGCTTACCTCTGGTCGCTCTTGGTCTTACAGCAGAGAGAAATTTATATCGGGATCCGCAAAATCATTTGCAATCTGTTTATATTCGAGCTTTACCAAATTGGGATCAAGGAGTGATCTCGGTAACGAGTTATGGAGGAGACATAAAATATTGTTTTTTGAAAACAAAGCAAGGACATATTCTAAACCTGACTTTTACTAAAGTTAACGGTATATTATCATGTACATTAGAATAAGTGCACAGACCTAGTAAATTCCTATCTTGAACACTCCTCTTTATGGTGTTTTCTCTTTTGCTTTAGTAGTTGCGACAGAACCCTTATGGCTAGTTGGAGTAGGAATTGTGGTACCGCCAATGGTCGAATGTGGATGATGGTACGAGCAAAACAGAAGGTTGTTCTAGAACGATAAAGGCTTTGTCTTTTTTTGTTATTCTTCCAAGTTCTTGACTAATATGTTCCATCCCCTCGTGAAAGGTTTGAACCCAGCTTATCTCTTTATCTAGAAAGTTGATGCTCCGTGCTGAGTTTATAACGACATCTTTAAAATAATTTCTCCAGTGTTGAATATTTTCTTGATTTTTATTTTTATCTTTTCTTTCACCATTAAACTCCTCTAGCACTTTTTGAAGTTGCTTGATTGCGTAATCTTTACCACCATAATCTATAATGTTTTGGAGCGCTTCCCGTGCATTAATTATTTTGGAAGGATCATAGGGAACGACCTTACTCTTCAGTGTTTCTTGAATAGAATTCATTGCTTTAACAAATTGCATACTCCAACTTTGTGTTGTTGGTTTTATAGTCCGTTCAGATAAAATTATTGTATATAAATATGCTTTCCAATCTTTACTATAATCAAGATTATGAATTGCATCTGAAAGAGACTGTTGAGCATATTGTGACCCATGTCTTCTTTTGAGATCTTCAAAAGCAGTGCATGCTGATGTGCGTAGAGTACTTAAGTTACATTCATCTAAAGGTTCAGCTCTTTTTCTTTTTTTAGAGGGTATAGTTTCATTATCATCACCTATAGCGTGGAGAGAAGCGGTCATTGAAGTTATTAAAAGAGAAAGCGCTAGAAATAAATGAAATTTTGAAACCAACATGATTAAACTCAAAAAATAAATATAATTTAATATTTAAATAGTGATTAATTTTTATCTTACAATATATAATTTATATTATAACTCAAACTATGGATGATAGCTCTTCTCTGGATAATTGATGGGTATAGATTAAGAAGGATGTTAAGGACAACAATTATATATGTTCACCGCTATCGTTTTAAAAAGGAAATACATAGGGCCTTCTAAAACAACCCGCTTCAACCTTATAGATCTGTCTTAAGAAATTAACCCTCTTAAAATCCAAACATATGATCCAAGCTAAAGCTTCCATTCCTACGGCGCAGCCCATGATAACCAAAAAGCCGACAGGTTTTGTCTTGAATGACGACATATCCGCCTCGAGCCTTTTCTCTATCCGTTGGAGAGAATGTTTCTTGGTAAATCCACAAACGGGACCCACTCTGAGGGACTTTTAAGGAAGCCTCTGCTATGGGGTGCCCTTCTTTTGTGTAGAGTATGAGGGTTGTATTGGACGTCTCATGCCATAGGATGGATACGGGATAAATTAAATGGCAGAAGGTTTCGATGTCGTCATCAATCCGCAAGAAAAGACCAGTAGAAAGCCCTGGAGGAGGACCTTTATAGGATTGTGGCTCATTCTTGTAAGTAATAGCTGTATTAAAGATATGGCTCCCAAAGCTTGTTTCAGCTTGGCCAGGAAGGGTTTTATGTTCATAACGGAAGAGACCATGGAGCCATCCATCGGCTTCGCTGCCCTTGTCAAAATCATAAACAAGTTCAACATGTCCGTACTCTTGTCCGAGTTGAACTAAATCATTGATAATAAGAGCACTTTGATGATGACGGGGAAGGTTTCCGAAGGAGTAAGTTTCTTTAAGCTGCCCTTCACGATCATAGATTAAGGCCCGAAGGGGCATGGAGCGAAGCTCACGGCTCATGGGCGTCGGAAGAACCGAAGTTATATAATCATTCGTTGGAAAAAGAGGAGCAGGTAATATAAACCCTTTTCCGAGAAGGTCTTTTATATCCTTAAGTTTTGGATCTGGCTTTAAATCGCTCCGCTCTACATTAACGTGAGCTATGCAACGATACCCTTTTTCATTAATAACCTCATACCGAGGGCGAACAAAATAGTGGCCGGCTTGGAGCTCAATCTGCTGGGGCCAGCGGGCAGTGGGGAAATAAGTTTCCACATCAAGAGCATAGGTTCCAAAAGGGGGAATATCTTGATTAAGAAAAACGGCTTTCGAATCCCCCATCAGATTTAAGCTTACACCATTTGCAGGGATGGGCAGGGGGTGACTGTTTTGAAGCCATAGGACAACCTTCTCTCCACCTCGGGGAGCAGGAAGCCCTGCAAAATAGGCAGGAGGCCAAGCATTGGCGTCGTGGGTTGCAGAGAGCATTCCTTCATCATGGAAGGTATCGAGGGCATATTTTACAATGCTGTGTCCCTTTGTTCCTGTGATATGGAGGAAAAGTTGACCTGTAAAGTCTGGAAGATTGAACTGCTTTTTAACGTCTCGACTGTCAATAATAACTGAGTGAACGGTGGGCGACAGGGGTTCTTCCCACTCGGCAAGTGGCCTTCCTTTATCATCAAATAGGATGGCCCAGAGCTTAGTGTCATTTGAGCCATATTTTGCCCAGCAGTTGGCGGTTTTAATCCGCGTATGCCAGCCATCCTCTTCGCGAAAGAAGGCAAAGTTTGTCGAAAAGTTTAAATCGGATAAATAGGTCTTGGTATCAGTAAGCATTTCATCAGGTAAGCGCAAGTCTTTAAGGCTTGTCACCTCACAGGAAGGTGGAAGCAAATGTTTCATCTGGTCTAAATGCTTTTCAGGATCAAAAGAAAGAATCAGAAGTTTCTGAGGGTTATCTTTTTGAATTGTTGAAATTAAAGAGGTATTTGGTTTCAAGGCTTCAACAGCTTGAACATAGACATGAGAAGGAGCAAGAAGACGCGTCATTGCCAAAAAATCTTCCAGGTGACCCTCCGGGTCATAAAGAGAGGGGAGAGGGTTTTTCTTTAATGCATCTAAACGTGTCGCAATCATGGGATGCCCTAAAGCCTTAAAAAATGAGCAGGGCTTTTGATTAGCGAATGTTCTGATATTTAAAACCACGATCTTCTCCTATCTAAAGTTTCATCTTTTCGCGAACGAGAGCGGCAATTTTTGCTGTATCATTAAAGGGATCATATGTCCATGTCTCAATCCCTCCTTGAAACATGCGGACGGTGCCCTCTTGGACGAGGTCTTCAATAAATTTTTTTGGCTTTGTTTCCTGGTGGTTAAGGAGCGGGAAGACATAGACCGGTTTACCTGTAAAACAGGCCTCGCATACCATGTTAACGGAATCATCTGTTACAAAGATAAAATCTGCGATTCCCAACATTCCAAAATAGGGGTTAACCTTTTCAATTTCTGCAAGAAAAATATTGGGCTCCCCCCTAAGAGCTTTTGTTAAAACATCTCGAAAAGGTGTGCGGAAAGAAGGGGTGACGAGAACACCCCCTTTCGTTTTATCTCGGATAAAAAGGATATGAGAAATGATTTGGTCAAAGGCTTCTCGTGTCATTGAATAGCGATTTGTATTTCCTCCGATCAAAACCGTACTGTAAGGCTGGGGCAGGCTTTGAAAAAGAGATCCAAATACTTCAACTCCTTCCTGAAGCTTTTGAAGAGTTACCTTGTGGATGGCCCCTTTTGTTGAAATGACATTGGGGCCTTTTAAGTGATCATGCTCAGGGGAAACGATGAGGTCAAAAGCCCTCAGATTGAAGAGGGGATTTTGAATATGAACACAAAAGGTTTTCCCCTGAGATTGCTTCTTTATGGCAAGGGCTAAGGGAGCGGACCTCCGTCCACAGCTAATAATCAGATCTGGCCAAGGAGGGGTTAAAGGATCACTTGTTGAGGTGAGTTGGTGAAGAGGGTTGCCAAAAGGGAGCCCTAACCACCCCCACGGCCACTTTCTTTTACAGGTTTTATGAAAGGTGGGAAAACCGATGGCCTCAGCAAGACCAATGACCTGACTTTTCATGCCAGGAAATTCATCGGTAATGGTCCAACATATTTTTGAAGGAGACGTCATTGTACTTTAAGCTGCATAGTCAATATATAAGTCATTCCAGACTGTTTTCAAAGCATCAATCAACTCATCGATCATTTGATCGGTATGAACGGGGGAAGGGGTTATGCGTAGTCGCTCTGTACCCCTTGGAACTGTAGGGTAGTTAATAGGTTGAACATAAATGTTATGGTTTTTCAAGAGGAGGTCTGTGGCAAGCTTGCATTGATGGGCGTTTCTTACTAAAATTGGAATGATGTGAGAGGGGGTCGGGATAAAAGGGATACCTGCTTGAAGTAGCTTTTTTTTGACCTTCTCAACGTTTTCTTGGTGTTTTTGCCGCTCAACCTGGCTGACCTTAAGATGTTGAATACTTGCAAGAGCTGCAGCAGCAACGGCAGGAGGCATGGATGTTGTGAATATGAAGCCCGATGCAAAACTTCTCACAAAGTCAATAAGATCAGCGGATGATGCAATATACCCGCCTACAACACCAAAGGCTTTCCCAAGTGTGCCTTCAATAATGCTCAGACGGTGACTTTGCTGATCGCGTTGTGCGATGCCTCCCCCCTTGTGGCCATACATTCCAACGGCATGCACTTCGTCAATGAAAGTTAAAGCGTTATATTCTTCCGCTAAATCACAAAAAGCTTCTATGGGAGCAATGTCTCCGTCCATCGAATAGACTGATTCGAAAATAAGCAATTTGGCTCTCTCTTTAGGATATCGAGATAAAAGTTCTTTAAGATGCTTAGGGTCATTATGGTGAAAAATTTCTTTCTGGGCGCGACTGTTCCGGATACCTTGAATAATTGAAGCATGGTTGTGGGAGTCAGAGAAAACAACACACTCCGGCAAATGGGTCGCAAGTGCGCTGATGGAAGCTTCATTGGAGACGTACCCGGATGAAAAGATGAGAGCTGACTCCTTATCGTGAAGGTCTGCGATTTCTCTTTCAAGAAGAACATGGTAATGATTTGTCCCGGATATGTTCCGCGTTCCTCCAGCTCCAGCTCCAACCCGGATTGTGGCTTCCACCATAGCCTTAAGGACTTGTTCATGCTGGCCCATTGCTAAGTAATCATTAGCACACCATATGACAACTTTTCGAGGGTTGCTGTCATTATAATAAAAAGCATAGGGGAAATCTTTGGCACATCGCTCTAAGTCAGCAAAGATCCGATACCGCCCTTCGGATTTTATATCTTGAAGTTTTTGCTTAAAAAAGTTCGCATAATCCATAGAGACGTAAATTCATTAATAATATCTTGGAAGTAACCTAAAGGGGTTGGAGATAAGATGCAAGAATTAAAGGAGTTATACCTCTTCACCTTTCAAGTTTTGCCTTCGTTACTCCCGTCTTTGTGGGGGCAGACTCTTCGGGTCTTGCTCTCTGTCACGTATTTCAATACGTTCATCGAGCTCGCCCTCGGGCTCCTAGCCGAAAACTTGAAATCTTTTGAGCATGCAAAAAAGAACTGAATTAACTTCTTTAAAAATAAGTAAACTTATTAAGTCCTTAGCAAGTGGCTTAATACATAAAATTAAAGAAAGTCTTCTCAGTCCCAAAAATATTTAGGGAATGTTTGACCCTCTAAATAGGTGAATGATAAGTGATACAACGAACAAAACCAGAAAGATAATAAAGAGTATTTTGGCGATGCCAGCTGCCGCTGACATAATCCCTGTAAAACCTAAAAGGCCTGCGATAATTGCGATCACTAAAAATATTAAGGTCCATCCAAGCATTGGCGTTCTCCCTCCTATAGCAGTACTGATTGTTGTTTGCATTGATTTAAGAATGCTGAGAATAAGAGCAATGACAAACAAAACAAGAAAAATAATAAATAGGATTTTGGCAATTCCAGCTGATGCTGTCATGAGACCTGTAAACCCTAAAATTCCAGCAATGATAGCGAGAATGAAGAAGAGTAAAACAAATCCGAGCATATTCACGTGTCCTATTTATACCTTTTCTATAATAATATTATATATAAATTAGGTTAATTTATTGTAAAAAATTGAAAATGCAAAAAATAGATATACCCTACCTTAATACCTGACAAATTTTCATAAATTCATGTATACTATGAATAGGCTTACATGAATGGTTTGTATCTCATTATTTTTTATATTTTCGATGTCATTCCCGCGAAGGCGGGAATCCAGAAACTTTAGAAATATTATGGCTTATTATATGTATATTTTATGTTCTGGAAAGAATGGGACTCTTTATATAGGGGTTACAAATGATTTGTCCCGCCGTTTATATGAGCATAAAAATAAAATTATCGAAGGATTTACGAAAAAATATGATGTTAATAAACTTGTTTATATGGAATTATATGAAGATGCGAGGGATGCTATTCATCGGGAAAAATGTATTAAGAAATGGAATAGAACCTGGAAAATGAGACTCATTGAAAAAGGAAATCCTCATTGGAAAGATCTATCAGAGGGTTTAATTTGACTGGATTCCCGCCTTCGCGGGAATGACTACGGAGGAGGTAAACAACTACTTATAATAAAAAATGTCAGGTATTTTATATCCTACTTTAACAATCCTATGGCTTGGGAAATTCGATGGCAGGCTTCTAAAACCTTATCTGTTTCTATCGCATAGGAAATTCTAAAATAGGGAGAAAGGCCAAAAGCAGCCCCGGGTACGACAGCTACTCCTACAGACTCCAAAAGATAATTTGCCAAATCTGTGTCACTGGTAATAATCGAGCCTAAGGGGGGTTGCTTGCCCATTAGAGCTACACACGAAGGATAAAGATAAAACGCACCTTGGGGTTTTATGCAGGATAAGCCAGGTATATTATTGAGAATGTTATAGGCTTCATCCCGCCTCTTGGAAAAGATTTTAACCCACTCAGACATAAAATCTTGAGGCCTTTCAAGGGCGACACGTGTTCCTTCTTGGGAAAGAGACGATGCATTCGAAGTTGATTGAGATTGTAAAATCGTCATGGCTTCAATTAAGGTATTGGGGCCTGCTCCATAACCAATACGGAGTCCTGTCATTGAATACGTCTTGGACACGCCATTAACCGTGAGAATTCGCTCTTTTAGGTCAGGAGCCACCTGGGCAAGGGTAAAAAATTCAACTCCATCATAAACCACGTGTTCATAAATATCATCACTTACAACATACATGTGAGGCGCTTGGCGAATGATTTCTGCAAGGGCCTCAAGCTCCTCTTTGGTATAAACCATCCCTGTAGGATTATTCGGAGAATTTAAAATTAGACATTTTGTTTTTGGAGTAATCGATTCTTCCAGGAGCTCGGGTGTCAATTTTAAATGATTTTCGGGGGTACACCTAGCGATAACAGGTACCCCTTCGGCAACCTCCACCATGTCAGGATAAGATACCCAATAGGGAGCTGGGATAATGACCTCATCACCTGAATTTAAGGTCGCTAGAAGAGCATTAAAAATAACATGCTTTGCTCCAGCGCTCACAATGATCTGATCTGGCGTATAGTCGATCCCATTTTCTCGTTTAAATTTACCAGCAATGGCTTGTCTTAAAGGTAAAGTTCCTTCAACTGCGGTATATTTTGTTTTTCCTTCAGAAAGAGCTTTGATAATTCCTTTTTTAACATGCTCGGGCGTATCAAAGTCAGGCTCACCTGCGCCCAAGCTTATTATGTCATTTCCTAAAGCCTTAAGCTCAGCTGCTCTTGCCATGACAGCTAGGGTGGGAGACGGCTTAATCCTCCTCATACGATGACTTATAAAATCCATAAAAAACCCCTTTTCGTCCTTCACTCTTATAGTATTATATCACCCTAAGGTTAAATTCAACTTAAGGCCACAAATGACCTATCATATTGACCTCCACTTTACTTCAAAAGAGATATTCCTAAAGACCTACCCAACCCTTTTCTATGGAGAAGATAAGGAGTGGCTTGTAGTTCTCACACCTGATGGACAAATATGTGCCCTTGCGATGAGGTCTTTTCCTGAGTCCCAAACTCTTATAAAAAAATATCAGAAACACACCCTGGTTGAGAAAAAAATTGCATTAAAAGACAAATTGACTTGCCTTTTGGTTGGAACGCCTCTGCAACATCAAGTCTGGGAGGCTCTCCTTAACATTCCTGTTGGTACCACAGTTAGCTACCAAAAACTTGCAGATCAAATTCAAAGACCTAAAGCGGTGCGGGCTGTCGCTAATGCAGTGGGATCTAATCCCATTTCTCCCCTCATTCCTTGCCATCGGGTGATTCGCAGTGATGGACATATTGGAGGGTACTACTGGGGTATCCCAGCAAAGATTGCCCTTTTAAAAGAAGAGGGAGTTTCGATTTACTCCCTTAAGGGTATTCCTCAAAAAAGATAAGCTTTCCTTTTGCTCGAATAAGAGTTATAGAGGGATGTTTTTTAAATTTGGAGTTTTATTATGCAACGTACTTTATCTATCCTTAAACCAGATATTACACGACGGAACCTTACGGGAGCCGTAAATCAAAAAATTGAAGCTTCTGGTCTTAGGATCCTTGCTCAAAAGCGCCTTCAGCTTACACTTGACCAGGCACAAAAGTTCTATGCAGTGCATCAGGAAAGGGCTTTTTTCAATGATTTATGCAATTTCATGATTTCAGGTCCTGTCGTCGTTCAGGTTTTAGAGGGCGATAGTGCAATTGATCATTATCGGACCGTGATGGGAGCTACGAATCCTGCTAATGCTGATGAAGGAACCATACGGCGTGAATTTGCTGAATCCATTGAAGCCAACTCAGTTCATGGATCCGATAGTCTTGAAAATGCTGTTACAGAAATTTCTTTCTTTTTCAGTGAAATAGAAATCGTGGATTAAATTTCCTCACGATTGGTTATTTGTGGATTTTCTGAAGTTTTTCCTGTGTTCTGTGAGTGGCACTTACTAGCCAAGAGCCTATGAAGGTTGCCGCACTTCTTCCTTTTTACATGTTCTAAAGATATAAGAAACCCTGTTAACGGAATATTAAGTTCAAAATGATAAAACAAAAATGTGGAAAGAGACTATAAGGAGAACCTGCTGCAAAAGTCCTAGAGATGTGATAGTCTAAGATTAGGCTAACTCACTGAAAAGGATAAGAAATGTCA
>DAIDHR010000053.1 GCA_027459605.1 Alphaproteobacteria bacterium
TTAGCCATTGCTTATCTGTCTTTTGTTTATATCGCTGGGATCTATTTATGGCTAAAATAAATGTCGACAGAACCTAGGCAAAGAGCAATGGTTCCCTGCTTGTCCTTTCGTCGATGTTCTTGAGGATTTTAAAGATATTGATAAGGGGGATTCTTCGGAAGATAATATAATATTTCACCCGGGGCACTATATAGACTCTTACTTGATTGAGTTTGAGATTCAGGAAGTTAAATAATCGCCATATACGTTATCTACCATTTTGCATTCAAACAAAGAGCAGGAAGACGAGGCGGGGGGCGTGGAGCGTATTCTAGTATGTGAGCACCCCCTTCGCATTTGTAAAGCTTTCTACCATTTTTTGGGCAACGCTTCTTTCTCTTTTTTTCTACTGTCATACAATCTCTCTCGAAAAATACTGGACAAAATAATGTGCATTGACATTTTAATTATACATTGCTTTCATTTCGAATAATTGAATTCAATTATCTTATAAATCTATTAAAAGGAGCTTTTCAATGAAATCAAAACTTTTATTATCTTCCATGATCATTCTTGGCTTGGGTTCTCAAGTGGCAGTGGCAATGTATCATCCCAAGGGAGCCGATGAACCTTACGAGCAACAAAAGGCAAAGCACCAGTTCAAACAGGGACTACTTACTGTTGAAAAAGCGCTTGGGTCTGACGGGGAAAGGAAAAATATTTTAAATGGCGAAATCAATAAATTAAATAGTCTAATAGATGATCTTGAAAAAAAGGTACAGTTTCGAAATGGAATGATCTATCAACATTATTTAAATTATACTGAAGAAAATCTTATTGAAAAACTTAAAGAACTACGAAAAATGCATGCCGAAGAACAAAAAATCTACTCGGGTCTTACACTTAAAAGCGATCAATCTCCTGCGTCCATCAAGAGCTCAGAATTAAAGATCGACTTGCTTGTAGCCAATATCGAGATGATTAAAAAGAGATTAGGTATCGAAGAATAAAAGGCTTTTGGTAATTGATTGTTATCATCAAGTCTGCACCAGACTTTCTCAAATTCGAAAAATAGAGGCATAAAAAACGCCACCCCTGAGGGTGGCGATTTTATGCCTAAAATAAACTGGATTAACTCAGTTTATTAGTCCAAAACGGTGATAGCAACACGGTTTTGTTGATAAGCCCATTCGCTGCCATCTTGTTCAACGATTGGCTTGTTCTTTCCATAGCTAACAACTTTGATACGGTTTGAATCAACGCCGAAAGCAGCGAGTTCTTTTTTAGCATGTTCGGCACGACGTGCACCCAAAGCCAAGTTGTACTCAACGGTTCCGCGCTTATCGCAATGTCCGTTAATGGTGACGACATAGTTTGGATACTTGTTCAACCATTCAGCTTGACGCCTTAATGTTTCCATGCCGTCAGCACGAATTGCTGACTTATCAAAGTCGAAGAATACGCGATCACCAACATTTTCAACGAAATCAGCAACTGATCCAGGAACACAAGCAGCTTCTGCTGCAGCCATTTCTGCTGCGGCAAGTCCGCCTTGACCACTTGCTTCAACGCACTCTTCTGTTGAAGATCCGCAGGCAGACAAAAGAGCACCTGCTGCTAGAAGACTTGTAATTTTTAAACGCATTTCTTTTTTTCTCCTTTTTTGGTTTTCGTTCGCCCACTATAGCGGGAAAACATTAAAAAAACATTAAAATTATCTCTTTTTTTGTTGTCCTTCGCCCTATGTAGCGCTGTATCTAAGTTGAAAACTTAGATACGGTAACCATACTATACCCTATTGAAGTTATCGGATCAAGAGCTACCATGTAGGATATGATCCTTCCCCTGGAGTATTAACTTTTTTCTTGTGAAATCCAACTATGTCTATTGCGGAAAGACCTACTTTTCCTCGAGAAGTTGGCTGACATGTATACATAATTTGACGTCCGTTGGGGGACCAGGTAGGTCCTTCCAGGAGATATCCTGAATCGAGCATCCGCTCGCCCGATCCATCAGGCCGCATGACACCTATATAAAATGTGCCGGCATTTTGACGGGTAAATGCAATCAAATCGCCGCGTGGAGACCAAACAGGGTTATCGTATCTTCCTTGACTAAAGCTAATGCGTGTTCCTTCGCCCCCAGCTGCGTCTCTTACATAGATTTGGTTTGTTCCCCCCCTGTCCGAGATATACACAATTTTTGTCCCATCAGGGGAATAACAGGGGGAAACGTCAATTGCGGAAGAGGATGAGGTTAACTTTTCAAGCTTTCTGCTTGATAAGTCCATTTTGTAAAGACAGGTTACGCCGCCTTTTGCACTGCTCAGAATAATGTGATCCCCATTTGGTGAAAAGCGAGGAGACATTCTTTGCCCCTCCACAGATCCCAAAGATTGGGCTTGCCCCGTTGTCAAGTCGTGGATATGAAGATTGGGAGATTTATCGTTTTTTCCAAAATCAACATAAGCAATTTTAGTCCGATCTGGAGAGAACCGAGGAGTTAACACCCGCGTATGGCCACTTGAGATGTACTGATGATTAAAACCATCATAATCCATAATAGCTAAGCGATACTTCCTCCCCACTTCAGGACCACTTTCTGCTATATAGACAATGCGCGTATCAAAATATCCCTTATCTCCCGTGATGCGTTCATAAATTGCATCGGCAATTTGATGGGCAACCCGACGCCAGTTAGACGCATCACTTCCGATAGAAAGCCCTGTTAGCTGAGATTCTGTGAAGACGTCAAACAAGCGAAAATCAACTTGGAGGTTACCTCCATTGCGCGCTAAAAGGCCGCCTACTAAGGCTTCGGCATTTAGAATCTTCCAATCCGGAAAACGAGGATGGGTCATAACATCACGGGCCGATTGAATGTGCGCATTTGGATCCACAATTTTAAAAAGCCCACATCCTTCCAAATCGCTCATAATGACTTGGGTAATGTCTTGGGCAACTTTCGTGAGTTGAGGATCCCCCCCTCCGTCAAAAGGAGTAATAGCAATAGGAACTGGTTTAAAGGTTCCTTCGGTTATATCAATCCGAAGCTCAGCTTGGGCGCTGAAGGTCAAACTGAGAATGGGTAATACAGTAAAAAAAATTTTTTTCATCATGAAACGCACCCTTTCGGAATTCCTATAACGTAATTATTCAGAAGAATACTCACTTTTAATTCAAGACACAAGGAAAGAGTGAAATGGAAGTCAGTTGGAAGATAAATTATTCTGGGAGTATTGCCTAAAAGATAGATAGCAGTACTTCTCTAATGCTCTTAAAGAGAGTTTCATCCTGCATAGCCACCCAAAGCTTATGCTTAAGCTAACCATCTCCAAGGATTTTGAAACAACCTTTGTGCCCCTTGTCATACGCCCCAACTGATGTCGCGTATTTGCATTGTCGCTCTCAATAGAAGTTGTGCCACTTTTCCCAATGAAATGACGACCTTTAGGAAGAATTTTACTGTAAACATCCCAATCATCCGTATAGAAGTTTCCTTTTACGTGTTTTACTTTTTCATAAAGTCTTTGGAAGGTTTGAGCATCACGATGACCGATAACCCAGGCAATAGTTTTCCCCGCACGACGGTCCAACGCTTTCCAAATCCAAACTTTGTTTTTTTGACTGGATAAAATGCCACATCTCATCGAATTCAATATCATAATCCCCTGCTGGGACCTCAGCTACTGGCAAGTCTTGGGCAAAACTTCTTACCCATCTTAAAATCGTTGAGGGATATACCTTTAAGATCTTGCCAATAAAGCCATAGCTCCCTTTCCCGAGGCTATAGAGGAGCACAGCTAAGGCTTGAAGTTGGACTGGTGTGCGGTTTCTGTTGTCTCGGTTGATGAAATTTAATCCGCAAGATTTGCATTTGTATCGTTGAACGTTGCGGACAAAACCATTTTTTACAAATACTTTCCCATGACATCCTTTGCATTCCATAGACATATTGGGTCTCCCTATTGTTATCAGGGATATTATATCTCATATCTATCTATATCGATCTATCTATATCGCAATACTCCCAAATTTCTGTAAGCTGATCCTTAAATTCTCCTGGCTGACTAAGCTCAATTACATTATCTTTCTTCATGGCGTATCTTTCCTTTCTTTTGGAATCTATGGCTGGTCTTCACCGCCATGATACGCCACTTCTATCTTAACCCGTCACCAACTTTCGCGCTTAGCTCCAGGTTCGCCCTGCCCTATCTCTTCCCCTCCGGACTGGGAAGACGATTATTAACGATTTCTTAACCTTCGTTCTCTATATTGTACGAATGGAGTAGGAAACCATCGAAGGAAAAAATGCGAGTCAAAATCTTCAAAATATCAACAAGGAACAGAGAAAGGAAGTTTGACATGGATAAAAAAGTTATTCTTACATTAGGAGCCCTGTTAATTGGCTCCGTGGGAGCTGTGGCGCAAAATCCAACCCCAACGCCTATTTGTGCGCATAAAGGCCAAACGTGTCATGCAGCCTGTACGGGTTTACACATTCTATGCCAAGGCGGAGGGGATAATCCTGATGAAAAAGCCAAAGCTCAGTGCGAGAAGACGGGGATGATGGCCTGCCTATGTACTGGAGAAGGATTATCCGCAGGTTCGCCCTGCCCTATCCCTCCCTCTCCCCTTCCGGACGACTGGGAAGACTTTTAGCCAATAACTCCCAGTATAACTGGGAGTTTGAATAGGAACCGCTCGAAGCGGTTAATGTTACTTATTGCCTGTTGAACAGGCTGAGTTCATCAAGCCGTTTGTCCTCAATTTCTTGATTTTGGATATAGAAACGCACGGTTTTTTCATCTGCTCCTCCTGTGGAAACAAAATATCCTCTTGCCCAAAACTTATGGCCCACGAAATTGCGTTGTTTGTTTGCAATATTTTGAGCTATCCAGATTGAGCTCTTTCCCTTTATAAACCCTAAAACTTGAGAAACAGAATGTTTTGGAGGAATAGAGATGAGCATATGAATATGGTCTGACATTAGATAACCTTCTTCAATAACGCACTCTTTCTGCCGTGCTAACCGATGCAATACATCTTTTAGTTCTTTACGGATAAGGCCGTAAAGAACTTTCTTTCTGTACTTCGGTGTAAAAATTACATGGTACTTACATTCCCACGTGCTATGGTTTAAATGATTTGGTATTGTTGTCATATAGATCTCCTATATGCTTCGAGCGGTCGAAGAATTTTAGGAGATCTTCAGTTTTATGTAAAACTCTTGGAGTCCACCAGCAGAGCTGGTGGTTTATCTTTTTGGATAATTAAAGGTCCTTTTTCTCCTAAGCGCACATCCTCAAGCCCTTTTAAATTCATCTTCTTTGCTTCATGAGAGTTCAAAACCCATCCTTCTTGATGGAAGAGATTCAGATTTCCCTTAAGCCTGATGCGGTATTGCCATCCAAAGCTTTGGCACAAAGTTATAAGAGCCGCCGTACCATAAAAACGATCTGCTGTTAACATGACTTCAACACCGTCAGGAATTATGTCATAAACTGCTTTCAGCAAAGGCTCTTGTTCATCAAAACCCATTTCTCCTTCTGTCTTCTTAACTCTCCAAGCAACAGGAATGGCTCTTTCTCCAATCCTTAAAGAAACCATGAGACATTCAAAACCATCTCCAACCTTACTCTGATCCATCATGAAAATAGCGACTTGTCCATTGGACGTAAGCATATAAAGGAGATCAGGTATAAATCCTCCCATAACTTCAATAGGTTTGAGCTTGGGATTTGAAAGGAAACGCCTGATATAGCGCTCACTTTCTTCTGAACTTTTAACTGTGCGAGGCAGTATATTCGCTAATTCTGAGGTGTTGATTGAGCGGCATGTTAGAATACTTGCTGCAAGGTCTGCTAATCCAATCCTTAAAGGCTTGCTTAAACCAGTTTCCCGATCCTCTAAGTCATCCGCTATAATCTCGGCTATATGCCACACACCTCCACTTTGTCTCCTCATCGTTATCTCCCTTCTTTTTAGGAGAAATCATATCATTCTTTTATATGTTTGAAAATTTGTCCGGTGTTAAGATGGGCAATTTAAAAATTTGCTTTTTTTCATAACGATATGGTATCATAAATAATATTCCTGGGGAATATCTGGGGCCATTCTTTATTTAACCCCAATGTTGATAGCCGAAGTTGCTTACGGCTCATAATTATTTAAGCTTTCTCAGGTCTATTCTAATAATCGTCCCTGGATGGCTGCGGTTTTAACTGCTTTTTGGAGTTTTTCAAAGGCCCGAATTTCAATTTGCCGGACACGCTCCCGAGAGATTCCTAAAGTTTCTGAGAGAGCTTCAAGTGTTGAGGGAGGTTCTTTGAGGCGTCTTTCTTGGATAATATAACTTTCCCTTTCGTTTAATGATTTAAGAGCTGTTTCGAGAAGGGCTGATTTCTTCTTGCTTTCATCCACATCCAAGATTTTTGATTCATGGGCTGAGCTTTCATCAACAAGCCAATCTTGCCATTCTTCAAGGCCTTCCTCTTTGAGGGGAGCGTTAAGGGATTGATCAGGACCAGAGAGCCTTTTACTCATCTCAATAACTTCCGATTCGGAAACATTGAGCTCGCTTGCAATATCCTTAATGACTTCAGCTGAAAGATAGAGTTCGTCCCTTTCCTGCATTTCGGATTTGAGGCGTCTTAAATTAAAAAAGAGTTTTTTTTGAGCAGCCGTCGTTCCGATTTTGACGAGAGACCACGAGTGTAAGATATATTCTTGAATGTTAGCTCTGATCCACCACATAGCATAAGTTGAAAACCGAAAGCCTTTCTCGGGATCGAATTTGCGAAGGGCTTGCATCAGTCCAATATTTCCTTCGGCAATCAAGTCTACAACGGGGAGCCCATAGCCTCTATATCCATTCGCAATTTTGGCAACCAACCGGAGGTGAGCGGTGATAAGCTTTTCAGCTGCTTTTGGATCCTGATGTTCTTGCCACCTTTTTGCCAGCATGTATTCTTCATCCGGCTCTAAAATAGGGAATCTCTTAATTTCCGCTAAATAGCGGGTTAGCCCATCAGCCATGCTAGGAAGGGCTGGAATTTCAGGAAGGCTAGGAAAATGATTATTTTGATCGTCTGACACGACAGCTTAACCTAATGTTGTTTAAAGGTGGGCTAAAACATAAGCCATATGGGATTTACTTTCCTATTCATTATTCAAAGCAACTGTAACACATCTATCAGCTTTCGCATATCCTCTGGAAGGTCTGTTGAAAAGAAAAGTTTTTCGTGGGTTATGGGGTGAGTAAGTCTAAGATCTTTTGCATGAAGAGCTTGGCGACTTTTTGGCCATTTGTCTTTTAGATAAGTTGTTAGCAAGTCGGGGAGTCCTCTTGGGGGTTTTCCATAGAGAGGGTCTCCAATAAGTGGATATCCTTTCGAGGTCAAATGAACCCGAATTTGGTGTGTCCGACCGGTTTCCAAACGACATTCCACAAGGCTTGATAGTCTTTTAAAGGACTTTAGCACTTTATAATGGGTTCGAGCATATTTTCCCCCCTGCCGAATGGCCATCCGTTGACGGTGTCGAGGATCTCGGCCGATGGGAGCTTCAATAACGCCTTCCGCAGGAAGAGGAAAGCCCCATACGAGGGCATAATAAAGGCGCCCCATCTCCCGAGTTGCAAGTTGGTGAGCAAGCCCCTGATGGGCCTTATCATTTTTAGCGGCAACCAAAACCCCGCTTGTTTCTTTATCTAAGCGGTGAACAATGCCAGGGCGTTTAACCCCATTAATTCCTGAAAGGCTCTCTCCACAATGGTTCAGAAGGGCATTGACGAGTGTGCCTTTTAGGTTTCCAGGAGCAGGGTGAACAACCATTCCGGGGGGTTTATTAACAACGATGATATCCTTGTCTTCATAAAGGATGTCCAGAGGAATGTTTTCTGGTGAGGGGCGAGCTTCCTCAAGAGGGGGAATAGCAACTTCAATAAGGTGCCCTTCTTTAACTTTAAAAGAGACGTCTTTTAAAGAACTCTCGTTGACCTTAACAAAGCCTTTTTCGATCAGCTCTTGTAAACGTGAACGAGAAATATCCGTGAGTTGACTTGCTAAGAACTTATCGAGGCGGAGCCCATGGTTTTGTTTTTCAACGGAAAATAGGTGGGAGGACACGGGCATCCTTGAATTTTATAATTTTTTTCTAAGAAGTCTATCTTATTTTTTTTTAGACGTGCTAGAGTTAAAAACTGTAAACAAATCGTTGACATTTTTTTTAAAGTACCTACATTTATGATATATGTTTCTGTTTTATGGTAAAAGTTAATTATTAAAAAATATTTTTTAAGGTAATTTTCCTCTAAATGTTACGAGGGTGGAGTGTGATAAGATGATTGAAACAGTTATAAATTTTTTGGGGGCCGTTTCTTCTCTCGTTCTTGGAGAACCTGATGCTCAAAATCAAAAACTTGTTCCAGCAAATCCTCCCGAAGTTAGTATTGTAGGGTCAAAGGATCCGAATCGGAAAAACGCTGACACCTTTGATAAATTAAGAGTTTCCGGGGGTGGGGGTGAGCCCGTCTTATCTCATAAAGGAAAAACAGTAACGATAAAGGATGACGATCTTGCTCCGCGAAACCCATTGCACTCTGTTCCCGAGGAAAAGGAAGGGCAAGGTTTTTCTTCTCACCCTGAAGAGATAGGACAGATGTCTGGATCTCTTGATGTATTTGCAGGGCAGTCTTCTTCAAATGATAGACGGCGACCCCATTCTTCCCATCCAACCAGTCGGGGAACTGAACAAGCATCTCCTTCCTTTGGCCACGGTGGAAAAGCAGGAGGAGGAAGAGCGGGTCATGCTGGCGCTCGGCATGGCGGTGGAGGTAGCGGAGGCGGAGGGGGAAAAGATTCCGAAACGAATAATTTGGCTGAGCTCGAAAAATTAATCCCTCCTCAGTTTAAAAATTTGATTTTATCTGATGAAGAGATTGTTAATAAGTTACATTCATTAAAACCCCACCAAGTGCGTGCTTTGAAAAAGGCTCTTGAAGAAGAAACCGATCCACATGAGCGGATAAAACTTCTATCGCCAAGCAAAATCGATTCAGTTATCGAAAAGCAATGTTTGAAAAAAAGAAGATTAACTGGTGGAGCTTATCACCATCATGATGAGGATGATGAGAAGATTTAACGATAGAGCCCTTTTATGAGTTCCATAAAAAACGGCCCTTTGTGGGCCTTTTTTATTTTTTTATTGAAATATAAAAAATGTTTATTACATTTAAATCATAAGACTGTGTGAGTAAGTTTTTAGTAAGGATTTAATTTATGAAACTGTTTAGAACCTGCTGCAAAAGTGTTTGAATGAAGAAGGAAGTTAGAGCGGGAGTTAAAATTGACAGGAAGGGAGTGAA
>DAIDHR010000054.1 GCA_027459605.1 Alphaproteobacteria bacterium
CTCCCTTCTTATTTTTGCAAGTTTAAGAAAGGCTTAGCCTACCATATTTTTTATCCCTTATCCAAAACTCAGGTTTCTAGGAAGATTTGCTTGTGTAACACAAGTTATCGCTGAGCCCATTTCATCGGAAAAAGTCTATGAAGCAGATTATATTGTGGTAGGTGCTGGAGCTGCAGGAAGCGTACTAGCGGCTCGCTTAGCAGAAAACCCAGAAAATAAAGTGATCCTCATTGAGGCGGGTCCGGATAATACGAACAATGAGTTTATTACCCAGCCTTCAAATTCTGATCTTTTATATGATCTTCCAGAAAACGCTGGACCTCATCCTTCACCTTCAGACTGGGGTTTTGTCACAACACCTCAAAATGGGAAAGTTTATAGCTACCCTCGTGGGACAGGCCTTGGTGGTTCCACAAATCATCACGCTATGGTAGATGGACGTGGCAGTCCCCTTGTTTATGATGAATGGGCTAAAATTACTCACGATGATCGTTGGCGCTATGATAACCTTATTCCTTTTTTTATGAAGATGGAAAGTTATGATGTTCCTTATGCGAATGAAGGAGTTCATGGTAAATCTGGATGGCTTCATATCAAACATAATAAATAAGCTTGAGAGGGGATTCCATCCGGATTTAATCCAAACGGCAGTGGAAGAATTTGGTATTCCTTTCCGCTCTGATTTTTATGATAATCCTCAAAACTTTGCGGGAATAGGTCAAACTGATATCCAAGTGAACAAGGATGGGACGCGCTCTTATGCGGCCATTAATCTTTTAAAACGAGTTTATGAGAAAAACCAAGAACGAGGCTGGAATAATCTTAAAATTCTCACTGATACTCTTGTTACAAAAGTTTTATTTAAAGACAAAAAAGCTATAGGTGTTGAAGCCTTAAAATCTCCAAGAGCTTATAGAGTTGACGTCGCTCATCAAAAGGATGCAAGCCCTAAGGATAAGATAGTAATTAAAGCCACAAAAGAAGTTATCTTATGTGGGGGATCTATAAATACGCCACAAATTTTAATGTTATCCGGTATCGGTCCAAAAAATCATTTAAAGGAGTTTCAAATTCCTTTAGTTAAGGACTTACCTGGTGTTGGTCATCATTTGCAAGATCATGTAGAAGTAGGATTAGTTTATCATGTTAAAAATTTGCCCAACAAAGTATGGCGATGGCAAGCGACCCTTCTTTCAGAATCTGATGCAAAGTGGAGGCCTTATGCAGATAAATCGACTTTAACAGAAAATGGAGTCCCCCTCATTATTGATTGGTTCAGCGGATACGATAGGCCCGATCCCCTTTTCCCAGACTTACACATTCACATTTGTACGGGTTATATGAGAGACTTTAACTTTAACCCTGAGAAGTTTAAAGACCCTGATCCATTGAAAGCATCTTATCTCGATAAAGTTCTCTCACAAACTGACCCTGGTAATCCTGTTGTTTATCATACTTTTCTCATTGAAGCGATGAAAGCCACAGCACGACGTGGTACCGTTCAGTTAAAAAGCCAGGATCCAACAGACTCTCCATCTATCGATTTAAAACTCTACGAAGCTGACGCTGATATAGCTCGTTTAGCACTAGGTATTCAAATGTTAAGAAAAATGATGAAAACTCAAATAATGCAGCATTATGAACCTGAAGAAGTATTGCCGGGCCCATCCTATCAAACTCTTAGCCAGCTTGAGGATTATATAAAGAGATATTCATCGTTTGGTCACCATATAAGTGGTACGGCTAAAATGGGGCTGCCAGAAGATCCTATGGCTGTTGTTGATTCCCATTTAAAGGTTATTGGTGTGGAAGGTCTAAGAGTGTGTGATGCATCTGTTTTTCCTTCAATCCCAGCCTATAACACATCGCGCCCGTCCTATTTGGTAGGTGAAGTTCTTGCAGAGATCATTAAATCTGGACAATAAGGTTAGATCAGAACCAAGACAAGAAGGAGTTATCACATCTGGAAGGGTGAGGTAAGAAAAAGCCCAACTATGTTTTTACAGCTTTTATGGCGTAGTCTGATCAGGATGACTCATTCTATTAAATTCTTTCCATACTCCACATAGATGTGACAAATCCATAAAAATGAGAGACCGGAGAAAAGCAAGAATTATGAGAAAAGCAACAAAAACATCTACATGTGCTGATCTTATAAAAAATAGAATCAATCATAACTGCAAGATATGGACAAATAAAAAAATTATTTTATCTGCAACTATTGGGCATGGCTTAGAGTTTTATGACTTTGCTCTTGTTGGGGCTTTTTCAGTAATATTCTCGGAACTTTTCTTTACAGGAGACAAGCTCACATCTCTTCTCGGTACATTATCTATCTTTGCCGCCGCTTTTTTTGTAAGACCACTTGGATCAATTTTTTTTGGATATGTAGGAGATCGTCTTGGACGAAAGCAAGCTCTTAGTTATTCCATTGTTTTCATGGGCATCTTTACTTTTCTCATAGGATGTCTTCCTCTCTACAGAGATGTAGGGTACTTATCGCCACTTCTCCTCTTGGGGTGTCGCTTAGGACAGGGATTCTGTCTCGGAGGAGAAAATAATGGATCGGCTATTTTTATGTTGGAGCACCTTCAAAAAAGAAGAGGATATGCAGGAGCTCTTATTCTAACAGGAGGATCTATAGGAACGATATTAGCAATGTTCTTTTCAAGCCTTACAGCTTTGTCCTTTATGCCTGAATGGGGGTGGCGTATTCCGTTTCTTTTAGGCATTCTTATTGGACTCTTAGGAGCATATATTAGGCATTCGCTGGAAGAGACACCTGAATTTACACTTATAAAAAAACAAAAGAAAAAGAGAATTCCTCTTCTTTTTGTTTTAAAAAATTATACAAAGCCTTTCTTATGTACAATTGGAATCGGCGGTGTAAATGGTATTATTGGTTATACGCTTATTGTCTACATTAATGTATATTTATCAACGGTCGTCAAATATCCCCTACCAAATTCTCTTCTTGTTTCTTGCGTAGGGCTTGTTATTTTTGGGTGTTTGACTCCTTTAATTGGGCATCTTGCTGATAAAATTGGAGAGGTGAAAGTCATGGCCGCATCTTGTTTTATGATCCTTCTTTTATCTCCTCTCATGTTTGCTCTCTTACAAGAGCATACTGTACCCTCTATTTTTACGGCCATTGTCATGGCGGCCCTGATGATGAGTATATTTAACGCCCCCACTAACTCGCTTCTGCAGCGTCTTTTCCCTACAGAAGTCAGATACACGGGAATTTCCCTAGGATTTGCCATTGGCCTTGCTCTTTTTGGGGGAACTCAACCTCTTTTCTGTACCTACCTTATTGAACAAAATCAAAATCCTTATTCCCCTGCTCTCTATCTTATGTTTGCAGCTTGTATTGGAGGTATATCCTTATTCTTTTCCCAAAAAACAGAAGACACTGCCTAAAATTGCATCCCTCTTCGTATATAATTCCACATAAGGCAAACTGGACTCTTTGGATAATTGGCTTGATGTAATTTATGCCCGCACTTAGGGCACCCTTGTTGTTGACTTTGCTGGGCTAAAAAGTCCGTTCTGAAGAATTAAAAATGTGAGAGTTTTCCTCGTGTTTTAGGGAAGTTTGTGGTAGATTAATTTGCAAAGAAACGCAGATTGGGCCGCAAAAGGTTGCAGATTTACATTAGCAAACCGATCCAGATTGATGAATCCCAGGGACAGCTGTTTAAGAGCCGGTTGTCTGACGAATTGAACCCCAAGCACCCTCTCTACCAGCTGAGCCGGGTGATTGATTGAACGCCCACAATCCGGATTTGCTAGAGGGCCTCCTGTTAAGGAAGGGCCGTTTTGGGGTCAACTCCAGCTTCAAATTTATCGGGATTAATCAGAGAGAAAACTCTTCCAAACGTATCATGAGAAGGGATGCCATTGGGTAAGGATAAAAATGTCTTTAGCCAGTCCTCTTTTGCAGCAGCGAATTCGCTCACTTCCGTCCATGTATCAGCACCACAGATGGTGGCTAGAATTGTAATCACCAAAATATCTGTGAGATTGTGCCTTAGATTGCTATGACTGGTAAATCGGGGATCTTCTAGTGTTTCAAAATGATTAAGAAAAGTATGTGATAGCTTCATCGTTTATACCTCCCAATTATTGGTTTTTTAATTGTTAGAGTCCGTCCAAAAACTTTTTGAAAGAGTAGGTTGATTTGTGGTTCACTACACCTAAGCCAAAATAAAGGAGGTGTTTACAATGTGGGCCAAGGAAAACCGACCTATCTAAAATCGAGATCATCTAAGATATCCAAGTGACCTGACAGATAAGGAGTGGAGCTTAATAGAGCCTCTTATACCTCCTGCAAAACCAGGAGGAGGCAAGCGTCGTACGAATATGCGTGAACTCATAAATGGTCTACTGTACGTCTTGAGCACTGGTTGCCAATGGCGATATTTGCCAAAGGATTTTCCACCCAAAAGCACCGTACACTACTATCTTGGTAGATGGCAGGACGAGGGAACTTTGGACAAAATCCACCATGCTCTTTACGTACACGGCCGAGAACAGGCAGATCGAAAAGCATCTCCAACGGCTTGCATCATCGACAGTCAAAGCGTTAAGAGTGCAGAAAAAGGGGGGGCAATATCGACCCCCATGGGTACGATGCAGGTAAGAAAATAAAAGGGAAAAAGCGGCACATTCTTGTAGACACAGAGGAGTTACTTCTGCACGCAATTGTCCATTCTGCTGACATACAAGATCGAGATGGAGGTATTTCTTTGCTTTCCACATTATTTGGTCTCTTTCCCTTTTTACAAAAACTTTTTGCTGATAGTGCCTATCAAGGGCCTATCTTTCGTGAAGCGTTGTAAGGTATTTTACCAGAACTTGAGATTGAAATTGTAAAACGCTCTGATGCTATAAAAGGGTTCGTAACTTTACCAAAAAGGTGGATTGTTGAGCGAACTATCGGGTGGCTTAATAGATGTCGCAGGCTGGCAAAAGATTGGGAAAATCAGAATCAGAGTGCCCTGGCTTTCCTCAAATGGGCTTCTATTAGGTTGATGATACGAAAACTTTGTAATGGCTTATAAACTCTTTGGACGGACTCTAAGGTATAATTCAAAATACGATATTTACCAATTATCTAACGCTTATTTTAACTCAACTTTCAATGCGTTTGTCATGCTACCTTTTAGGAGTCAGTAACCATGAAAATATCCGATTTCTTTCCAGATAGTAATTTGTGGGAATAGTAAGGGTCTGTAAGGGATGAGCGTGAAAACATCCTCATCTACTCGGCAACCACGAAGGACAAAACCCCTAATTTTTTATATTTTATTTGAATCCAAATTTTTCTTTAAAAAAAGCTGAACTTCTCTTGTGACCAGAATAGTAACAATTACTAAAAACTCCTAATTTATATGCAAGATTACCATTTTTCCATATATTGAATTTTTCTGCATTCAATTCCTTTTTAAGGTCTTCTAAGCACTTTTCGTCAAATCTACAGACCCCAAAATAAAATCCTTCAAATCCACTAATCTCTTTGAATCTTTTATCAATGGCATTAAGCAAATTTCTTTTAATCTCATTGTAATCATCACAATATAATCCACATATAGAAATTTTCTTTTTATTCGGGCTTAGTCCAACTATTATATTTCTTTCTATTAAAATGCTTGTATCGTCTTTTTCATCGTTACTTACACCAGTAGATACAATTTTTGTGAGATGTTTTCTGGGAGGTTCTAAATCAACTTCATCTTTCATAGCCAAGGTCATATGAGGATATATAGAGGTTATAAGGACAAAAAATCCTATCAGAATTCTAACCATATTCATTACTCCTTCCGTAAATATGAACTTTCTTACGCATATAAAATAAGAAAAAAGGATCTGATGCTACCTTCCTTTCTTTAGTTAGCGTCTCTTTATCTTGTCTCATTATCAAGGTTTTTTAAAGTCGCTCAGGTCATACCATCAGATCCCTTTAGGCTTTCCCTCATTAGAGGTGGAAAATCTATCTCTGAGGAACAAGTAGCAGTTCTTTAGCATAGGGTTAGCACTGAACAATCGCGAAGGTCCTGGATTAACTTATTTGGCTGTATCCACCTTAGATAAGGCTGCAACTCTTTTCCCTTTTATCTGTTTCATTTTCTTTTAAGAACAATGATGTATCAAAATTTTCTTGCAAATTTAAACCCCCTTTCACATCAAATTTACAATCCTCCAAAACTGAGCCCTGGACATCGAATTTTTGAACAGTAACCTGCCTAAAAACTACTTTATTTAAAGTGCATCCAACTAAAGCGATGTTATCGCTATTCGGCAACGTAGGAAGAGAGAGATCATACTCGGCCATTTTCTTTGTTCTACTGCTTGGTATTTGTCTAAATGACACATCGTTTAACTTACAATCAGAAAAATGAGTGGTCTTAGAAAACGCTCCACCCTTGAACTTACAAGATTCAAATTTTGAAGATATAAAAGTCACATCTCTAAAAAGAACCTTCGAAAATGAACTAGATGTAGATCCAACAGAACTTTTAAGAAACGCCTTAAGCTCATCCTTTCCATCTTGATCACTTGTTAATGATGTATTTCGAGTAAGTGCTTCCTGATATCGAGTTACTTTTGCTTTACGAACAGAACTCTCATCAGGTTTGTATGGGCGAAAGTCACATGAAACAAACTGAGTCCTATCTAAAACAGATCCATCAAAGGATATACCCAAAAACTGACAATGCTTAAAAAGCGTGTCAACAATTGATAGATCATCCATGCTAATGTTTTGGAATACACACTCATGAAACTCACTATCCTTAAAACTGATATCCTTAACATTCTGCTTTTGCAGATCTTCTGCAAATTTCGCTTGCAATACATCCTTAATGCCAGGATTGCTAAAATTCACTCCTAGCAAAGCCTCTGTAAATTTCGCTTGTAATACATTCTTAATACCAGAATTATTAAGGTCAATTTCACTTAGAATTTCGGCAAATTTAGCTCTCAATTCATCTCTAAACTCCGGGGCCTTAATATCCAGCTCATTTAGGGTATTAGCAAATTGATCCTGAAATACAAGCCCCTTTATGGGTGTATTGAAGGCACACTTATAAAAAAGACCACCTTTAATAAAGGAAAGTCCTTGGGTATTGGGATCAAACTGGATCCCTATGCCAATGTATATTCCATTCTTTTTTTTAATTTCGTCGATAACCTCATCTGTTTCTCCTTTAAAAACTTTATTTACTGCTCGCATTTGGCCTACAATGGTTTTTATATCTTTTGCCGTGGAAGGATTCTCAACCCCCGATGAATACTTTATTATATTTTGCCTTATAATTTTAGGAACGAGTTTAAAATACCCTAACTCCTCTCCCTCCATAGCCATACATGGAAAGGAAACAAAAGTCATAGTAAAGAATATAATTAATAGCTCACGCATTATTGCTCCTATAAAATTTTAGATAATTTGCAATATGTTCATTTTTATGTCAATTGTTTTGTTGAATGCTTATCCGGATTGCGACAGGCCAAGACTGAGAAAGGGGAAAGAGAAATGACGTAGTATTGGAAACCTTTCATCTCAATCCAGAGGGTTCGACTCCCTCCTGGCAAAGACTAGCCATTAGCCAGAAACGAGTCTTGCATGGGTATCGGTAACGGTATTCGTGAAGAGTAGACAGTGGATATTAAAGCCGTGTGATTGAGCCTCGAAATAGCACAAACGTTGGAGTCTTTATTGTTTCGGAGGTAGGGACAGAACTGGATATATCGTCAGGGCAAAAAATAATCGGTCCGACCGGGGTCTGAGAGCAGGGCAGAGGTATAGGATGGATTGATCAGGAACCTGTGAGATCCTCTGTGTGGCCACACAAAAACCGTAGGGTACCGCGAGAAGGACCAAGATCTTAGGGAAGCTTCCAGATCCCTACAGAGTATAAAAGGAGGCAATGTGTGGGGGGCCTAGAGACGAAAACAATAAGTCTTTGGGTGTAAACCTGAGGAAGTCGTAGCGCTTTCATAGTACCTTTGATAGTGGGGAACTCGACTCACGAGGACCCAAGGGATGGGAAGGGAAGCGTCGCGAATGTAAATCGTTTATGGGAAACATGGAGGGTGCTTTGAAACCTGAAACAGTGTTAACGAAACAGAAACGAATAGCTGAATTAGCGAATAGATATAAGGGAAAACCTTTAACCTCACTGAACCACTATTTGGATGAAGAATAGACTTCTTTCGAAACTCAAGAAAGGAGCTGTAAATTATAAATACCCGCTATAAGGTTGAACCTTAAAGTGAGTAGTCCTTTTTGGGTCATGCAGTATAATCAATTTTCCCCATTTGGGCAAACGACTTAACAACGTTGCTGCTGTTGCTGTTGTTGTTGCTGTTGTTGTTGCTGCTGCTGTTGCTGCTGGCACTGGGCCTGTGCCGTGGCATTTTTACAAAGGAAAGGTGCGCAGGTCACCATCAAAGCCGAGAAGAGGAGAAGGTTTACACCTGATGACAGGAGAACTTTTTTATCCATGGTTGTGTTCCTCTATTGTTTATGTTTTGTGGAGAGGGAATATTGTTTTTTCTCTCTTCTCTGCTGTTTATTTTTAAAAGTATGCACAGTTTTGATGAAAAAAAGGTTAACACCTGCTGCGGACAGGCTAGAGAGACTCATCCTTATTCTTTCCATTGCACTTCACTGTGCTGTTTCTCTAGGTCTTAGCCATGAAAAGCACCATCAAGATCATGCTGAAAAAGGGGGCGAAAAAAGCCTTTAGATCCCATCTCTCCCCCTTTAAACGGGGCTTACGTTTCCTTCGAAGATGCTGCTCTCTTAATAAATCGTCAGGAATTTTATGGGTCTACATAGAACCTGCTGCAAAAGTCCTAGAGATGTGATAGTCTAAGATTAGGTTAACTCACTGAAAAGGATAAGAAATGTC
>DAIDHR010000055.1 GCA_027459605.1 Alphaproteobacteria bacterium
ATTTCCCTCCCTTCTTGTCAATTTTAACTCCCGCTCTAACCTCCTTCTTCATTCAAACACTTTTGCAGCAGGTTCTGCTAAATATTAATTAAAATGAATGATAAAAGCAACGCATGATGTAATTTTTTCCCGTTTTTCCTCGAAAACCATCTTCTGTATTGCTGAAATTAATCGTGGAATATAGTATTTATCTTGTTCATAATTTTAACTTACAAGACTGATGCAAGACATTTGTTCCCTCTCGCTTTCCCAAAATAGATGGGTTTTGAGGCCCTGTGAGGATATGCATGTTGTAAATTTTACACAAAAGCTGGAGATCTCTCCTTTTCTGGCCCGCCTTCTCGTGATGCGAGGCTATGATCTTGCCTCTGCCCCTCTTTTTCTAGAGCCATCTCTTAAGCGTCATCTCCCCGATCCTCTTATCTTAAAAGATATGGATAAAGCCGTCGCACGTCTTATAGAGGCCATCATAGGTCAAGAAAAGATTCTCATCTGGGGGGATTATGATGTGGATGGAGCAACGTCAAGCGCCCTTCTTTCACGATTTTTTAAATCCATAGATGCCCCAGTCGCCCTTTATATCCCTGACCGCATCAAAGAAGGATATGGTCCAAATGCTCAAGGAATTCAAAAATTTAAGGATCAAGGATATACGGTCATGGTTACCGTAGATTGCGGAACGACGTCCTTTGAGGCCTTAGAAACAGCAAAGGGGATGGACGTTATTATTTTAGATCATCATGTTTCTGAAACAAAACTGCCCGCTGCCTTTGCCATCGTAAACCCAAACCGTCTTGATGAAAAGGAAGAGACGACCAAAATCCTTGGTCATCTTGCGGCCGTTGGAATTTCTTTTTTGTATGTGATCGCTCTTAATCGCGCTTTACGGGGGTCAGGATACTATAAAAGCCGACATGAGCCTGATCACATATCCCTCCTCGATTTAGTTGCCCTTGGAACCGTTTGTGATGTTATGCCCCTCACCGGGCTCAATCGAACATTCGTAACCCAAGGCTTAAAAGTTATGATGGCGCGAAAAAATAAAGGCCTTTCAGCTCTTTCTGATATCGCAGGCATGAGCGAAGCCCCAACCCCTTATCATCTGGGTTTCACCTTAGGGCCGCGGATCAATGCAGGTGGACGGGTTGGTGAGTCCTTTCTTGGAGCGCGCCTTCTCTCAACGGATAATACGGAGGAAGCCTCTAACATTGCCCAAACCCTGGATTCCTATAACCAGAAGCGCCGTGGGCTTGAACAAGAGGCTCTCGATCAAGCTTTTCTTCAAGTCGACCCAAAATCCCCTTTTCTCATCGTTGCTCGCGAGGGATGGCATGAGGGAGTCATCGGCATCGTTGCAGGGCGGCTCAAGGAAAAATATCACAAACCTACAGCTGTTATTGCCTGGAATGATGAGGGAATTGGCAAAGGCTCCGCCCGATCCATTCCTGGTTTTGATTTTGGACGATTCATTCATAAAGCGCATCATTTAGGTTATGTTTTAAATGGAGGAGGCCATGCTATGGCTGCAGGGTTTTCTCTTACAAAAGACCAACTTCCTCTTTTCACCCGTTTTTTATTTACTGAACTGTCTCGGCTTGAAAGCGAAGTTGATTTAAGTCCCTTTATAACCTGTGATGGTCATCTAGACCTCTCGGCCCTCACACCAAAACTTCTTAATGAAATCGAGTGGCTTTCCCCCTTTGGTATAGGAAATCCCTCTCCTAAATTTATTTTCTCCGATGTAATTGTTGATTCTTATCAGCTTATCAAAGATCAACATATTAAATGTCGCTTTACCCAAGGGGATGGTGTCAGCATAGATGGAATTGGCTTTCGCCTAAAAGACACACCTCTTGGAAAAGCCCTTATGGAGAAAAGTCGCAGGCCGTTGGATCTCCTTGCTTCCCCCAAACTTGATACTTGGGGAGGAAAATCAAAGATAAGTTTAATCATTGAAGATGCGGCGTTTTCTTCCTTGCCTTTGAAAAGAGCAGGATAATTTTTGATTTACTCTTTTGGTTCTTTCCCTTTGGTGACCCCAATCGCAACATTTTTTAAGTCCTTAAAATATCCCGACTTTTGGATTTCTTGAGGATCAGTCTTCCCATTCAAATTCACAATAATGAGCCGGCCATTTCCATATCCATAATCATTCCGGAAATCATAGACCGCTCCAATGATGGCCAGTTGGCCTGAATCCACCTTTTCTTTATAATCTGCCAAGGCCAAATCAACTTGATGATGCACATTTAAAACAACTCCAGCTTTCTCATCCGCGGCTGACTTGACATCAAGGGTTTGAAGTTCCTTCTGGATGGGCTCGGCAAGCTGACCAAAGTCCCCCATGGCTGCCTTCACGGCACCGCAATGGGAGTGACCAATAATGGCCAACACAGGGGTTTTAAGAACATTGACACCATATTCTATAGACCCCTGAGTTGTAACATATTGATTTCCTATATTCCGAGCGACAAAAATGTCATTTTCTGCTCCATGGGAAAAGTTATCCACCTGAACACGTGAATCTGAGCATAAAAGCATTGTTACTCGAGGATTTTGAATATCATAAAATGTTTTAAAATGCTCAGGTGGTTTTAATTTTGCTAACATTTCATTATCCTCAATGAGACTCCGCACGGCACCTTGGATTGTATCGTGAAGGTTTTCAGCCTGAGCAAAGGTCCCGCTCAAGATAAAAATGCTAAGGATTAAAAATTTTTTATACATAGTCCCCCCATTTTTCTTATTTTATTAACAAATAAAGTTTAATTTTTTCTTAAAATTTTGAAGATTGTTTTAAACGTTATTTATAAATTTCTTTTGGAGGTCTTTTTCTTTTAGGTGCTGAATGATCCCCTGCTTTTGAAGATCTTCATAAGTTGGTCCATAGGCCTTTGCTTGTATACCTATTAATGAACAAATGATTCCGAGTAACCCCATGTTGTTAAACCATAAATTCATTTTTCTTAAAATCGATTTGTCCTAGGAAACCCAGCTGGGGGAAGCTTGCCCCCCTGTCCCCGTTTCCCAAGCCAAGAAAGGAGGTTGGTTTCAACTCTTGTTTTATCACCACTTTTCCAGGAAAGCCCTTCTGAAAGTGAAAAGACTTTTGCGTCCGAAAGTCCGCCATCTTTGTAGCGCTGAAGGATAACCCCTTTCCCACGCGTCATTTCAGGAATTTCATCAATTTTAAAAATAAGGAGCTTTCGATTTTGACCAATAAGGGCGAGGTGGTCTCCTCTAATCTCTCGACAAAGGACAGCCTTTGTTCCTTCTACATTCAGAATTTGTTTCCCTCCGCGTGTTTGAGCCACAAGAGCTGCTCGAGAGGTCATAAATCCTCGCCCATCAGCAGAAGCTACCAAAATCTTTACGTCTTCTTTCTGAGGAGAATGGATCATAAGATCGACTACATTTTCATTCGGGGCGAGATCAACCAGAAGCCTGAGTGGGTCTCCGTGTCCCCTTCCCCCAGGAAGTTTATCGATAGAAAGAGTATAAAAACGTCCCAATGTCGTGAAGACGAGCAACTTATCAGTTGTTTCAGCCTTTTGGACAAACTGCTGTCCGTCCCCGTCTTTATATTTTATTTCTTGGGGAGAGATCGAATGACCCTTAAGGGCCCGTACCCATCCCTTCTGAGAACATACAACTGTGACATCTTCCCGCTCTACAATCGCTTCAATCGGAACGATGATATCTTGTGGGGGTGACTCCATAAGGGTTCGCCTTCGTCCCAAGGCTGTCTTTTTATTATATTCAGCTTTGATGCATTCAAGGTCTTGTATCACCTTATCCTGTTGTAAAGATGGAGTTTCTAAAAGTTTTAAAAGGGCGTTCTTTTCTTGGGAGAGAGTCTCATGCTCCTGCCTAATTTCGATTTCCTCAAGCTTGCGTAAGCTACGCAGTCGCATATTCAAAATAGCTTCGGCTTGAATTTCTGTAAGGTTCCATTTCGCCTGCATAAGAGGTATCGGATTATCTTCCTCTCGAATGAGGCGAATCACCTCATCTAGATTTAGATAAGCAATCAGGTAACCTTCAAGCACAGTTAATCGATGGTCAATTTTCTCAAGACGAAAACGGGTTGTCCGTTCCAATACATGCAAGCGATGTTCATAAAACGCTTCTAAGACTTCTTTTAGATTCTTAACCCCTGGAATTCCTTTTCCATCGACCACATTCATATTTAAAGGAATGCGTGTATCCAAATCCGTATGCCGGAAGAGAGATTCCATTAAGACTGTAGGGTCAACAGTTCGAGATTTAGGCTCAAAGATTAGGCGAATTTGATCCGTAGATTCATCCCGCATATCTGCCAAGAGGGGGAGCTTTTTGTCTGAAAGTAAGTCAGCAATTTTTTCAACAAGCTTTGCCTTTTGAACAAAATAAGGAATTTCTGTCACGACAATTTGAAATTGGCCAAATTCAAGCTTTTCGACTTCCCACTTGGCTCGCAACCGGAAGCTTCCTCGTCCTGTCTCATAAGCCTTTCGAATATTTTCGGGGTCTTCCACTAAGACCCCTCCCGTCGGAAAATCTGGAGCGGGAATCAGGCGGATAAGCTCTTTAATCGAAACCTCAGGGTTGCGAATAAGAGCCATCACGCCCTCACACACTTCACTTAAGTTATGGGGGGGAATACTGGTTGCCATCCCAACTGCTATCCCTGTTGCCCCATTCACCAAAAGATTGGGGAGAGCTGCTGGCATAACGACTGGCTCTTCATTTTCCCCATCATATGTTTTTTTAAAATCAACGGCATTTTGATCGAGCCCTTCCATAAGGGCTTCTGCTGCAGCTGTCAGCCTTGCTTCTGTATACCGCATGGCAGCTGCAGAATCTCCATCAATGTTCCCAAAGTTGCCCTGCCCATCCACAAGCGGTAAGCGTACAGCAAAATCTTGAGCAAGCCTCACCATGGCATCATAAATGGCCGCCTCTCCGTGGGGATGAAATTTACCCATCACATCCCCCACAACACGAGCACACTTCTTGTATCCTGATTTGGGATCGAGCTTTAGCTCCCGCATGGCATAAAGAAGCCGACGATGAACGGGTTTTAAACCATCTCTGACATCAGGAAGAGATCGCTGCATAATTGTAGACAGTGCGTAAGATAAATACCTATCACCAAGAGCCTTTTTTAACTCAACATCCCGAACTGTCATGCGTGTTTCCTTGTCTTACCAAACTTCTGTAAAAGCCGTGCCCTAGCAGAAGGCAAGATCCGGCCCAATAGATACCGCTCAAGAAAATAGCCTGTGAGCGTGAGCGCGTCGAGGATTTCTTGATCCTCGGGTAAAATTCCGGTGTTCTCCTGGCGAATAAACCGAGGAAGAGGAAGAAGTTGACCTTGATATGGCGCTGCTACACTCTCACACACCGCCCGCCCCGTCCGAGGAGAAACGGCAATCAGGTTTTCTAAAACTCCCGTTACAGCACACGCTTTCAAATCCAAACCATAGCCTAGTTCCTCCAAAAGCATAAGTTCAAAAAAAACATAAGATGTTGCCCACTGGGGAGATATAAGATCTTTAAGAAGGACTTCAAACTTTTCATAAAGATGCGGATAAGCCTGACGCTCAGGAAGAGCTACCTGGCACAATGTCGTCGCACTTAAAAGGGCCGCAAGTGGCCCTGGACGATCAAGCAAAAAAGCTGTATGAGCTTGAAGAAGCTCTAGAGTCCACGATCCCACGTGATTTTCAAGTCGCGCGCCCCACCGTGCTTTGACTTTTCCCCCACATTGAGCCCACCCCTTATTCTTCTGATTACTATAGTAAACACCCACACACCGCCCATGGGCTAGGGTAAAGAGGCTTACAATTTGTTTCCTCTCTCCGAGAGCTTGGGTATGAAGAATAATCCCTTCGTCTTGCCATTCCATGGGGGCCTTCACATTTGCTTAAGCACCACTCTTAAAATCAAGTCCAATACTTGCGTAAAGGCGAGGATCCTCGATCCATTTCTCTTTTACTTTTACCTGAAGGAAAAGATGAACGGGTCTCCCAAAAATAACCATAAGTTGCTGGCGAGCCGCTTTTCCTATAGCTTTAATTTGGTGTCCCCCTTTGCCAAGAACAATGGGTCTTTGGCTTTCCCTTTGAACATATATAACCTGATCTATTTTAACGCTCCCGTCTTGGCGCTCTTCCCAGGATTCTGTTGCGACCCAAATGGAATAAGGCAGCTCTTCATGAAGTCGGTTAAAGATTTCTTCTCGGGTAATTTCTGCTGCCAAAAGACGCGCTGAAAGATCGCTCACCTGATCTTCAGGGAAAAGCCAAGGGCCTTCGGGAAACTTCAAAGCCCAATAGTCTTTGATGTCTTGAACCCCATCCCCTTTAAGAGCAGAAATCATAAAAATTTGATCTACATAGGGCCGTGAAAAGGTCTGAGCTATTTCTAACAGCTTTTCTTTAGGAATAAGGTCAATTTTGTTGAGGACAATCGTCATTCTAGTTTTATATTGCTCAAGGTGATTCAAAATACGATGAGTCTCTGTAAAATCTCTCTCGCTTACATCCACAATAAGCATAATACCATCGGCATCTCTCAAGCTATCCCAAGCACTTCGCACCATGGCCTTTTCAAGGCGTCTTTTAGGGGTAGAAAAAATTCCGGGTGTATCCACAAGGATAAGCTGAGACTCCCCGACAAGGGCTACGCCCAATATCCGCTGTCGAGTTGTTTGGACTTTTGGAGAAACAATTGTGACTTTACTTCCCACAAGGGCGTTAATTAAGGTAGATTTCCCTGCATTCGGCGCTCCAACGACAGCAACAAAACCGCACTTAGTCATGGGAGAATATCGCATCTAGCATATGTTGAGCCGCATCTTTTTCAGCAAGTCTTTTTGATGACCCCACTCCTTGAACAGGCTCAATCCCTTCAACCTGAACTTGAACAACAAATTGGGGTGCATGAGCCGGCCCTGAAGATTCCACCACCACATAGGAAGGATGCGTTTTCCCTTGGCTTTGGATCCACTCCTGAAGAATTGATTTAGGATCACGAGGGGGAGAGAGTGTCTTCTTAATAGAGGGAGCCCAATACGCCTGGATAAAATCACGAGCAGCTACAAGACCTCCATCTAAATAAAGGGCTCCAATGAGAGCTTCACATCCATCAGCCAATAAGGTCTCAAGCCGTTTGTGTTGAGACGAGCTTTTTTCCCGTTTCATAACCATGGCTCGATCAAGGCCAAGTTCCATTGCAACCTCAAAGAGAGTTTCCTTCCGAACCAGTTCCGTAAAACGTTTTGCAAGGTCCCCTTCTCTTTCATGAGGAAATTCATGAAAGAGCCAATTAGCTATAACAACGCCCAAAACTCGATCACCAAGAAACTCGAGGCGTTCAAAATCAATTCCTTGCCCAGGCGTAAGCGCACTTGGGTGCGTCATAGCCTTGGTAAAAAGAGAAGGATCTTTAAAGGTATAATTTAAATCTCTCTTCAGAGTTTTCATTAATGAATGCCATTAAGGATTCGACTGTAGTTAGCTGTGAAAGGCCACCTCCACACCTCCCAAAAGGCAATATGGCCACCTGTTGAGAAGAAGATGAAGCTAGCTCGACCAACTAGATTTTCATAAGGAATATAGCCAACGACACCCTGGGCACGACTATCACTGGACCCGTCCCGGTTATCTCCCACCATAAAGTAACATCCTGGAGGAACATGATAAACAGGGGTATTATCATAATCTCCTCGTCCAAAAGGAACTTGCTTTATGATAAGGTGTTTTAAACCGTTGGGAAGAGTTTCTATGAATTGAGGAGCTTTTAAAATAGTTCCATTATCATTGATCGTCTCAAACTCTCCGTCAGGCTCAACAGGACAAGGCACGTCGTTAATATACAAAATACCTTCCTTCATTTGGATGTGATCGCCTGGAAGTCCCACAACACGCTTAATATAATCCGTGTTTGGCTCCACAACGGACCGAAAAACAACGATATCTCCAAGCTTAGGCTCTGCTCCCCAAATTCGACCAGAGAAATAATTAATGTCACCTCCAAAGGGAATGGAATAACGGCTATATCCATAAGCCGTTTTTGAAACAAAAATATTATCGCCTATAAGGAGCGTAGGGATCATAGAGCCAGAGGGAATGTGGAAAGGTTGAAGCCAGACCGTCCGAATCAGAACTGCCAAAAGAATGGCATAAAAAAGCGCTTTTACATTCTCCCAAAGCATATCTCTGTGTTTTTTGTCTTCTTCTGTCGTCATCGTTCCATTCCTAAAGTTGTGAGCTTAAAATAAGGGGATGTAGCTGAAGACGCAATACAGAAAAGTGCTCTTGATTAGAAAAAGTATCTAATTCTTGAGAACCTGCTGCAAAAGTGTTTGAATGAAGAAGGAGGTTAGAGCGGGAGTTAAAATTGACAAGAAGGGAGGGAAAT
>DAIDHR010000056.1 GCA_027459605.1 Alphaproteobacteria bacterium
GTCATATAGCATCTGTTCTATCCTCCCTTGGAGGCTTTACTATATCACTTCCATTTATAAATGTCGACAGAACCTAGTCAGGTTTTTTTGATCCAAGTTGAACAAGACCTTTGGTTTTATATCTTTGTATTCGCTCATTTTAACACGATACATGATTTGACTTAAGACTTTGCTAATACGGGAAACCCCAGTTCAAAAGCCTCATGGGCCTTCGTTCTTCAGGACTACCCCACGAAATTTACGAGGGGATTAAGCCTCGTTTAATCTCTTCCATAAGGAGAGGATCATTTTTGGATAGACGAAAAGTCAATTTTGTTATTACTAAAGAGAAAATTTTCATGAAGTGATCCTGATAAGAAATGTGAAGCATCTTGAGTGAAAAAGATGCTTCCATTAGGATTATCCCCCTATAATTCTCCAGGATCCATCAGCTTCACGACAAGCGGTGCCATGACCTTCTTGGAGTCTTCCTCCAATAGAGATCGTCTGTGTAAATTCCCGGCAAGGCTGCCCCTGAGGAGTTTGATATGTCCGAACGGGTGTAACTGTTCCACAGTTACCGGAATCAGGGTTTCTCCATTGAGCAGTTCTGCCAACAGGGCAGGTTTCAAAGGCGCTTTGATAAGTTCTGTTAGCACGCTCTTTATCGGCCTGATCGAGTTGTTGCCCGATATACCCACCTGCAAGAGCACCTGCGACAGCCCCAACGGCTGTTGCTACAACGCGACCTCGGCCACCTCCAATGGTTGAGCCGGCATAGCCACCGAGCGCACCACCGCCTAAAGCCCCTATAGCTTGCTTGGGGTTTTCACATCCAGTCATAAAACAAGCTACAACAAGAGAAGCGCCAATAACTTTAGTTTTCATTTTCATTTCCTCTATTAAATACTCTATTGATTCATAAGGAATACAACCAAAAGCCCTTATGATTATGAAATTATAGCTGGAACATGGGACTTGATCAATAAGGAGAATCATGTACCCTGTAAAGATAAAGGGGCGATATGGCGCAGATAGATACTCACGAAAGTCGCATTATACGACTGGCAACTTATGCTTCCGTTACAGTTGCAGTTATATTGATTCTGATGAAACTATTTGGATGGTGGGTGACTCATTCCGTCAGTCTCCAAGCCTCTCTGATAGACTCTCTTTTGGATGCTTGCGCCTCTCTCATTAATCTGATTGCTGTTTATCATGCTTTGAAACCCGCAGATAAAGAACACCGTTTTGGTCACGGAAAAGTGGAATCTCTTGCTGCCTTAGGTCAAGCTCTTTTTATAGGAGGATCTTCCTTTTGGCTTCTTCATGAGGCGCGCGATCGAATTTCAGCTCGTGAGCCCATAGAAGCCACGGAAGTTGGCCTTTTGGTTATGGCTGTCGCAATTGTGATTACCCTTTTTTTGGTTTCTTACCAGCAATATGTGGTCAAGAAAACGAAATCCGGCGCTATTGCCGCAGACATGCTTCATTACAAATCAGACCTTTTAATCAACACAGCTGTTATTTTTTCTTTATTTTGTGCACGGTTTTTCCACATCGAAATGATTGATCCTATTTTTGGTTTATTGATTGGTATTTATATTCTATGGACGGCTTGGAATATAACTATGCAAGCCTTCAATGTATTAATGGATCGAGAACTTGATGATGATGAGCGAAAAAAAATTCTTGCGATCATCAAAGCCCATCCTGAGGTCATTGATGTTCGGGATCTTCGGACCCGGACCTCAGGGCTCCAACAGTTCTTTCAACTCCATCTTCTAATGAGGCCAAATTTGTCTTTGCGAAAAGCTGACCTCGTTGCAGAGGAAGTGGAAGCAGAGGTCTTAAAGGTTTACCCCAAAAGTCAGGTTATGATTCGCCTGGTGCCCGAGATTCCAAAGAAAAAGGATCTTTCATAAAACTTATGAGTTCCATATCAAGTGTTTAATAAAATAATTCTCGAAAAATCTCTCTTAACACAGGACAAATTTTTCTATAATAAAGGACAATATTCAAGGTTGTCTTTGCGAGGCACCATAGGAGCCTTGTAAGGATGTTAACTTATTGATTTTGAATACTTGTATAAAAATGTCGGTGTTATGAAAATCTATTGAAATTTAAAATTTCATTATTATATTTAATTTATTAATACATTTGGTTTTTGGGTTGTTTGATGATCAATAGAAAAAGTAGATTTTTTGGGGGGGTTCTTTTACTTTCTTCAACCCTTGGTGTTGATCCTTGTTTTGGTGGGACGAATTTTAAACATGAACCTGACGCATTTATATGTGATCCTAAAGGTGCAGGTAAAAAATTTGTAAACCCTGCAAAAGTTGTGAAGGCCGATATCCTTCATAAAATGGGAATAAAAGGCCAAACAAAAGATGGAAAACGCTTAAAAATTGCTATCATTGATGGTCCATTCCACCCTGACCACATAAAAGAGCTTAGCAAAAAAGGGGTTATTCATAAGGAAGCCTACTCTTATGTCCTTCCAACAGATGATAAAGACCTGAAAGAAAGCAATCTTCTCTCAGAACTTGATAAAAAAAAATATGAACTCCGCAGAAAACTAGAGGGAGATTCTGGAACCTCCTTTCACGGATCGTCAGTTGTGACAAGCTTTCTTTCAATTGCTCCTGAGGCTGAAATTCTCCCTTTAGATATAGATCTTATGAAACTGTGTGAAAATGGTGATTACGTCAAAGCTTTCAATAAAGCGATTCAAATCGCAATTGATCAAAAAGTAGATTTGATTAACTACTCTGTTGCTATGACTGAGGAGTGTGTTCCTGCAATGGAGACGGCTGCAAAGAAAGGGATCATGATCAATCTTCCTCCAGGAAATTATTCCACTAAATCCCCAAATCTTTTTAAAGCCCGCCTTAATATCGCTTGGGATGAGAACGATGAGCCCATTCCAGGGAAATTATCAGGTCGACAAATACTCCTTAACCAAACCGGCGGAAAAAACGTTATCTTTTGGGGAGCTCATGATATTCAAAATGATGGAGAAGAAGCTCTATCTTGGTTTTCGTCGCTTCCAAATGACGAAGCACGGAATCACTTTATGCTAGCTCCTGGATCTAATCTTTCGGTTAAATACCATCATCTGGACGAAGCTACCCAAGGCACCTCCTATTCAACACCTATAGGAGCTGGAGTTCTTACTCTTTTAATGCAGTACGCTAGGGATAAGGGGTATAAATACGGAACATCAGATGACCTTCTCCAAATTTTGAAATCATCAGGTCGTACATTGACAGCCAAAACCGATCTTGGGGAAGAAATTTTTAAAAGCGTAGACTTAAAGGCAGCTATTGACTTATTAGATAAGAAATTTAGACCTAAGACTCCCTTTATTCCTAAAGCCGAAGAGACTAAATTAGCCCCAACACCTGCTCCAGTTCTACCTAAAGTTAACCTAGATCCAAAGCCAATTCCAGTCCCATCTAAGACTAATCCAGTTCTACAAACCCCAACTGCTAAAGCTAATGAGATTAAACCAGCTCCAGCGCCCGCTCCTAATGGGAATGAACCTAAAGGAGGCCAACCAAAGCCAGCTCAACCTAAGGCTAATCCGGTTCTACAAACCCCGGCCCCTAAAGGGAATGCACCTAAAGTAGACCAACCAAAGCCAGCTCCAGTTCCACCTAAAGTTAACCCAGTTCCACAAACCCCGACTGCTAAAGCTAATGAGATTAAACCAGCTCCAGCGCCCGCTCCTAAAGCTAAAGAGACTATACCAGCTTCAAAGCCTGCACCTAAAACCCAAGAGACTAAACCAGCCCCTAAGTCTGCTCCTACTAAAGTCCAAGAGACTAAACCAGCTTCAAAGCCTGCGCCTAAAGCTGAAGAAATTAAGCCAACTCCATCTAAGGCTAATCCGGTTCCACAAACCCCGAGTGCTAAAGCTAATGAGATTAAACCAGCTCCAGCGCCCGCTCCTAAAGGAAATGAACCTAAAGCAGGACAACTAAAGTTACCTACAGTTCCACCTAAAGTTAACCCAGCTCCAGCGCCCGCTCCTAAAGGGAAGGAACCTAAAGTAGCCCAACCAAAACCAGCTCCAATTCCACCTAAAGTTAACCCAGCTCCAGCGCCCGCTCCGACGAAAGTCCAAGAGGTTAAATCGGCTCCAAAGCCCGCCCCTAAAGCTGAAAAGACTAAATCACCTGCAAAAACAGCTCCCTCTGTCGTTGGTAAAGCATAACCCTCATGGAACAATTGAGGTTACCACCAACATCAAAAAATTATGCTGTAACTTCCTCCTCCTTAGGAAAAGTTTCGGGAATAAAGGGCATGAGGAGAAGGGCGAGTACAAGACATAAAGGAATACTTGTCAAGGCAGCCCGATAATCAGCAATAGAGTAGTAAGGAACTCCATTTTCCATTGTTCCTTTCCACATCAGCTCAAGCAAATGTCCTATAAGCGGCTGCAAAATAAGGCCCAATATCATGACAAGCATATTCGTAAAACTGATGGCAGTCCCATTGTTAGCGTGGGGGGTAAGTTGGCACACGGAAGAAAAAATAAGAGGCTGGACTGAAAAGATAAATCCAGCTGTAAACAAAAGTCCATACATTGATGGAAGAGGAATATCGGGAACATAAATAATAGCGCTATTACATAAAATAGAAAGCCCTGCCCCTAACGTCATCGTTATTTTGCGGTCTCTAAAGTAATCCGATAGGATAGCTACAACGGGAGAGCCAACCCCAATTCCAATATAAAACATGGTGGTAACTGATCCTGCTGTAGCGCTATCAATGTTGTAGAGTTTCATTAAAAAATGAACGCCCCACAAGTCAACAAAGGCGAGGATAGGGATATACATAAGGGCTCCATAGAACCCCAAAGCCCATATTCTATAATCAACTGCAATATCTTTAAGGTGTACAGAAAGTGATTTAAAGGACGTATCTAGCGGACTATGTGGAACTAAAGGTCCCTCAGGAGGGGCATCTTTTACAAAGATCCAAATTCCAGCAGCTAAGAGAATGCCTAAAGGAATCACAATATAGAAAAAAGTTTCTCGCCAACCGAATATGTCAATAGCTAAGGCAAGGGGCGTTTGACCTAGAGACGCTCCTACTGTGCCCGCAAGCATCGTATATCCTACAACAAGCGCAAGTTTTTCTGGTTTAAACCAATAGGTTGCTAACTTTATCGATCCTAAGAAAGCGCAGGTGGATCCTGCCCCTATAAGAAGGCGTCCAAAGCAGGCTAGATAGAAAGAGTCGGCTAAGGCAAAGAATACAGCGCCAGCAATGCACAGAAGAATTGCTCCTTTTAGAAGTCGGGCGGGACCAAATTTATCCATACCCAGTCCCACAGGAATTTGAAGAGATGAGTAAGAAATCAAATAGAAAGAAACAAGTCCCCCCAAAGCACAAGCTCCAACAGAAAAATCACGCATAAGATCATCGATCATTACACCAGGGGAGTTTCGCAAGATAAACTGGTAAAGATAAAAGAGGCCCGCAAAGCTCCAGACAAGCCATGCACTTGCTTCTGAATGGTGGCTCGTGGAACCTTTGGTAAAATGAGCACTATCGTTTCCCACGGAAGTCATCCAACTCTCCATTCTTCATACAACAAGCTTTTATATATGAGGGATGAAAATTCATTTGTCTAGAGAAACGAGAGGGCGCTCACGCACTTTTTCCCCGTAGGACAAACTCTTGCTGGGGTGTATGGATAGCTTATGTTTTTCTTAAGGTGAAGGAAAGGCTTTTTACTTCAAATAAAATTCAAGTGTGGCCACAACGCGCAATTTTTTTACGAGAGACTCTGTACCGCTGTCGTATTGTTCGTTCGGAGACGCATCTGGACTCGTGAGGTGAATCACTCCTTGGTTGGCTTTCCGAATAACCCCGATTTTTGTTCCCGTGGTTTTGGCAAAGCTTTCTGCAACTTGTTGAGCATTTTTTGTGGCTTCTTCGATCAAGAGAGGGCGAAGCTTATTAAACCGATCAAGAAAATAGCGAACATCTATACGGGAGATAATAACGCCTTCGCTCACAAGTCCTTCGACTTTATTGGAAAGTGAATTGATGGCATCTACATCCCGAGACTCGACAAGGACTTTACGCTCCACTTGATATCTTTCAGGAGGTGTCGGCTCATTTCCCATCCTCCGGGTCAATAAATCTTCTACAACAGGAAAAGCTGAAAGTGTAATATCCTTGGGCTCAAAGCTTTCTTGTTTTAACAGGTCAAGAACGAGGGTCACGTCATGCCCTAACTTAGGGTATATTTGATGAAGATCATTTCCAGTAACCCTAACCGTAATTTCCCAAGTTCCTCGATCTGATTTTTCTAGGCGCTCTGCGAGCCCCTTGGCAACAACATATCTATCAGCCAGTTTGAATCCCATAATTCCATGATATATGAAATACCCAGCAAGGGATGGGCCAAGAGCAATACAAAGGCCTAATACGGCTGCTGCTAATACAACAGATCGTGAAGATGTCATCAAAATTACCTTTCTTTTTTCTTTTTTAAGGATAAAAGTTTTTTTAAATGTTTTCTATCAATTTTTTATATCTTTTTTCTTAAAAAACTCTCGACAAATATAAGAAGGATTGATATGGTCCTCAGCCTAGGGATTTTGTCCTTTTCTTTACCTGTCGCGGGGTGGAGCAGCCCGGTAGCTCGTCAGGCTCATAACCTGAAGGTCGTAGGTTCAAATCCTACCCCCGCAACCAAGGAAATCAATGTTTTCAGAACATTTCTTGAAATCAGAAAAATCGCCGGATATACCTCGAGTATACTTTGAAACGAGTTACGCCAGAATGGTTTCCCTTAACTCGTTCCCCAGTATTTAAAACATGCTGGTATCTGGTTTCAATGAGAGTCTATAATTTTCACATATCGGAGAAGAAAGGCCTTTCTTCTTCAAGGCCTTCAAAAGGGCTTGAGCTTTTTTCGGAAGATCAATTGCAAATTTCTTTAGATCTTTTTCCAAGATGTTTCTCGCAAGCTGTGTATCTGGGGCAAGTTGGTTCCAATGCCTAAGCATAACTTCTTCTAGAATATACTTATCACCTATTTTCATGGCCATTTTTTTAGTGAGTTGTGGGTAAACAGCTGTGGTTAAAAGATCATAAGAAGGCGCTAAACGAGGTTTTCCTTCCATATAAAGAAAAGAATAATTTTTTGCATGGGAGTCAGCATTTCAATAAGAGGTCTTTGGAGTGTTATTCCCATGAACTAGTCTTGACAATTTAAATAATATCATGGGAGACATATGTTTCTTTCTAGAAACTTAATGATTCATCAATATTTAAATTGATACATTAGAAATAAATGATTTTTAATTCATGATCAAAAATATGATTTCATCATTAAATAGATTTATAATAGAGCAATTATTAAAAAAAATCTTTTCGAATCCGAAGACACAACTCTTATCATTAGAGATAATTAAATTTATTATTGCTGCAGTTATCAATAACCTTTCTTTAATTTTAATCTTTCAATTGTTTTTATTTTTCATAAGATACGAATTTTCTTTAATTATTATATATATTTTTGGTTTTTTTCTAACTTTATATACAAATGCAAAGCATGTTTTTAACGTAGGGGAAGTAAAAATAATAATGAAATTAAAATATGCTGTTGTTTATGCATTAATTTGTTTAATTAATTACTATTTATTTCATTTTATAGTAATTTATTTAACTTTTCATCCAAGAATAACAATTTTTATAGCCATTTTACTTAGTTCTTCATTAAGTTTCATTATGTCCCGAAAAGTTTTTAAATCTAAATTGAACCTGCTGCAAAAGTGTTTGAATGAAGAAGGAAGTTAGAGCGGGAGTTAAAATTGACAGGAAGGGAGTGAAATA
>DAIDHR010000057.1 GCA_027459605.1 Alphaproteobacteria bacterium
TATCTCAACCTCCCTCGGTTCAGATTCATCTTACCATACTTTTTTCATTTCCTCATCAATTGATTGCAAATTGGTATTACACCTTCTACCAGGAACAGAAAAATTCATTCAGGCGGTGCCTAAGTCTGATGGTTACCAGTATGAAATCTATGTGTAAAATCACACTTGAACTGATTAAAATTTATCTATAATTTTTTTAATATCAAGAATTAATCTTGGTAATTTATCATTGGAGAGTTTTATGAAACAAAAATGCATTTTAATTGCCTCAAGCTTTTTCTTTGTCACTTTATTTTCTCCACTGCTTACATCATCCCTGTATGCCGGTTGTGGGGGAAGTGGCTGCCAAGATAATGATGAATGCTATCCCTGTGTATGTTATGAAGACTGCTCGACTTCTAAAAAAGAAGCAAAAAGGCTCGGTCTTGTAAACCAATGCACTGTAGGAAAGGATGGAAAAAAGAAGTGCCGCCATGTTAAACCTGAGCCGAAAGAGTAAAAACTCTTGAGAAAAAGGTATTCTTTCTAGGTAGGGGCTACATCATCCGTCTTGATAAGAGAGCTGCTGAAAGGGTTCCTTCATCTAAGTAGTCAAGCTCGCCCCCAACGGGAACACCGCGAGCAAGGCTTGAAACTTGGCTGATTCCAAGGTCTTTGAGGCGTTCAGTCAGGTAATGGCTTGTGGTTTGTCCTTCAACAGTGGCATTCAGAGCAAGGATAACCTCTTGAACACCTCCCGCTTGGCAGCGGCTTAAAAGGGAAGGTAGCCGTAAGTCCTCGGGGCCAATGCCATCGAGGGCTGAAAGAATCCCTCCCAAAACGTGATAATGGCCTTTATAAGAAGCTGTTCGCTCAAGAGCCCAAAGGTCAGCTACGCTTTCAACAATGCAAATAACGGAAGGATCCCGCCGAGGATCTTGGCACAGGGTACAAGGATCTTGAGAATCCAAGTTTCCACAGATTGTACAGTCTTGAACCTTGACCCCTACAATTTGTAGGGATTCGGTGAGGGCAGGTAAAGTTGTAGTTCGATTTTGAAGGAGGTGGAGGGCAATCCGTTTCCCTGACCGGGGCCCAAGTCCAGGGAGCTTTGAAAAGAGCTGAATAAGGGTTTTAAGTTCATCACTGATCATAGGAGATGCTTCAAAAAGTGTTATCTTTCAGGCAACAAAAGGGTTAAAATGGCAGTTTCATTCCCCCAGGGAGCTTCAAGCCTCCTGTGACTTTGTTCATTTCCTCATTTGCTAGGTTTTCTGCTTTGGCTTGAACATCTCTGAAGGCGGCGACGAGCAGGTCTTCTAAAACGTCAACTTCTTTGGGATCGAGAAGGGTTGGATCCACTTTAACCTCTTTAATGGCACCTTTCCCATCAGCTGTCATCTGTATAAGGCCTCCCCCTGATCCTCCTGTTACCTCAAGGGTTTCTAACTTTTGTTGAACTTCAGCTATGCGAGCTTGCATTTTCTGAGCTTGTTTCATCATTTCGCCAATATTACCAAACATAATATCTCTCTTTCTTTATGTATCTGTAATCTCAAGAAGGATTGCGTCTGGAAAAGATTCCATCAGCGTTTTCACAAGGGGATCTTGTAAAATAGCTTCGCGGCGCTCTTCTTGAGCCTTTTGCTCTTGTTCATGAAGGGTAGGGTGACCGATTTCATCAGAAATTGCAATCGTCCAGACCTCATTCTTTTTCTTTTTTATAAGGTTTTGCAGTTTCTGAGGCAAATCCTGAGGAGCTTTTTTAGAAATTCTTAAGGTGATAGTTGGGGGAGAAAAGTCAATGAGATTTACATCATACAAAAGATGCGCATGCAAGAGCCCTTCTCTCTCTTCGCTGACCCAGGCCACTAATTCCTTAAAGGACGAGAAGGAAGAAACCCCTTTATCTATACACTCTTCAGGAATAAAGATCGGAGGGCTCTCAAGGGCGATCGCTTCAACAAATTCTTCGGTATTACATGAGACACCTGGATGATGTTCCAGCTCTCTATGATCTTCTCCACGATTTTGGGTTGTCTGCTGTTGCAAACCCAACCCAGGAGTTTGATCTATATTAGCTACTCCTATAGATAAGGCTTTTTTTTTTCGAGGGAGTCTATTCCCTCCCCATTTAAAAGCTCGTGAAGAGACGGAAGAGGGGCTAGATGTGTTAATCGAATCACAATCACCTCAAGAGCTTTTTGAGGAGCAGGCGCGCGTTTAACTTCCTCAAAACCCTTCAAGAGAATTTGCCAGAGGCGGGTTAGGGCAGGGATGGAAAGGGAAGTTGCGAGCTCGATTCCCTTATGGCGCTTTTCTGCTGTTAGGGTCATGTCTTGAGCGAGAGAAGGGTTGATTTTTAAGCACTGAAGCCAATGGGTGAGATCCAAAAGATCTTCAAGAACCCGCACAGGATCAGCCCCTTCCTGATAGAAATACCGTAAGGTCTCAAGGGACTTAAGAATATCTCCCTCCATAAGGGTTTGGAAGAGGTCAAAAAGAGCTCCTTGATCAGAAAGTCCTAGCATTTGCCGAACTTGAGGAGCAGTAACAGCCGAAGTCCCATAGGTAATGGCTTGATCCAAAAGAGAAAGCCCATCCCGCACAGATCCTTCAGCAGCTTTAGCAATCAAGGCAATAGCCTCATCTTCGCAGGTAACATTTTCTTGTGCACAGATGGTTTTGAAATAATGACTTAGGGTTGAGCTTTCAATGCGCTTTAAATCAAAGCGCACACACCGGGATAAGATAGTTGCAGGGACTTTCTGAATTTCCGTTGTTGCAAAGATAAATTTTACATGGGGAGGGGGCTCTTCAAGAGTCTTTAAAAGCGCATTAAAAGCGCTCTTCGAGAGCATGTGAACCTCGTCAATAATGTAAATCTTGTAGCGAGAGGAAACGGCCTTATAGCGGGAAGCCTCAATGATCTCACGGACATCATCTACACTGGTCCGGCTGGCCGCATCAATTTCAATCACATCCATAGAGCGGTCTTGAGCAATGGCTGTGCAGGAGGAACATACTCCGCACGGCTCGGGCGTAGGCCCTTTTTCACAGTTAAGGGAACGAGCAATAATACGGGCTGTTGTGGTTTTTCCTGTACCCCGAATTCCTGTCAGGATAAAGGCATGGCCTAGGCGCCCACCTTCAATGCCGCGCCTCAAGGTCTCTACAAGAAAATCTTGGCCGATCACTTGATTCAACTGAGAAGGGCGGTACTTACGCGCTAGCACCCGATATCCTTCGAGAGGTGGGGGCGCTTTAAGAGGCTCAACAAGTTTAAGGGCAGCTTCCACGGTTTAATCCTCACCCTGGTTTTTTGACAAGCAAGAGAGCCTTATTCCTTTTTCCCTATGAAAACGTAAAGTTTTCAACATGTTAATTTATATCCTTATTCAAAACTCGGGCTTCATCATGGGTGAGGGACTGGTAAACGTGACCCACAAGATACTTACGACGGCTGCTTCCTTCCGGACCTGACCGAGTTTGCAAGGCTTGCGCCCACATAGCCAGCCCCTCCCCCTTCTTATAGCAAAAGAGCAGGGGGGGAGGACAAGAGAAATGTTCTTAAAATATACCCATGTTTATGTAAAGGCTGCGAAAAAAGTAAAAAGACCTAAAATTTTCTTGGAAGTGGGGTGAATTTCTTAACTTTTTCTTAATACATCCATGTTAAAAAAACTCATAATAGTTTGATTTGTAATAACTCTTGATAGCAATGAAAGGATAGATTATGAATAAAAAATTTAAATTTCTTGTAGGCTCTTTCTTAAGTTCTTGTCTTCTTGCCAATAGCACTTTTGCTTTTGTTTTTAAATCCGAATTAGTGGATTTAGAAGGTAAACCAGGTTCAGAATATGAATACAATGTTTGGATAGCAGATGAGAGGACCAACGGGCCAATTCCGGGCACCTCTTACAGGAAAAAGTTTAAAGTTGAAGAAAAAGGCCAGCTACAAATGTTCAACGAACATCAACAAATCCCCGACGACGTAAACATGATAAAAGTTTTCGCAAGTGGTGAGGCATGTGTAGTAGCAAAGAATAAGCACGACATATGTACACATAAAGAATGTGAAGAAACTGGTAGTCTTCTTACATCCATACGTTTACAATTAACAATGGATAGAGGTTTTGTTAAAAAATGTTTTGCCTTATATAGGTATTAAAGTAAGAAGGTCCTTTCAAAACATATCAAGATCAGAAATGTTGCATGAAAGAAGTTCATTCCTATAAAGAAAGGCGTATATATGGGCCTGTCTGGATTGCTCCCGCCTATGGCAAGAGCAATCCAGGAAAGCAGCTTTCTATTCTTCAAATTCGATTCGAAGATCATTCAAAGTTACTGTGGAAGCTTGAATATTTCTAAAATTATTGCTGATAATGAGCGTCAATGTCTTTTCGCCATTAAGGTGCGCTTCAATTTTGCCTGTGTGTTTTCCAACACCAAAGGACTTTTGTCCAATAAATTTACTTTTATTATTATTCAAAACACCCAACGAGATGGCTCCCTTACTAACATCGAGGTTAGAGAGAATTTTTACGGTCTTTACCTTTGCTGGCGGATTAAAGGAATAGGAAACCTGATAGGCACCTGTTGTATCGGTCGTAAGGGTATGCGATCCATCAGCATTTTTTTGGAATTTTGAACTCGGAGACTTCCATTTCCAGGAGAGATTCTTGAGGTCTTTATGAAGCGTTATTTTTGCAGCAGTTTTTTGTTTATCCTTGTCCGCTTTGGCCGGAGCAGGATTTTGCTTAGGAGCCGGATTAGTCTGCGTAGCCTTAGGAGCTGCTTGCTTTGCTGGCGTAGGAGCAGGATTGTTTGCTGGTTTTTGAACGGGGACTACAACCTTCTTGTCAAAAGCTTGACTAAAAAGATTAAAGTTCTTGTCTTTCGGATTTGTTGCTTTGATTGCAAAATAGATTTCGTCAAAACACCCGGCGTATTTTTGGATAACTCTCTGGAAGGCTTTTATCATCTCTTGAGGAGGGTTTTTGAAAGCCCCGCAGCCAAAAGCACTCAAATTAAGAACAGTATGACCATTTTCTAAAGCCATATCAAAAAAAGCCTCTAATTTCTTTTCAGTGGTTTCCCAGTAAATTTTTGGATTTTTTAATTCAGGGTAAAAATTTTCATCAAGGCCAGCTTTTGGACCTCGGTTAGGGTGACGCCAAGCTGCAATGGCTCCAATGGCTAATTCCTCTGGCTGATCTACGAAACTGTATCCTTTTGGTGCATCCTGACGGAAGATGCTCACGCGAGGAAGGTAGATTCCTCCCTGCTCAGGAATGAAATTATTGGATTTACCCCGCTTTGCATTATCGGCAAATGGTTTTAAATGAGCATAGAGATCTGACCGATAGGCCATCTGTTCTTCTTGAACATTCCCATGTCCATTGAAAGCTCCTCCACCAGGAATCTGGGCATTTGCCATATCTATTGAAAGAGCGTTCTTACCCGCCTTTTTAAGTTGAAGGGCAAAATTTACTGTGTCATCGTTCACGACGTGGAGGGAAGTTTGTTTAAATGGTTTTTGTTGGTCTCGTAATTTTACATTTGGTTGATAGGGTTGGCCGATGGTGCCGTAGACTTTGTTTCCAGCTGTTGCATTCTTTGTGTTAACTTTAATCTGTTGGTTATTAAAGATGTAACCTCCCTTTTTTGCTACCCTTTGATTCTCATCAAAGATACTTTTGCGTGCTTGAGCGGTATGAGAAGGAAAATGATTTAACTGAGAAACAAAAACAGGTGGATCTTTAATTATACCATCTATCTTTTTTTTGTTCATTTTAAAGAAATTCTGTATCCCGGGGACTCTTGCATCTGTTTGGGAACCGATGGGCTGATAGCCAACTTTTGGAAGAGCCAATATTGCTCCATAAATGTTCTGTAATTTTTTTAGAGACTGTTCATTTGTTTCGGCATCTATCATGAGCTGCGGAAGACGAGATCCTTGAGTTTTCTGTATTTCTTTTAGACAAGAGCCAACGGTCTTGTATTTAAATGCTAAGTCGTCTTCAAAACCTGCATGGGCGGCAAATCCAAGAAAAGAAGAGCTAATTAAAAGGTGACTTAAAAAAACGATTGATTTAGATTTCATAATATCTCCGGAAAAACTATATAATACATATCAATTACCTAGGAAGTCATTTAAAGAATGTCAACAAATTTAGTACATTTTATTTTAACTAGTTCTCATTGGTTAGAGGTTTATTCCTTACAAATGTTTTCTGATAGCATTCTTTGCATTCCATAGACATGACTACAGTCCTGATTCATTTTATTAAATATACAATCTATATCGCAATATCTCGAAATTTTACTTTGGAAGAGATTTAAAAATTTTTTCTATTTCTTCATTGGAAAGATCTTTTGGATCTTTATTTTGAAGGATATTTAAAATATAGCTCGTCACGTATCTTGGGCAATCCTTTAAATTCAGAAGCCCCTGATGACCAAGATACAATAAATTCATCTGGCCATATGTTATATCTTCCAACCCCTTCATCATGTTTTCTAAACTATAATAAACACTTGAAAATCCTTTAGAATCTAAGTGAGAAATGGACCAATCTTTGTTCTTTTTGTCCAAATCTAAAAGGGTCCAGTGACGTCGCCCCTTGTTTGATTGGGCAACAGGCATTAAAATTTTCAGGTCTGACGATTGAAATATCGGATTTGATGTTATTGACTTCACAACCGTTCCAATAGAAAGGTTTCCAGAACTACACTTCTCCATTTCACTTGCCTCTTCAGGAAGGTCATGTGCAGGGGAAGAGACAACGATGTAACGTCCTGACCCCTCAGAGCGGTATCGGTACATAGGGACGGAGTCATATCCGAGATCATATATTGATTCTGAGTTTATCCAGTCATTGCCCAATAGTTTAAAAAGGTGGGAACGTAATTGACTTGGGGAGTAAGGATTCCCATAAGGTATTTGAAACACATTTAAAAATGCACGTTTTGCATAATAGGTTCCACTTACCTGAGCGCTTTGCAAGCCAACAATCGTCTCCAAGTTTGATGGTTCAATAATCTGAGATGAAGTCAGACTTTCTTGTCTATTTTCTTCTATTTTACTAGTATGTAACTTTGTTATAAGCTTAAAAAAGTAATCTTTGGCGCCAAGAGAAGAGTAATTACTTTCTATTGCATAAGTCGCCAGTGTCTGAATTTTAACCTCCGGATTTGAAGGCTGGACATTTTCCTGAACCTCCTCTTTTTTAGAGATTCTTGATGCAAAGTTAGAATAAGAAAGAACTTGCCAAGTACTTGGCCAAGCAGTTTCCAGCTCTTTTGGATCTGCGAGTTGCATTGTGAGGGAATAACCGTCTAGCTCTCCATTAACGATTTTCCCTTCTTTGAGAAGTTCTAGCTGTTTCCAAGTAAATTTAGCGGGAGCAATTTTTGGTGACTCATCTTCAACTAAAAAGTTATTTTGCATAGAATGGGCAGTTTGTATTGAAAAACCCACAGTCAAGAGAGCTATTAATCCCATTAATCTTAATTTCATTTTAGCACCGAAGAAAAAATTTTAAATAACCTGAGTTTTGGATAAGGGATAAAAAATATGGTAGGCTAAGCCTTTCTTAAACTTGCAAAAATAAGAAGGG
>DAIDHR010000058.1 GCA_027459605.1 Alphaproteobacteria bacterium
ACTTTAAAAAGCCATTATAAGACTTTTAAACAAAGAGGCTATGAACATGACACGGCTATAGATGCTTCATTCTTGGTACGATTATAATATGTTTTTGCTATACCAGAAGCACGCAAAGCCTCAGAAGAATTTAACATGGATGACTTAGAAGCCACCAGTGCTGCTGTAGGCCCCCCTGCTCCTCGAGAAGTGGTTCGTGCCGCTATGCTTATCCGACTTAATACCTTTCTTTTGGGTCATGCCGGAGTTCATCCAGATATTATTCACATGCTGAACGAATTTTTAAATAAAGATATTACACCCATCTTCCCGTCGAACGGATCTATGGGAGAAGCTGATATTACAATCCTTGCTCATCTTGGTCTTGCTATGGCAGGCAAGGGGGACGTTTTCTATCAAAATAAAGTTATGCCAGCTGAAGAAGCGCTGAAACGTGCTAACTTAACCCCCATACGTCCTTATGCTAAAGATGCATTGTCTATTTTTAGCTCCAATGCTTATACAGCAGGGATAACTGCTCTCGTCGTTGATGAAGTGGGTAAGCTCTTAGAGAAGTATGAATTATTGGTTGCCTTAAGCTTAGAAGGCCTCAATGGAAATATCTCCCCTTATCTACCTGTTGTCCAAAAAATTCGCCCCTATTCAAGCCAAGCGGCCTCTGCCCAGAATATTATGAGCAAGCTAACAGGAAGCTATCTATTAGTTCCTTCTGATACTAGAGCTCTTCAAGATCCGTTAAGTTTTCGTACTGCAAGCCATGTGATTGGAGCAGCACGTGATTCTTTGAAGGCATTGCAAAAAACTCTAGCCATTCAATTGAATTCTTCCGATGATAATCCGGCTGTCATCCTGAATGTAGAACCAAGCAATGGCTCTTCTCTTCAAGAAAAAGGGTATTATGTAAGCAAAGAAGGATTATCGGGCGCCGTTATCCCCACAGCAAACTTTGAACCTTTACCTTGGGTCTTAAATTTAGAACAGCTAGGAATAGCCCTTGGGCATTTGTCAGCAAGCAGCGTGCAACGAACGGTCAAACTGGGATCAAGTGAATTCACTCATCTCTCGCGTTTCCTGTCTCCCAATAAGACCTCACTTGCTTTCTCAGCCGTTCAAAAACCCTTGATGTACCTGAATGCCAATGTTCAGCAATTGATAATGCCCGTCTCTACCATTTCTTATCCCGTCGCCGGTGGTATAGAAGACACGTACACAAATTCCCTTTTAGTGGCTGAACGAGTGCATACAATCATTGATCAGCTTTATTATATTATGGGATTTGAGATAATGCATGCGTCCCAAGCCATAGACTTGAGGAAAAAGGAAAAACTAGACCTCAAATTAGGCGATAAAACAGAAGCCTTTTATGAAAACTTCCGGAAGGTTGTACCCTTTTTAGATAAAGATCGCATATTAACGTATGATATTGAAAAATCTTATAAATTTCTTAAGGAATAGATTATACTCCTGCAACAAAATATTCTATCAATCGAAGTTGGCGTCTTATGAAACGGAGCCCAATATACGGTATTAGATTGTAAAAATCATCAAATTACCTAAAATAGAAAATGTTACTCTAAAGCTGCCCCTGATCGGATTCGAAGGCAATAGAGGTGGTCACAAGAAACTTGGATATCAATTAAAGTGAGTTTTGCACATTTCTCTCTTATCTCAGATTTTGAACCAGCAGGTGACCAACCTGATGCTATAAAAGCGTTGGTGGAGGGGGTTCATTCAAAGGAGAAAGACCAAGTTCTTTTAGGGGTCACAGGATCCGGGAAAACTTTTACCATGGCTCAAATTATTGCAAGAGAAGGCAAGCCAGCGCTCATCATGGCTCCCAATAAAACTTTGGCGGCTCAGCTTTACGGGGAGATGAAATCGTTTTTTCCAAACAATGCGGTTGAATATTTCGTATCCTATTATGACTATTACCAGCCGGAAGCCTACGTGCCGCGCACGGATACCTATATTGAAAAAGAAGCCACGATTAATGAACAAATTGACCGGATGCGCCATTCAGCAACTCAAGCCCTTCTTGAAAGAAGGGATGTCATCATTGTGGCCAGTGTTTCTTGTATTTATGGCATAGGATCAGTTGAAACCTATAGTCAGATGGTTATTCCCCTTCAGGTAGGAACCCAAATTGATCGGAGTGAGCTTTTACGAGGTCTGGTTAGTCTTCAATATAAGCGGAATGATATAGATTTTCACCGGGGGACCTTTCGGGCAAGGGGAGATATTGTTGAGATTTTCCCTTCCCATTACGAAGATCGAGCTTGGAAAATTTCTCTTTTTGGGGATGAAATAGAGTCCATTGTTGAGGTTGATCCTTTAACAGGTGAGAAAACATCAAATCTTGGGTCCATAAAAGTCTATGCCAATTCTCATTATGTCACACCAGGTCCTACCTTGCAGCAGGCCATCCAAGGGATAAAGGATGAGCTCAAAGATCGCCTTGAAGAATTCAGGAGCGAAAATAAGCTTTTGGAAGCTCAGCGCCTAGAACAACGCACTAAATTTGATTTAGAGATGCTTTCAGCAACGGGGATGTGCCCAGGTATTGAAAATTATTCTCGGTTTTTAACAGGGCGTGCGCCAGGCGAACCTCCCCCTACCCTTTTTGAATACTTACCTCAAGATGCGCTTTTATTTGTAGATGAAAGCCATGTCACAGTCCCCCAGATAGGGGGGATGTATAAGGGAGACGCATCTCGTAAGAAAACCCTTTCTGACTACGGATTTCGGCTGCCTTCTTGCCGCGATAATCGCCCCTTGAAGTTTGAGGAATGGGAAGTCATGCGCCCCTTAACTGTCTTTGTTTCGGCAACGCCTGGTCCTTGGGAAATGACCCAAACCCAGGGCGTTTATACAGAACAGGTCATCCGACCTACAGGTCTTATGGATCCCATTTGTCTGGTTAGGCCAGTTGAAAACCAAGTGGAAGATTTGATTCAAGAATGTCAAGAAATAGCCAAAAAAGGCTATCGTGTTCTGGTTACAACATTGACTAAACGGATGGCAGAAGCGTTAACGGAGTATTTAAGCGAAGCGGGGGTTAAGGTTCGTTATATTCATTCAGATGTGGAGACTCTTGAGCGGATTGACATTATTCGAGATTTACGTTTGGGCGTCTTTGATGTCCTCATCGGTATTAACTTGCTCAGGGAGGGACTTGATATTCCTGAATGTGGCCTTGTGGCCATTTTGGATGCGGATAAGGAAGGGTACCTCCGCTCTAAAACATCTCTTATCCAAACCATTGGAAGAGCCGCACGAAACGTTGATGGGCGAGCTATTTTATATGCGGATCATATGACTACTTCCATGAAGGCTGCTCTTGAGGAAACAAACCGGCGGCGAGAAAAACAGCAGGCTTATAATACTACCCATGGCATTACACCAGAGAGTATTAAAAAGTCGATCCATCAAATCCTAGAGAGCGTTTATGAAAAGGACCACACAACGGTTTCCTTGAAAGAAGATCCTTATTTAGAAATGAACCCAAAGAGGCGAAAAGCCTATAAGGAAAGTCTTGAGAAAAAAATGGTTGCAGCCGCTGGGAATTTGGAGTTTGAAGAAGCTGCTCGCCTGAGGGATGAACTTAAAGGGATTGAAGAAAAGGAACTGGAATTGGCGGTAGGGTAAGACCGGCCATAGTGGCCGTGTATAAAATTTACACTTATTTTTTCTTGCAAATCTATAATCATTTTTTTATATTGTACTTTATTAGATATTATTAACAAAGGGCTTGGCATGTTTTATTATTTTTACACTTCAGTTTTATTGTTTGTTTTTTTAACTTTTTCTTCTGTCCATGCCGTCCATTTTTCAAAACTCGAAAAAGAACCAGGATCAGAATCTTATCCTCAAGCTCTTCAAAAATTTAAGTCTGAAAAGGATTTAGAAGAAAAGTCAAAGGCCTTTCATAATTTGCTGAGATTTGACCCTAAATTTGAGGATAGTCCTGAGTTTGAAAAAGCTGCTCGGCACTATATTGAGGATCTTGAACAAGCCAAGCATTATGAAACTGCCATGTTAGTTTTTGCTGAGCTTCTTAACAGAGGAGAATCAAGGATTGATAACTTTTTGAAATTACTCGAGCTTAGCCTCCCAGAGGAGGGTAAAGGAAAAGTTAAGAATTATCTAACTGCCCTGGATTTAAAAAATAAGGAGAAGCTTATTGACCCCGCACATCAACTATTAACTAAAGTTCATAAGTGGGAACCTGTCACGGACATAATTATTAAGTATACTGATAATATGCTTCAAAATAAGGTTTCTCTTAAAGTTCAGCATGATTTTCTAAAAAATGCATATATGAGTTATCCTTCGGTTAACCTCGCAAAGTATTATTTAGAAGAACATATTTGGCCGGAGGTAAAAAAAGGAAGAGAAATTTATTTACAAAAAGCTATTGAACTTACAGAAAAAGTAATGGCGGCTCCCGAGTTAGATTCTGATAATCTGCATCTGTTTTATATTCATTGTCTTGAAAAAAGTAAAAAATATGACCAGCTTGAATCATTCGCAGAAAATGAATCTAAGGAAAACCCTGGTTCTATTTCTGCATGGATTGCCCTCGCTAATGGTTTTGTACGAAAAGATGAATACGAAAAAGCAGCCAGCTCACTCACCAACCTTGCTAATCTTGCGAGAGGAAAATTTAAAAGGAATGTCCTCTTTAATTTAGCTTATTGTTTAGAAAAAGACGGGCAATCGGACAAGTCACAAAAAATCCTGATTCAAGTTCATGAAGATGCGCTGAAAAGGCAACAAGAATTAGCTAAAAAACGAGCCAGTGAAAGGAAATCTCTAACTCAAGAAATTATGCGCGCACAACAAACGAAGGATTCGACGTTATCTGAAAAAATTTCCAAACCCGATTCTAAAAAAATAAGATCTTTGCCTCCCGTCACTCCTTATGAAACTTCAACCGTCACCGAAAATTTTGAACCGGAACAAACCAATTTGGTGGGTTTTTATAGAGAAAACTCAAAAAATAAAAAGGAAAAAGTTAAAACCCGAAAAGGCAACAATAATGGGCAACAACCTCCCACACACCAGGAAGAAAAGGAGGAGGAAAAAGAACTTCGTACGCATCATTTAGATATAATAGATTTATTAGGGTCTACGGGTCCTGCCTATAAGACATTTCATAGAATGTTTGATTTATACAGACTCGGTGGAGGAAAGAGAGTTAATGACATCACATTTGATGAGATAGAGATTCTTTTAGAAAAGCTGCATGCAGAGCCCAAGGTTGACAGCAAGCACAAAAAAGCAGTTGAGAAAGACCAAGGAAATGGCTCCCATACAAAAGCAACACTTAACAGAGGTCGTGCTTTGGATGAAAACAGCCCCGAAGAAATGGTTATTGTTACGAAAAAAAACGGAGCTCATGTTCACCCACAAGCTATTGAGGAGCTTGCTTATCTCTTTGTTAAATATAGACTATATCCACAAGATCTTGAGGATCGTTTGAAAGAAAAGTGGCCAGAGTTATTTAATGGTCAAATGTAAGGAGCTTTCTAGAATTTAGCAGAGGTCTTATTAATACTCATTAAGAGTAGCTAACAAAGCCCTATCTACTGCCTCAAGCAATGATTCTCTAGTAACCGGTTTTTTATGATAAGCATTTGCTCCAATTTCTGAGAAAACCTCTTCTGGGTTGTCTGGCTCTGAGCTTACTACAAGAATGGGGGTCCTCAATTTAAGGTCATTACGTATAACCTTTATTGCTTCGTCTCCCTTCATAACAGGCATGAGAATGTCCATCGTGATAAACAAAAAAGTATTTTCTTTGCAAGCAGTAACTGCTTCAAAACCGTTTTTGGCTTCCATCACAGTATATTTGCCCTCTAAAAATCTACGAATGATCTTTCGCTCGATTTCATTATCTTCAGTCACTAGAACTAATGGTTTGGGCGGAGCCTCTTGTTCTTCCTTAGAAGAAAGTTTTAGGGTGCTTTGAGGAGGGTCAGAAGGAAACTCTGACGTATATCTTTTACCTAACTCGGACTTCGACGCTAGGCTATGCGGACAGAAGGCAAGGAGGATACTTAAAAGAAATAGATATAGCTTCATAAGACACCTCGCGCTTGCTTTACTTTAATAAGCGGTAGTCTTATATGGCTTGAAGAATTTTACAAGCCTTTAATTTTCTCTTCAACGATTCTTTAAGGACAAGTCCATCCTCTATGAAATTTTGGATTTGAGCTAACATAACAGTTATGGTTGTGTTCGACATCTGGGTTTGAAAGTTCTATTATTCCATCGTCCGTTGTATGCCAATCAAAAGTATAAGTGCATGTATTTATGTTAAGTGTGGTCTCAACATGAGGTCCTTTCCAAGTAAATGCAATAGGTAAATTCAATACACTTCCAAAGGCTCCATGCCAGTTTGTATCGGAGTGGCAATATGTGATCGATTTCCTCTTGTTGTCTTGTTCAATTTTACACTTAATTTTGTCAGAGTCAGGGCATTCATAATAAGTAGAAAAAGAAGTCTCAATACTTGTAGAGACTATTGCCAGAGTCATCGTAACAGTTTTAATTAATTTTAACATTTTTTCTCCCTTCTTTATGATGGTACTGTTAATTTAAAGAGAAAAAGTAAAAATTTTATGAAATTATCAATTCCAAGGGGGATTAAGAAAGAAGATAGGGTTAGACTAAAAAAGTCATAGTTTTTCTTTTAAAAACAAGATATTTAATCCAGGCTTGACATAAAAGCAAAAACTAAATATAAATAAACTTATTTAATTATTAAAGGATATTAAAATGTTAAAGAAATTTATACTTGCAATATTATTTGCAAATGTACTTATAGGAAACCCTCATGGATTTGCGATGATTCGGGAAGAAGACTCGGAAGAAAGACCCTTACAGTTTGCGGTGGCGCGAGTTAAACAAATTGAAATTCTAACTAACTTTGATAATAAACCATACTTTGAGCAAAATGGCCGTAAGTTCAAAATGATAAATGATCACCTTCCCTATCCGTTTCACCATCTTGACGGCGTGGATGACATTATTGTCAAAGGTATTTGGAATAAGAAGGATAAGAAATGGAAATTTTCCCAAACTTTAGACCTAGGTTCTGTCGACATTTATAAATGGAAGTGATATAGTAAAGCCTCCAAGGGAGGATAGAACAGATGCTATATGAC
>DAIDHR010000059.1 GCA_027459605.1 Alphaproteobacteria bacterium
CTAATTGAGCAATCATTAAGCGTTAACCCAGTTCCCGTCAAGTTTTTAATGCCACGGGAGTCAACTGCATAGCCCCGTTAAAAAATACAGGTTGTCCTCATGAGGGTTGTCTTTCTTAACGTCTTTATCTATTTCCCGGTAAATCAGAGAAGACACCCGGCTTGCGACCTCGTAAAGCTTTATAATCCCTTCATAATCATTATCCTTGAGAACTTCCTTGAGAGAAGGAAGCTTTTCTTCAATAATATGAACACAACCCTTTTCGGCATACTTCTGGATAGCCTCTTCCGTTTTTTGCTGCCCAAACAAAACCGTTGCTTGCCTCTGCCAGTCTTCTTTTTGGCGAACGACGGTATTCAATTCTGCTCTTCCCACCCTTTCTGTCACAAGCCGAAAAGCAGGGCCAGCTTCTACAGGTTGGAGTTGCGCTCCATCTCCTACAACGATGAGTTTAACACCGAGTTGCTTAACAGCATCCAGAAGCTTTCCAAACCGTTCCACATCCACCATGCCGGCTTCATCGAGAACAAGAATACTGTCCTTATTGTATTGGCATCGACCTTCCTTAAAAGACTTGAGGAACTTATGGAGGGTTGTTGAATTGATTCCACTTTGCTCTAAGCCTTTAGATTCGAGATTCTGGGCAGCCTTTCCTGTAGGCGCCAATCCATAAACATTATATCCTTCTGCTTTCCAGATCTCATGACAGATTCCCAGAGCCGTTGTTTTCCCCGCCCCTGCAATACCAACCACACATTTGATCTGGCCCTCATCCACTAGGTGATGGATGGCATTGACCTGGTCATCAGAAAGACCTCCCTTGTCTTCTAAGGCTTTGTTCGCTTTGTGTATTGCATGTCCAATATGGATTTCTTCAACTCCATGAGTCTTTATCTGATCAAGGTTTTCTGCCGTCTCAATTAAGGACTTCTCTGCCTTCAGCATTGTATGAGTCGTATAGATATCTCCTGACTTTTCGTCAGACTTTAAGAGCAGAAGCTCACTTGAATTCTTAAGTTTAGCTTCAAGCCTTTGAAAAAGAGGAAGTTCATCCACATACCGATGCAGTACTTTCTGCACATCTCCCCACATAAAGGTGGAATGGTGTTTGGTGACAATGTCAAAAACAACGTCAGGGTTCCTCACGATGCGATAAAGATTTCGGAGTTGTGTCTCATGAAAGATCTTGGCTTTATCTGTGATGGGAGAATAGTTCTCTCCTCCTTCAAGTTGTTGGAGTCTTTTTTCTTGCTCTAAAACGCCTCGTCCCAGTTTGGGTTGAGGTTCCAGCTCAATGCCCCGTTCTTTGTGAGAGCGATGGTCAATGTGGATATCATGGCCATTTAATTTGAGATGAAAGTTCGAATATTCCTCCCATTTAACACGAAGGTCACAAAGAAACTCTTTGTTATTCCAAGCTCTTTCTTTTTTAGGGCTCAACCCTTTCTCTTCCAGATAACGCATGGTTGCCGTCACATGACAATGGGGTTTGTACTCCCCAGTTTCTTCATCGACATCAAAGTGAAAGTTCAGCTGAGCAGCCATCCCATGGGAGGCAATTTGACCTTCCACAAACTCCCGAGCAAGGGCGATGTTCTGTTCTTCCGTGAGTTCCCGATGGAGAGCAAATTCAAACTCTCGATAAACTTGAGCATCAATTCTCTTCTCTGCAGATTCAACCACATCAGAAAAGGCCTGAACATCTTTCTGACGATCGTGAGCCATCAATTCTTGAATCTCTTTTGCCCACACCGGAGCATCCTTAGGAAGTACTAATTCAACATGCTGAACGGGTTTGTTTTGATAATTAAAAGTTTCACTTGTTCGTTCATCATAAAGCTTACACCCAGCACGGTAAGCAAGAGAGCGAACCGTATTCCGGCTGCTGCGAGAGAGAACTTTTACACTGAAATGATAGAGGGCCATAACCTACTCAACTCCCTTGAAGGTGGTCTGCGTGGCTTGACACGAAGCGCAGTCGCCAACGGCCGACGTATAAGCGCGCTTAGCTTCCTTTTAAAAAAAGTCGCTAAGACAGGCCTATCGATTCCCAATGATCGATTCTGATATACAGAATTATTCATATTTATATGTGGATATATTTAATTATTTCATTGTAGCATATTGATTTATAATAACAAATTTGCTAATGTAAGTCATTCACAAAATAAAGAAGGAGCCCGTATGACGGACAAACTAATAACCATCGAAAAACAGATTCATAGGCTTAAAGAGAGACGGAACAAGCTTTGCGCACAGCAAGCCGTTCTCTTTTATAAGGAGGTTGAAAAGATTTTTAAGAATGGGTTTTGTCCAACTCTTGTGTTGAATATCCTCACTAAAACCTATGAAACGGCTTCTGCTCTTCAACAACAAGAGTGGGAAAAGCGTGCTCCTTCCTTTCGCCCAAAGTCCCCTAACAGCCATTGCAAAAAATCTCAAGAAACTGAGCCAGCACATCACCAGATCTGAAGAGCAAAGGTATAGAATGATGCACAAACTTGAACTCACCTTTCGTACGGCCAGAAAAGCCAGAACGAGGTCTTTGATTGCAATAGGTGGCCTCGCCTCGAAGGCAGGCCTTGTTGAAACTTTTGGTATCACTTTAGGCAAAGACCTTCAAAAGTCACCAGAAATGAAGGAACCCGTAGCAGCCTTGTTCAAAGGTTTCCTCATCTTGAATGAGATGGCGGGATCTGAGGATGTACTTAACCTGTGGGCACAACAGGGGTTAGAGGAATTGGCTAAGTCGAAGAGGAAAATACCTTAGATAGTGTCGTAAGGGGATATTAGCTATATTAGCCCATAAAGTAATACACCTTATTTGAACACCGGCTAGTAATGAAGCTAAATTTAGCATATTTCGTCGCTATCTCTTTCCAACCTCATCTGTTAAAAAGTGGTTTTAAATAAACAAGGAAAATCCTTCTTTCAAAATTTACTTGAGGAAAGAGTTATAATGACATCATTATAGGGCTCATAAATCACTCAAATAAACAGATGCAAGAAGATCCATATGTTCCAAGGGCTCAAAAACGATATCATCGCAGGTTTTAGTGTTTTCCTTATTGCTCTTCCTTTGTGTTTAGGCATAGCCATTGCAAGTAATTTTCCTCCTATTTCAGGGATTTTTACAGCTATCATTGGGGGGATTTTAGCCACTTTTATAGGAAGCTCAGGGTTAACAATTAAAGGTCCAGCAGCAGGCTTGATCGTCATTGTCTTAGGTGCCGTCCAAGAACTTGGGCAAGGGAATGTATTTCTTGGATATAAGTTAACTCTTGCTGTTGGAGCTGTTGCAGCGCTCATCCAAATACTTATCGCTGTAACACGAAAAGCCATTATTGCTGAGATTATGCCACCTTCTGTCATTCATGGGATGCTCGCGGCCATTGGGGTTATTATTGTCTCAAAACAGTCTTATGTTTTAGCAGGAATAACTCCAAATTTCACAAGACCACTTCAGCTTCTGCTTCATTTTCCTCTAGAAATTTTACATTTCAATCCCATCATCTTTGGTATTGGTATGCTTGCCTTTGGAATTGTTACTGTTTGGCCAAAGGTAAAGGCTGTCTCTTGGATACCTTCCTCCATCGTTATTTTGCTAATTGTCATTTTTTTTTCGTGGTATCTCAATCTAAGTACCGAGCATACATATATAGTCTTCGGAAAGACTTATGAAATAGGGCCAAATTTTCTTATTCATTTACCTGTGAATTTTTTTGAAGCTGTTCAATTTCCAGAGTTCTCCCAAATCTTAAGTCCGATAAGTTTAAAGTATATCATCATGTTTGCCCTTGTTGGCTCGATCGAATCTTTACTCACAGTGTGCGCTGTTGATTCTATGACGAGTAATGCTCAACCTTCTGATCTTAATAAAGATCTTTTCGCCGTGGGAGTCTGTAATCTTGTCAGTGCTTTTATTGGTGGGCTTCCCATGATCTCTGAAATCGTCCGTAGTAAAGCAAACATTGATTATGGGGCCCAATCTACAAAAGCTAATTTTTTCCATGGATTATTCATGTTTCTTGCTGTTGTTTTATTCCCCTCTCTCTTGAACTTAGTTCCCTTATCAGCTCTCGCAGCACTTCTTGTTTTTGTGGGGCTCAACCTTGCTTCGTCAAAAGAATTTATTCATGCTTATGAAATCGGCCGAGATCAGTTTTTCCTCTTTGTGACAACGTTTATTGCTACCCTTGCTAGTGATTTACTCATTGGGGTTACAATCGGTACGGTTTTAAAATTATTCCTTCATTGGATACGGGGAAATAGCTTAAAAAGCCTTTTTTTTCCAAGCATTACGATTAAGAAAAAAGCAAAGAAAACCCTTATTGTGGTAGAAGGGCCTTTAACTTTTGTAGGGTATTTGAAATTAAAAAAAACAATTGAAGCTCTTGCAAAAAATAAGGAAAAGCTCATCCTCAGCTTTTCTGCAGTCACGTATCTGGATCATACGGTAATGAAGAAAATTCAAACACTTGGTCAAGAATTCAAAGAAGTAGAAATTATCATTCAAGAAAATCAACAACTTGTTCCATTTTATAGCCATCCCCTTTCAACAAGGGGAAAATTATCTTCATAAGGGAAAGAAATAAATAGGATAAACATAATCACCTTCCATCAATCTCAAAACTCGAGGGAAAATTAAACAGGATTGGTTCAACTTTTAAAGAAAAAGAGGCGGAAGGATTAATTTTTACAGTCCTCCCGCCTCTTTAATTTACCAATGAAATTTAATAAGGATGATCAGACTCCCTGTTGAGTCCTTGTTCCTCTTCCCATTCCTTATGAGCGTCCATAAGATCTCTCAAGTCGGATCGAGCAAGTTCAAGCTCGTACCATGCTTTGCCAATATGTTTATGCACGTTTTTGAGTTGGAATATTAAGAGTTGCGAGATGTGCTCGAGTTGAGCTAGTTTTTCTGAAGTCATTGTAACTCCTATTCAGTTATGATGATTAGCGTCGGGCAGATGTTAGAGCATCTGTTCGGCGCGCCTTCTCAAGATGAGAAGACTTACTCATCGTAGGATATATCTCTACACCAATCAAGAAAAAATATTGATTTGTTTTCAATATACTAGATATTTAGCGAATCTTAAATTTTATAAATCGCACAACATATATTTACAAAATCGCATAATAAGTATATATAAAATAGCAGACATGAAATCTGCAAAATGCAACAATTAAGGGTATATAATCTCTCTATGAAACACTTTTATTCTAGATGGCAAAGACGCAAAATTGATCAAGCCATGGCAACACGGCGAGTTGTTTTACTTGTGGGTGCCCGCCAATGCGGAAAAACAACGCTTGCAAAACAGCTAATCACTGAAGAAACAGCCTATCTTACATTGGATAATACAACGCTTAGAGACGCTGCTGAAAATGATCCTCAGAATTTTGTAAAACATAAACTAAAAACATTGATTATTGATGAGGTTCAGCGGGTGCCCTCACTTCTTCCCGCTATTAAAAAAGTTGTCGACGAAGAAACTCAACCCGGGCAATACCTCTTAACAGGTTCAGCAAATATTCAAGCCCTGCCAAGTACCCAAGAATCTTTAGCGGGACGCGTTTCCAAAGTTAGGCTGCGCCCTCTAACACAAGGGGAGATAAAAGGAAATCCGCCCAATTTTTTAACACATGCTTTTAATCAATCCTTTGATTTCCATTGGAACTTCTATGAGAAGGATGACATCATTGAAATGGCTTTTCGAGGCGGCTTTCCAGAAGCTCTAACCCTAGAAGGGCGACACCAGAAGAAGTGGCATAAAGATTATATTGAGGCCCTTTTAGAAAGAGACCTTCAAGATGTTGCCAAAATCCATAGATATGATGCGATGCGTGAGCTTACGAAGGTCCTTGCTGCATGGTCGAGCAAATTCCTAGATACCTCTTCTATCTCATCGGGTTTATCTATCCATCGTCCAACCGTAGTCACTTATATTAATGCCTTAGAAGCTCTATACATTGTAGAAAGAGTTCTCCCTTGGACAAAGACAGACTATGACCGCGTAGGCAAGCAGTCGAAGCTTTTTATGACTGATTCTGGGCTTATGTCCTCTATCCTCTCTTGGAATAAAGATCAAATCCGCTTTGATTCTGACCGCCTGGGAAAACTTATAGAAACTTTTATCTTTAATGAGCTTGCTTCACAAATTGACGCAAGCGAAGAAGAGTATGAGCTCTACCATTATAGAGACAGGCTAAAAAGAGAGATTGATTTCCTTGTTGAACGGGAAGATCAAGCCCTCCTGGGTATTGAAGTCAAATCAAGTTCATCCATTCAGAAAAAAGATTTTAATCATCTAAAATGGTTTCAAGAAAACCTTGCAAAGGACAAGCCCTTCGTTGGTATCGTTCTTTATTCCGGGAATATGCCTCTTTCTTTTGGCCAAAATCTTTGGGCCATTCCTATCAGTATGCTTTGGCCTTCCAATTCAGTGGCAGTATAATCTTGGAGTCTGAAATTATTACCTCGCATTTATATCTCAAGATGCCTTAGAAGTAAGCCGGTCAATCTTAACTCCAAATACCTCTGTTGCTCGCCTTAAAGGCTCATCTGCGAGATGGGCATATCTTTGAGTTGTTGATGCTTGGGTATGCCCTAACAGCTTTCCAACAATACTTAAACTTAACCCACTGGAGACCAAGTAAGAGGCATGAGTATGCCTCAAATCATGAAGACGAACATCTGGTATGTCAGCTTTTTTCCTTATTGTGCCCCAAGCTTTCTTTATCTCTTGAAGAGGCTTTCCAGGAACTTTCCCTGGGAATAAGAAGGGGGAAGTGGCTTCCTCTTTCATATTTTTTAAAATATCAAGAGCACGCGTTGAGAGGGGGAGATGTTCCATTCTTCTTTGTTTCGTTGTATGGGCAGGCTTTGTCCAAACTCCTTTCTCCAGGTCAAACTGATCCCAGGTTGCATGTTATACCAATTTGCAATCAATTGATGAGGAAATGAAAAAAGTATGGTAAGATGAATCTGAACCGAGGGAGGTTGAGATA
>DAIDHR010000060.1 GCA_027459605.1 Alphaproteobacteria bacterium
ATTTCTTATCCTTTTCAGTGAGTTAGCCTAATCTTAGACTATCACATCTCTAGGACTTTTGCAGCAGGTTCTAAAAAGAGCTGCATGCCCCAAGCTGGAAAACAATAAAAATATAAAATTGATATAATCAAATAATGTTTTTTCATAGAAGTAACATGATAAAATATTTTTATAATAGATCTCCTCCAGAACCCTAGGAAGCCAATTCGAAGTTATAAATTCCGGCTATCAAATTAAACTTCAAAGAGAAACATTTGTGCCTATTCCTATAGCGATCTGCAATGATCTTTAAGCGCTTAAGTACCCCGATGGCATTTTCATTCAGAGTCCTCTCTCTTGCAAGATTTTTGTTGCTCTTCTTAACCTCTTTGGTCTGTGGATTTTTCTACTCTGTTTCTTGGGTAGATGCGTTTTGGCATCAAGCTTTTGAAGACCCTGATATCCCCGGCTCGAACACTTCGCGTTTTCTTCCTTTGATTCATTCTTGGGAAAAGTCTCTTGAGCGTGCTTTTCGTTAGCCTTTTGGGGGCTAAAGGGTATCTAATACAGCAGCTTTTTTCTTATATCGTAAGGTTTATTTGATGAGATATCTCACCATATGGATCGTCAAGCTGATCCTCCCTTTTTTTCATATACAACTTCCTTCTTTAGAGCTCGAGGGCAGAACTTAAATTTATAATTGGCTTTCCTGAGCTTGGAAAGCAGGATCTTTCAAGCAAGTTTCCAGAAACAAATCTTTTAAGATGTTGTTTTCCTCACAAATCCGATCAAAATTACTAATAAGATTACTCCACATAAACTGAGCTGTAGGTAGAGGGGCGCTCCCTTTTAAGACTTTTTTCACGTTGGAGTTACTGCTATATCCCCCATACTTTCCTAGTTTACCAAAACTAATCTTTTGATGACCTAGGCTGCCATCATCATTATTCATAAGTTGGATAAGTTTTTGTAACTTATTGTAAGAAAAGAACTGAAAAAAATTAGGAAGGGTAACATTTGTCTGAGTAACCGTTTGATAAACAAGGCTCGATGATCGATCTGGTACACTAGCTTGGTCTGCATGTAAAGGAGATGGTTGTCGAGGAGGTGAGATATAGGTTAAAGGAGGGGGCAGCTGAGAGATTGGGGTTGAAGAATTTAAAATAAGAGAAATCATATCATTGGGAGCAAGGTTCATCTGTGTAGCAATAAATTCAAGTGCTTGTTTTTTTTCTTCTAGAGAAGATGTTGGGGAGATATTTTTTAATATAGTCGAGTGCCGATAAGAATATAAATCAAATTTTTTGGTACAGGATTGAACTTGGCCATTTTTTTTAAGGCGTTGAGCAAGCCTATATAGGCTGTCTGGTTTTTCCCTCATGAAACATTCAATGATCGTCCGGGTTTGAGGGGGTGTTCTTTCCTTTAGTTTTCGTGCAATTTCCTCATCATTTAAGTCTTCATTCATATAGGCTTCCGCAGATTTTTTTTGCTGCTGGCAGTTCGACTGGCATAAAAATAAAGACGTCGGCTCTTTTGCTGAGTCCGCCCAAACTCCATTAAATCCTTGGTCACTTGAATTTTTACTAGGGAGAGGCATATATCCAAAACTTAACATTGTCATTTCTGTAACGAGTTCTCCAAGCTTTCCTCTCTCTCTTTGGCTTGCCTTCTGAGCTGCTTCATACTTTGGGTTCCCTTCAGGGACTGTAACTATTTCTGAAAAAAATCTTGGACTATTTGGAAATCCAGAAACACATGTGAAGGAAGGAGTAGAAACATCAGAGCTAAAACTACTTAGATAAGAACATACAGTATTTCCATGGCTTGGGGCAATTACTGGGGCAAGAATTGTTTTTGTAACCCCATTTATCTGAAAAATATTTCCTTGTGGTTGGTTCTCCACGTTTATTATGTTTGCATAAGTGCGAAGAAAGTACTTAGTTGGATTGAACGTTTTTTGAATACATATATTACCCTTTGATGAAATCCAGAAGGGAGAAGATTGGTACTCATCATTAGGCCAAGGAAGCCATTCTTCCTGTGTCAACCCTTTGCCTGAAACAAAGGAATAATCTAAATAGCCAATATAATTATATTTTTGATAGTTTGTGTCAAATGATACAACTCGAATACCTCGTCTGTTTTCTTCAAGAAAATCGAACTTATCTATGTCTATAAAAACAATAGGATAAGAAGGAGAAATACATATAACAGCTAGAAAAACAAGATAACATATGAAATTTTTGATATTCATTTTAGGTTCCCCTGCTTATTTTTATACTTAAACTATAAGTGCAAAAATCAAATGATTTCAATCTAATAAAAAAAGGGACAAAATTTTGGGACTTTTAACAAGAGAATGATGATATCCTGTAGTAAATATTACATTTGCTCTTAACATGATATACTTTTTCTGAACTAAAAAGGAGGAGCTTCCAATTCTTCAGCTCAACGCCATTTCATTTTTTTCTGGTGTAAGGTTGCGCCCATCTCCTTGGGATGCTATTGCGTTTGTTATTGTCATAACAGCCATTGCCCTTTGCGTTTGGGGAAGTCGGCAGATGACAATACCCTTTACTCTTACGGAAGAACTTCCCCTCTCTTTAGATCCAAGTCACCTTCCTTATTATGCTTTACAAACAATTCTAAGGATGTTTTTTGCTCTTCTTTTATCTCTAGTCTTCAGTCTTATCTATGCCACCTTTGCTGCAAAAAGTAAGAAGGCAGAGCTTATCTTAATCCCTATTTTAGATATTCTTCAATCCGTTCCGATCTTAGGATTTTTATCCATTACTGTTACAGGTTTTATAGCCCTTTTTCCGGGAAGCTTATTAGGGGTTGAGTGTGCCTCTATTTTTGCCATTTTTACCTCCCAAGCCTGGAATATGACCTTTAGTCTTTATCAATCTTTTATCAGTATTCCGAAAGAACTTACCGAAGTTGTGACCCTCTACCGGCTCTCTCCTTGGCGTCGATATTGGCGATTAGAGGTCCCTTATGCTGTCCCTCAACTTTTGTGGAATACAATGATGTCTGTTTCAGGGGGATGGTTTTTTGTAGTCGCTTCAGAAGCGATAACCGTTTCAAACAAGACAATTCTTTTACCCGGAGTTGGCTCATACATTGCGCTCGCCGCCAAACAACAATCTATCGAAGCTATTTATTATGCAATTCTAACGATGTTAGTCGTGATTCTTCTTTACGACCAGCTTCTTTTCCGACCCCTTCTTGCCTGGAGTGACAAGTTTAAAGCCGAACTTATAGCAACAGAAAATGTTCCTTCATCATGGATTTTAACCATGATCCGAAGAGCTGCTCTTTTTAAAATCTTGACTACTCTATGGGGTGGCTTTTTATTCGTGTTGGATATTACTTTTAACGCCCTAAGCCTAAAAACAACACAGCTTGAAAAGGAATACCCTCGAATCAACCTTATCATTCAGAGGATACTTATTTCTGCCTTTTTCCTTTTCTTTATCTATGTTTTCATTCTTTATGGGATCAAAGCTTATTTGTTTATTTTCTCAGAGATTTCTTTTGAGGAAGGACAACATGTTTTATTCCTTGGATTTGTCACCCTCATTCGCGTTGTGGTTTTATGTGCAGTGGCCTCCCTTATTTGGGTACCCATAGGAGTCATGATTGGCTTAAATCGGCGTCTTGCGAGCCGTTTACAGCCTTGGGTTCAGTTTATGGCCGCATTTCCTGCCAATCTCTTTTTTCCCCTCGCTGTTTCACTCATTGTAAAATATCACCTGATTCCCAACATATGGTTAAGCCCTTTAATGATCCTCGGAACACAGTGGTATATTTTATTTAATGTGATCGCAGGAGCCTCTTCCATTCCCTTGGACTTTCAAGAAATGACCAAAAATTTTCGGGTGAAAGGATGGATAGAATGGAAAAAATTATACTTACCTAGCATTTTTCCAGCTTATGTTACAGGGCTTATTACCGCTGCAGGAGGGTCTTGGAACGCAAGTATCGTTGCTGAATATGTAAGTTGGGGGGACAAAACACTTCAGGCAACGGGTGTTGGAGCCTATATAGCGGCCTCCACCGCTGCAGGAGATCAACCCCGAATTCTTCTTGGGGTTATTATTCTTTCTCTTTATGTTTTAGTATTGAACCGGACGTTCTGGCATCCTCTCTATGCCTTTGCTACAACACGCTATCGGTTAGATTAGGGGACGGAAATGGAAAAAGATCTCTTAACAATTGACAACATTTCCAAATGGTATGGAGATCCCAAGAAACCTGCTTTGGTCTTGGACCATATCAGCTTAAAAGTCAGAGAAAACGATTTTATCACGATTTTAGGTAAATCAGGGTGTGGAAAGTCCACATTTTTGAGAATTATTGCAGGCCTTATTCAACCAAGTGAGGGGAGTTTATTTTATCAAGGGAAAAAGTACACCCCAACTCACCCTCGTTTCGCAATGGTTTTTCAATCCCATGCTCTTTTACCCTGGCTGAATGTCCTTGAAAATGTTGAGCTTGGTCTTGAAGCTCTTGGGCTCACCCAACGGGAAAGTCGGCATAGGTCTTTGGAAGCCATTGATTTAATCGGACTTGATGGATATGAATCAGCTTATCCTAAAGAACTTTCAGGAGGCATGCGGCAACGCGTTGGGTTTGCCCGAGCGCTTGTTGTAAACCCTGACATACTGCTTCTGGATGAGCCTTTTTCAGCCCTCGATATTTTAACTGCAGAAAATATCCGCAATGATCTTATGGAACTTTGGATAGAAAAACGAATCCACACAAAAGCGATCATCATGGTCTCCCACAGTGTCACAGAGGCCGTTGACCTAGCCAACCGGCTTGTTATTTTAAGTCATGATCCAGGACGTATCATTACGGAAATTGATGTCCCCCTTCGCTATCCACGAGATGAAACAAGCCATAATTTCCAAATCATTGTTGATAAGACCTATACCGCTTTACTATCAACTGCTGAGCCAGCTTTACCTAAAAAGGATGGGAAAGCTAAAGTTACGGCTGGTATAGACTATAGGCTTCCTGAAATTTCTATTCATAAGCTTCAAGCCCTTATGGATGCCCTAATGGAGCCTCCTCACCATGGAAAAGCGGACATATTTGCTTTAGCTGAGTCGCAAAACTTATCAGCTAACGAGTCACTTCAGCTTTTCGAGGCTCTGGAGCTTCTTGGATTTGCTAAAATTGCTGAGGGGGATATTGAGCTCACCGATTCAGGAAAAGCATTGTGTAAGGGAGATATTCTTGAGCGCAAAAAAGTTTTTGCCTACCATCTGATGCGGCATATTCGCTTAGCTCGCCATATCTACCATGCTCTCCAGGATCTTCCAAAACAACAGGCTCCAAAAGAAAAATTTGTAAAAGAGTTGAAACGGTTCATGTCAACTGAAGAAGCGCTCAGAACACTTTCCGTCATCATTAACTGGGGAAGATACGCAGAATTATTTTCTTATGATACTCAACGCGACATCCTTAGCCTAGAAAACCCGGAGGAGTAAAAATTATCCCTAGAATTTCAAAAGTTCTGGGCGAATATCACCATTATTCTGCTCAATGTGAAAGGGTAGATCTTTACCGTAAAGAATTGACCATCAGGAATGAGACGAACAAATCCTGTTTTTTTCCCATTTAACCTGAGTTTTGGATAAGGGATAAAAAATATGGTAGGCTAAGCCTTTCTTAAACTTGCAAAAATAAGAAGGGAG
>DAIDHR010000061.1 GCA_027459605.1 Alphaproteobacteria bacterium
TCGTCTCTTATCAATTCAGACAAAACAAACCATCCATTAAATTCTCTACTCCTCTTATCCAAAACTGAGGTTAAATATAACATCCACAACAAAAATAAAGAAGCCATCCAAAGAATGTCAATTAATTTAATATATTTTCTTTATTTAAATTAGATTGAGGAATGATGGCGGCCAGTGGTCATTTCTCACCCCACTCTCACCAATTGATCCCACTCTTGGGTAAAGCAGGGGCTTAACCGAGAAGCTTTCGGGCGCCAAGACTTTTGAAGACCCTCACTCGCAAAGATAACAGACCCCTTCCCATGCTGACGGTTGAGATTATCGATTGTTTTAAGAAGGGACTTCCGTTTGGGGGAATTATCAAGGTTTTGCGCGTTAAAAAGGGGTTGCTGGATATGCTTTTCTGATAAGAGCTGAAGGGCCATAACTCCCACCTTTTTATAGGAAAGTCCTTCCCTAAAAATAATTTCTAAGGCCAAGGTCGCAGCCTTAATAAGTGTTGTTGTATCTTGAGAAGGATGAACCAAAGGAACAAGATAGGTGTTAGAATAAAATCTTCCTGTATTATCAAAGGGATTTGTTTTGAGAGAAACGCTGAGAAGCGAAGCGCAGCTTCTTTGCTCTCTTAACCTTTGAGCAAGAGAGCTTGCATGTGAGCTGACGGCTTCTCTAAGATCCTCAAATGAAGTGATGGGAGATCCAAAAGAGCGGGAAGAAATGAGGCTTTTTTTGGGAGGGGAGATTTCTTCAAGGCTGAGGCAGGGCACACCCCTCAACTCAAGGGCAGTTCTGGCTAAGATGACGTTGAAAGCCCTTCGAATCCAATGACTATCCATTTTGGCTAAATTTAAAGCCGTGTTGATACTGAATTGAGAAAGTTTTTTGGACCATCCAGATCCAATTCCCCACACGTTCTGAAGAGGAAAGTTTTCCAGAACCTTTTCAATTTTTTCTGGGTTTAAAAGGGCGTAACATCCTGCAGGATGTTTTTTCGCTAAGTTATTTGCAACCTTAGCTAGTGTTTTAGTGGGGCCTATACCTATACTTACGGGAATTCCTGTCCACTTCTTCACAATTTTTTTGATATCGCATCCATAAGAGAAAAGATAGCTTTTGGGAACAGACCTTAAGTCAAGAAAGGCCTCGTCAATAGAATAAACTTCAAGGGATGGGGAAAAGGTCTTGAGTGTTTCCATGACACGAGAAGACATATTTCCGTAAAGAGGGAAATTTGATGAAAAAACGTGTACTTGGTTTCTTTTAACAATCTCCTTAATTTTAAAAAGGGGAGCCCCCATGGGAATACCAAGGTTCTTCGCTTCATTCGACCTTGATATGGCGCATCCATCATTTGAGGAAAGGACAATGATGGGTTTTCCTTCAAGGCGGGGTTGAAAGACCTTCTCACAAGAAACAAAAAAAGCATTACAATCAACAAGAGCAAACATAGGTGTCATACGTTACGAGAGGGAATGAATTACATTTGTGACAACTCCCCAGACTGAGAAACTGTCATTTTCTGTGACGATAATATCAGGGTACTTCTCATTTTCAGCGCATAAAAGGAGGCCATTTTTATCTTTTTCAAGTCGCTTAACGGTCATCTCTCCGTTTAAAACAGCGATAACAATTTTTCCGTAAGTTGCCGTAAGAGATCGATCCACAATCAGCATATCTTCTGGGAAAATTCCAACCCCTGTCATGGAATCCCCGGTCACTCGCACAAAAAAAGTCGAAGCTTTATGAGGAACAAGGTACTCGTTCAGATCGAGAAGGCCTTCGCTTAGTTCATCGGCGGGGGAAGGGAACCCAGCTTGAATGCGTGACTCATAAAGGGGAATCTGAAGGGAGGAGGATACTTTCCCCGAAAAAATTTCCCCAATTCCTTTTCGATAAAGGGCATGAAACCCTCCTTCCTTATGTTTAATGGATAAAAGCTGATCCACCAGAGGAAGAGGGAGGCGAATGGCTTTTGTAGGAACAGGATTTGGCTTTCGACCAGCACCAGGATTTCGTTTGCGAACTTTAAGTTGGGACATAAACAATACCTTTATCAAGCGTGTCTTATTTTTGTACAAAAATTAGAAACAAAAGAAAAGGGGCTCTCTTGTTAAAAGAGGAAAAAATTGGCTGAGGCTTTGAATTTGTTAGGAAAAAACTTAATGGTTTTTTAGTCTGTGCAAATTGAGACACCAATTTGTTTAAGATATTTCTTAAAATAATTATTGAATATATCGATATTTTTTAAAGTGCGGCCTGTTGCACTTTTTCTTGTACAAAAGAATGTCTTAGTTGTAGGACCCGTAATATTGGGTAAAACCCTAATAAGCTCACCCCCATATATATTATTAGATTCAATGGGAACAGAGCATATTCCAATTCCATGCCTAGCCGCATCAAAGATGGCTTTTGTTGAGTTGATTGTCAAAACAGGCTTGAGTTTTGGCAATCCATAATCTTGTCCTTTAAGATGCCAATTAATATCTTCGAAATAACTAAATTTATGCTCACCATATCCGACTAAGCGGTGAGTAAGGAGATCGTCTGGAGACTTGGGAACCCCCATTTGTTTAATATATTTTGGGCTGGCATAGAGTCCATGATGATATACTGTATACCATATTTTGTTAAAGTTTTCAGAGTCGCCAAAGGGTCTAATAAGAATATCGGAGGAATTTTCTTCTTCCCTTGAAATGGCATCAGAAGATGTGATATGCAGCCGTAGATTGGGGAATTCAGAATAAAGTTTTTTAATGCTTCCCATTGACCATTGTATGGCCGTTGCTGTTGTTGTGGAAATGATAATATCGCCTTCTATTTTTGTATCATCAGCATGTGATGTGCTCACAAGGCTTTCTTCATAAGCTTGATAAATTTTACGTGCATAAGGAATAAACTCTTCTCCCGCAGCCGTGAAAGAAAGCCCCTGTTTTTTTCTGTTAATGAGTTTCTTTCCAAGGGTTTTTTCGAGATCGGTTATATAACTCCACATCGACGAACGAGGGATGCCAAGCACTTTGTGAACGTTAAAATCACAATTGTTTTCAGCGAGTTTCACAAAGACATAAACAGATTGTATCCTCATGAGAAAAAATATCCAATTTTACGATATTTAATTTTTAAAATTTTTGTTGACATGTGCTTTTTCATATATTATCCTTAGGTTAATGATTTTAATTTTAGGCATAAGCGAAGCAAAAAATTAAAACCAAAATATATTAGAGGGCTTTAATGATGAATAACTCGATAAAATATTTTGATAAGGTTGTCTATAAAAATAAATTTATAGGACTTTCTTCTCATTCAAGCCCAAAAAGTTATGATTGTTCAATCACCGAAATTCTCACTCTAAGAGTGAGAACATCCGCAGAGAGCTTAGATTCCTTCTTCTCTCTGCAAAGCCTCCCTGCAAACTGAAGAAAGGGCGCGTTCGCGCGTCCTTTCTCTTTTTTTGGAGAGCGGGTGGAAAGTTTTTTAGAGTGTGGTTCGTTTAGTGGTGTTGGTTAAGGGTGGTTCTTTTACGGGGTGCCTGTGTTTTGTACATAGAAGTAACGCGGGTCGGATGAAAAATTTAAGGGTGGTGTTGGTTGATGGTGGTTTTTTTACGGGGCACCTGTGTTTTTGTTCTTAAGAGCAAGCGCAGGTGCTAGAGAAAGAGAATTTGATTGGAAACCACGGTGGCTTAAAGGGAAGAATTATGGTTAAACTGATTGAACCTAAATATCATGAAGACCACAAGCCACTTATAGAGCCTCTACTAGAACTCATTCGGGACAATCAAGATCTTAGTGCTTCTTTTCAAAATTATAAAAAAGCAACGTTTGTTGTGGAAAGAGACGAAAACAGAGGAATTTATGGCGGGGCTCTCCTTCTGAAAAAGAAATTTTCAGCTCTTTATGAAAAAATAGGGGAGAATGCCCATGCTTTCGCATCTGAAAACGATGTCATATGGAATTGCACTATTTGCGTTCAGATGAAGCCTAATGATTCTCGGCACTACTACGAATCTTTATGTAAAATTCTTTATCGCAATCTTTATGAAAAACTCCTTGAGTTTGGTATTAAGGAAAGGACGGATTTTATTTGGTTGTCCTTGACCCCTGTTGAGTATCTCTCAACGGAACTCATAGGCTTTTGGCCCTATGAGGTTCGCCTTAGGCCAAAGCAATCTCCCGATGGTCTTTTCCATGGAATTTTACCCTTGGCTAAAAGTCAAGCGGCGGTCTTTTCAACCATTTGGGCAAGCTCTCAAATTCCTTCCCGTGAATTGGGCATTCCAGCGTATTAATTTTCCTCTGGCTTTTTTTATGGAGGGATAGAGACTCTTTCAAGCAGCAAAAAAGTCTTCAGGATGGTTTTGCGGATCTGAAGGTTTGCCGTTCGAAAAGGCTAAGAATAAGCCATCTATAAGTATGTTTAAAAACTTTTCTTTCCGTTTTGGGGAACCCTCACCTTCGAAAAAAGAGAGCTTCTCCATAAAAGGCAAAGATGATGTTGCCATAATAAGATAGTCAACCATCTGAGGATCAAGATTTGGGCGCACCTCTCCATGGGTTTGAAACTCTTTAATATAAGGGGTAAGGTTTGAATGTTTTTCCTCTTGTATTCCTTCAATATATTCTTTTTCTTTCTCAAGGCGTTGCCAAGAAATAAGGCGAGCTATCTCGGGGTCGGCTTCATAAAGTTTAAAGCGAAAAATGACAGTGGCTCTCAGAAATTCCTTAAAGGAAGTCAGGGGAATGTCAATTTCAGAGCTTTCTTTTCCCGCATTAGCTTCAAGTAAATGAGTTTTGACTGCTTTCCACAGACCTTCCTTGCTCCCAAAATGATGGTAAATTAAGCTTTTGTGAATTTGGGTTTTATCTGCAATGTCATTAATTGAAGCCCCACTAAATCCCTTGGCAACAAAAACATCTTTTACAGCGTTAGGGATCTTGTTAGCTGTGGCGTGTTTTTCGAGTTTTTTCTTCGTTGGTTCGTCCTATGGACATATTATGCACAAATAGAACGTTCGTTCAATTTTTTTCTTAGGTGTACAATGAATTATCGGAACACCCAATTTTAGAATGGTAAGGAAAAGGTCAAAAAAGAAACAAGATCAATGGGGGCTTATTTTCTCTTTTCGTTCACCCTAAAGAGGCTTTAGACGCACATGTGCCTCTCCAATTGTGAAAACTTGCATGTGAAATATGCACTCATTTGGGTTCCCATCTACATAGAAATTAACGTGAGGATTGTTATAAAGGTCCGCATATGAGTGCACCGTATTAGGCGGTACTGTTTCAAAAGAAGCCTTCCAAGTGGATGGAGGAGTGTACAGAGGAAATGTTATCAACATTGTCTCAAAATTACTGATTGTTGTATCAAATCGTGCTTTAAAATGAGAATCGATTTTCCGCTCTTTGTCTATAGCTGCACGCACTTCTGCGACAAATGGACAACGCGTATTTCCCTTGTTAGGAAATGTTGAGAGGGTGGTTAAGAAGATTGCGGAATAAATTGTTCCTTTCACCATGAATAGACCTTTTCCTATATATTTTTACGGGGCTATGCAGTTGACTCCCGTGGTATTAAAAACTTGACGGGAACTGGGTTAACGCTTAATGATTGCTCAATTA
>DAIDHR010000062.1 GCA_027459605.1 Alphaproteobacteria bacterium
GATGACATTTCTTATCCTTTTCAGTGAGTTAGCCTAATCTTAGACTATCACATCTCTAGGACTTTTGCAGCAGGTTCATTAAAGGCGATTTTGCTTCAAATGTCAATTTATTAAAAAGGTTTAAAAAGAAAAAGTTATAAAGTATTTGAAAAGAAACAAGAACAGGGTCTGTCAATATATGGAATCTCCAATACTCTATGAAAAATTTTTAAAAATTAAATAGAATTGAAGTTTCCCGGCTTCGAATTAATTATGGGTTATAACTCTGAGCTCTTTAAGGGTTGGAAAGTATCGTTGGAGAATGCCAACAATGACAAAAGAATATTGCTGAGCAAACCAGGTAACTTCTTCGGTTTGGCAATAAAGGCTTGTACTCGTATCGTAAGGAGACAAAGACCCTAGCCTGCTATCCCATATTTTGGGAATAAAGTGAGATCCCATCATATTTATAAATTCTATACAAACCTGCTTCCATAAAGGATCCTCGATAAGAGAAATGTACTGTCTTCCTTGAGATTGGATCTTATCAAATGAAACTTCTTTGTTTTGGAAATGTTCTTGTGAGAACGAGGGGGAAAATTCATTCATTGAGAAAGTGAGGGCAGAGCCAGAGCTATGCTTTTGCAAGGGCTCTTTTCTTACCGCTCGATGTCTGATTAACGTATTTCTCTTGTTTTTAAGGATTGGGTCCTGAGTGAAGTAAAACGACTTCTTATGAGTATTTGAATAGGGTTGCGGATATATTTCAGTGTTTTTCATAAATGCCTTTCTCTAAAACCTCTTTACCCTATTTAGCGATGCCTTAGGTTTAGAATTTAACCTTGAAACATTCTTTCTAAAAAATCCCGCAGAGTGGTTTTCTTAGGGAGGCTAAAGGACACTCTGCGGTTTTTTAAACATAGTTACCGTAAAAATTAAACCACAATAAAACTTCTTACCAAATTTTATTTAAAACACAAAAAACAACACCTTATATTTATATAGTATAGTTATAGAAGTTAGAAGCACTCTTTCGGCATAGAAGCCATAACCACCAGGAATGGAATTTCAAAATTGAGGGTGTTGTAAATTTTAAAACCAACTGCCATGATGACAAAAAATCTGAACCTACATTGGGAACGAATGATTCTCGGGTAGGTTTTTATTTTAAAGTCAAAAACACCGGTACTAAACAATAATAAGATCAAAAAAGTTGGGTATATGCCATTCATTACAGATTCCGTTAACGCGTTTACACAGTTAGTTGATATTCCTTTAGAGAAACAAAATGGTGCCTTAAAAGACTATTTATTTGCTGTAAAAGATGTATTTGACATTAAGGGCTTTCGGACTCAGGCAGGAAATCCGGAATATTTCGATAAAATGAGTATAGCCGATACGACAGCACCAGCTATATCCATTTTGCAAAATGCTGGAGCAAAATTAGTAGGGAAAACGCATACGGATGAATTAGGAGGAAGTTTATTTGGTCTCAATGAACATTATGGTTCCCCTATTAACTTTTCCTCGCCTGAGCGTGTTCCAGGAGGATCTTCCAGTGGCTCCGCGGCAGCTGTTTCAGCAAATCTTGTTGATTTTGCCTTAGGTGCTGATACGAGCGGGTCTGTCAGGGCTCCTGCAAGTTTTTGTGGAATTTATGGACTTCGCCCAACCTTCGGCTCAATTTCAACAGTTGGAGTTTTACCCATATCTCCTCACTTAGATACGGTTGGCATTTTTGCTAGACACCCTCATATCATCATGCAAGTTCTTGATGCTTACGGAATGCACGAAGAGAGCTCCTTTATGCGACTCAGGATCATTCCAAGTTTAGTGGAGTCATTAAAAGACCCTCTAAAAAGTATTTTCTTAGAAAAATTATATATTATCAATGAATTAATGTCATCCACAACAACACCGTTACTCATTGATGAAGATAAGCTCATTCAGTGGAGTACTGTCATTAGAACTATCGCTATGTATGGTCTCTGGCAGGTACATAAGGAATGGATCTTGAAATCAAGCCCAACTTTTGGGGAGCTTATTAAGGACAGACTTAAAATGGCAAGCTCTATTCCCTATGAAGATTATAAGGTTGCTCTCAAGAAGCAGGGGGATATTAAAGCATTTATGGATGACAACTTAGAAACCGGAGATATTGCCATATTTCCAACTGTCCATGATATTCCTCCTCTCGTGTTAAGTACCTCTTCTCAACTCAAAGATTTTGCCCTCAAAACTTCACGTCATACTTGTATTGCAGCACTTGCCGGGTTTCCTGAAATTACTGTGCCTCTTAGAAATATCAAAATGAAATGTTCTCTTGGGATGAGTCTTTTAGGAAAGGCTGGAAAAGATTATTCACTTGCTTCTTTCGCATTAAAAACCCATTCACTCTTGCATTGTGTAAACAGTTAATGATGGCTAACTTAGCTTACTCTATCTTTTTAGCCTACGTAAACCGAACTTGCTGATTTTGTACCAAGGGTCATCACTTTCTGGGCTTTCCCTGATGAAAGAATAGAGAGCCCTGCAATTAAAGCCCCAAACATCATCCAAATGGCTGGCCACATCAATATTTGTGTTTGATTGATAACGTAGACAAGAAGAACTGGCGTAAGTCCACCAAATAGAGAGATGCCGAGACTTAAGCTAAATGAAACTCCTCTACACCTTGCCTTAACATCAAATAAGCTTGCTGTGAGGCCATTAGCAGGCCCAACAAAAAGGCCTGCCAATATAGAAAGGATAAGCTCTCCCTGAATAACAAAAGAAAAATGACCAGATTTTATGAGCCAAAAAGCAGGATAAGCTAGAACGATAGTTGCCAAGACTATTGATAGCATGACTTTCTGGGGACCTATTTTGTCTGCAGTATATCCAGCTAAACAAATACAAAGCATATAGACAACAAGCCCTATTGTAATTATTGATAGTGTTGTTGAAGTTGATAGCGACGCAACAAGCGTATGGTAATGTCCCATAAAAACAAAGGGAACGTAATACAGAACTCCTATGAAACTTCCAATTCCAAAAGTTATGAGGAGGGGAACTAAATTATTTTTAAAAAGAGAAACAAAATTCTGAACTTCCTCCCTCTGATTTCTTTGGGCATCATTGAAAGCTGCGGTTTCCTCTGTATTCTTTCTGATATAAAAGCCTACCAACCCAATGGGAATACTCAAAAGGAAAGGAACCCTCCATCCCCATGTTGGCACAGCCTCAAGAGCGCAAAGAGCAGCCATACTCGAGGCCATGAGCATTCCCACAACCGATGAAGCTGTAACCAGACTTCCCGAAAAATATTTTCTATTTTCATGAGCATGTTCAATAACGAAAATTGCAGCTCCACTAAACTCTCCTCCAGCACATAAGCCCTGTAGCAAGCGACAAAGAGATAAAGCAATAGGGGCCAGAAGACCTATTTCATTATATGTAGGAAGAAGACCTATCAGACTCGTCGGAACCATCATAAGGATGATAGATATTACCATCGCTTTCTTTCGTCCAAATGTATCTCCAATATATCCAAAAACAACCCCACCGAGAGGACGAATGAGAAAGCCTGCGGCAAATATACTATAACTTGCAATAAGGGCTGCTATAGGATCTTCTTTTGGAAAGAAAAGACCTGAGAGAACAGGAGCTAACAGTCCAAAAAGCGCAAAATCATAAAACTCTAAAGCCGTTCCCATAAATGCAGCCGCGAAATTCTTCCCTTGTTTTTTCATACGCAGTTCCTCTCCTTTTATTTATTGATGTATACCAACTTATACCAATTTATTATCTATCTGATTATTTCTTAAAAATCTAGGGTATTTGATTGATGACTTTATTGCATAACTTTTTGGGGCCTCTATGAAATTAGAAAGTTCATTGGGTTGGCTTTACAATAGCGTCAGAGCTTATGTATTTTTTGTGATGATCTTTGACATAGGCTTGAAGATATTTCTCCAGCACTTCAATTTTCTTTATGCCCTTAAGTTGCATAGGATAAGTAAAATAAATATCGAAACTTGGGCCTGCAATTTCAGGAAGAATTTCAACTAGCTGAGAATCTTTGAGCAAAGGTGATTCTTGTGAAAATGAAATAATGCCAAATCCACTATTGCCAAGATGAAACAAAGCGCGCAGAGAATTTGCACTGATGTAAGGCTTATACACTTTGCTTTTATGACTATTCAATTGTAAATGCCAATTAATGTTGTTGAAAAGATGAATTTTTTCAGGACCAAACCCAATCAATCGATGTTGTTCAAGATCTTCAACTTTCTTGGGAACCCCATATTCCTTAAGGTATTCTTTGCTGGCATAAAGCCTGCGGTTCCAAGTCATGAGTAAATTTTGAATCAGTTCAGGTTGGTTTTGCATATAAGGTTGAAGGGCGACATGAACCTCTAAGGACTCTACATCCAGATGTCCGTCTTTGGAAAATATTGATAAATTTATTTTTGGATAATGCTTCAAAAAATCAGGGATAATCATATAAAGCCATGTATCAACAAGACCAACATTAGCCCCGACATTTAGTTCGCCATGAGGTTCCAATTGCTCGTTCTGAATTTGTGTGAGAGCCAATTCTGAATAAACAAACATTTTTTCAGTGTTTTGAAACAAGAGTTGCCCATGTCTGGTTAGAGCCAATCCTCTTGGCAGTCTTTTAAACAACTTGTGTCCAAGCCGATACTCGAGTTCAATAATTTGGCGACTAATAGCAGATTGGGAGATATTAAGATGTTGTGCTGTTTTTGTAAAACTTTCAAATTTTGCTACGTAATAAAAAGTTCTCAATTTATCCCACTGCATAGTTCCCTTTCCTTAAAGGATTATATTCATTTAATTTGAGCCCTAGGCCCAGTAAAGTCAAATCCCTAAGAATACTTTAGACATTCTAACTCGTTTTATATTATTTTTAAATAATCTTTTTTGGTAAAAATTAGCATTTTTAGATCAGTAAAATGTTTGCCTTTCGCTACGATATGGGTATATAAATAATCAGATTCGATTATGTCGCCCATAGAAATGCATTGTCACTACTTCTTATGCATATTAGTGAGCTTTTGTAACCTTCTTTTGTTTCTTGGATAAATTATACATGAAATTTTTACTTGCAGACCAGCTAAAAAAACGAATGAAAGAAAAAAACCTCTCCATCCGAGAAGTGGAAAGGCAAGCGGATTTAAAGCTAAATGCTGTTCGTAACATTACCAGAGGCATTGTTAAACAGCCTGGTGCTTACACACTCAAAAAGATTGCAAATGTCCTTGATTGCACAGTTGATGAACTTCTTGAAACACACGAGTCTATACTCCCTCCTCAGATTTTAGAAAAGGATACAGGACTTTCTCTTTCCCTTGAGGATTTTGATCTTTTTCTAAAAGCTTCAAATCTCGTTGTTCACACAGCACAAAAGAAAGGGAATAAAATTTCTTTAGGACAAGCTCTTAACCTTATTAAAGGTATCTAACCTGAGTTTTGGATAAGGGATAAAAAATATGGTAGGCTAAGCCTTTCTTAAACTTGCAAAAATAAGAAGGGAG
>DAIDHR010000063.1 GCA_027459605.1 Alphaproteobacteria bacterium
TGACATTTCTTATCCTTTTCAGTGAGTTAGCCTAATCTTAGACTATCACATCTCTAGGACTTTTGCAGCAGGTTCTTTATAGTGAGTGAAGATAGCTATTGCAGTAACCTCATTGTAGAAGCGGTAGGCTATGGAATTTTCAAGATCTCGTAAATTTTAAAGAAATTTTAAGAAATTTTGCCTATATTGTTTAAATAAACTAAATTATATTTAGGGAGGAATACCTATGACTAAAGCACTTCTTATAACATCAAGTTTAATGATCTTGAGCGTTGCTGCAAATGCTCTGACAATAAAGGTTCCAACTTCAATATCCACATACCAGTTTTCCCACGCGGTAAACGAAAATGAATATAATAGATATCCTAATAGTTGGTGGTTTAAAAAAGCCGGTCGACGGACAAATCTGGCTTTTCACTCAACAATTGATTATAAGGATCATACATGGGCAACTACGAGGTTAGTTAATGTTTATAGAGGAGGGATCTTCGCCGCATTATCAAGCATCGATTTAAACAAATGCTTCTTGAATGAAAACGGTACTCCTGCTTGTCAATATAAAGTCCAATATAGTAGCATGGAATTTTCAGAAAATGTCTCATCATTTCTTGCCACTTACACTCTACAAGATGAAACCGTTAATAATTGTAAACTGACAAGTAAAACATCGTTTACGTGTTCATAGTCTGTTGACAAAAGATGTTTGTTAAGAGGAATGCCTTCACCTGCTTTCACTCATGGCACATTGTCGACCTCAAGACCAATAAGCTGCAAACCTTGTTGATAATTTACAAAAAAGTTATTCAAATGAAGATGTACTTAAATAAAACAAATTTTTGTCTCCGATTATCAAATTCACATCTTCATTTTTTACTTTTTTTATTATCCAAACTATGTCACCCTTTATGAAGAGCTTCTTCAAGAGGGAGGAGAAGATGAAGCATCGTATTCGTAAAGGGTTTTTTCTTTTATGTATATGGCCACATGCTCTAATGGCTGAACAACTCCAAGATGTTTCTTTGCGTTTTCATGCCCAGTGGGATGTAGGGGAACAAGCACGCCAGAAAATACAAACCAAATATGGGATGACCCGAGTGCGGTTTGATCAAAAAGGAATAGCGACTCCATCTGGCCTTTCACCCGATCAAGTCAATCGGTGGAAAAGACTCTATGAGCTATGTATGAAGGATGGCTGTTATTATTGTGATGCAAGTGAAGGAAGTTGTGAAACAGGGACCTGCGGCCCAAAAAATGCCAATTGTAAGCCCTTTATGGATGGTAAACGGACTCCTCAATGTGGGGAAGAATGTGCTGATTTCGCATTTAATTCAACTCAGCCTTAAACCGATCTTTCAAAAACAACAACGCAATCGCTGAAATAAGAGAGGCCATCCCTAAATAGATAGCAGGGGCAGCATTGTTGCTTGTTTGATGAATCAGATAAGTAGCTATTAAAGGAGCACTTCCCCCGAAAATAGCCATACTCATGCTATGGGCAATTGAAAGCCCTGAATACCGAACAGTCAAGGGAAAAAGTTCAACCAGCATAGCTGGAATGGGAGCAAAGAAAACCCCCATAATAAATGAGAGAGAGGCTTGGGCTAGAAGCGCTGAACTAAACCCACCTTCAAGGCACTGGAAGAGAGGGTAGGCAAAAAGAGTAAAGCCAAGTGCACCTGAGATCATAACCAATTTACGGCCGATTTTATCAGAGAGCCATCCAGAAATCGGAATCATAATACCCATCGCAATCATGCCGAGAGTTGTAATCATTAGGCTTGTTACCATGTTAAAATTGAGAAGGGCTGTTAGGAAATTATTATTAAAAGTAACAATAAGGTAGAATCCAATTGAGAGAGGAAGCTCGATCATCACAACATATAAAATAGTTTTAAAATGAAAATGGAACAACTCGACAATGGGTGTAGAATGCTCTTTATGTCGTTGCTTAGCTTGGGTAAACTGTTCTGGCTCGTGGACGGTGCGGCGCATAATCGATCCAACAAATCCTCCCCCAGCGCTAAGAAGAAATGGGATACGCCATCCCCACATGATAACTTGATCTTCTGACAGGAAATAACATGTTGATGTTGCAACGGCAGATCCTACTAAAATCCCAATAAGAAGACTGAAAACAACCCAGCTGCCATAAATTCCCCGGTTCCTTTGGTGCGCATGTTCCACAACAAAGATCATGGACCCTGTGAATTCTCCTCCCATAGAGAGTCCTTGAGCCAGGCGAATGAGAGTTAAGAGTAAGGGAGCGAGCCAACCAATTTGTTCATAAGTGGGAAGAAGGCCAATTAAGGTCGTTGGGATGGCCATCAGATAAATTGACCATAAAAGAGCATTCTTGCGTCCAATTTTGTCACCAATGTGACCAAAGATGACCCCCCCTAAGGGGCGCATAATAAACCCAGCAGCAAAGATCCCGAACGTCGCCATAAGGGAGGCAAAGGTGCTAAATTTAGGAAAGAAAAGGGAACTTATCGTGGTGGCGAAATATCCATAAAGGGCAAAATCATACCATTCTAGAGCGTTTCCAATCATACAAGAAAGGATTACCCTTTTTATATATCCCCCCTCATAGGAGGAACTTATAGAATCATATGTTAACGTTCCAACTGTCACTTAATAACTCCAAAAAAACAAAAGAGAGGGCATCTTCCCTCATGTAAGTGTAGCCCCCATCTAAAATAGAGAAGGGAGGGTTGGCAAGGGGAACCTGCTAACTCCTTCAAAAAATTATAAAAAAAGGTTTTTTTGCCATGGAAAAAGGAAGAGAATTTTCTAAATTTGTATCTTACGAGCAACTTTCGGGGGAGTAATTCAGAGATATTTAATATGACAAACAGACTTTCTTTTTACCTCTAGAGCTTGTACAATTTAACGTAGCTCTCTTGAGAGAGGCTTATTTTAATATAAAGGAGACACAACAATGCATCGACATTATCACCATCATTGCAGCCTAGTCCAAATTCACTTAAAACGCTTTTATACAATGAGGACCTTAAAATGTACTTTCTTAAAAACCTGACACAAACACTTACATTTATACTGCTCTCTTTTTTTATTTCTTTTTCTTCTACACTCGCCGCTCCCGTTAAAATCTCCATTCTCCAAACAATAGAACACCCCGCTTTAAACGCAACCCGAGAAGGTTTCGTAAAAGAACTCAACCGATTGGGCTATGAAGAAAGCACAAATCTTACATTAGATTATCAATCCGCCCAAGGGAATACAGCCCTTGCTGCTCAAATTGCCCAAAAATTTGCTTCAAACCAAGCTGATGTTATTGTGGCTATTGGGACAACAGCTGCTCAGGCCGCCATGAATGCCACAAAGGATAATAAAATCCCAGTGATTTTCAGCTCTGTTACAGATCCCCTCACGGCTAAACTTGTTGAAAATCTGAAGGTGCCTGAAGGACATGTGACAGGCGTTTCTAATTTTGTGTCGGTCGAGCCCCAATTTAAACTTTTCAAGAAGCTTCGCCCAAATTTGAAAACGCTTGGAGTCATTTACAATCCGGGGGAGGCCAATTCCGTTTCTCTGATAAAAACCATGGAAAAAGCCGCAAAAGAATTCAATCTCAAGATTGAAACGGCGACAGCTGCAAAAACGAGTGACGTTCTTGCAGCAAGCCGAAGCCTTTGCGGAAAGGTGGATGCTATCTTTATCAATAATGACAATACGGCCTTAGCTGCTTTCAAAAGTGTTGTAAAAGCCACTCAAGAATGTGGAATCCCAGCTTTTGTCAGCGACGTTGATTTGTTTGATCAAGGAGCTTTAGCTGCCCTTGGGCCAGATCAGACGGATCTGGGACGTCAAACGGCACGGATGGTGGATCTTGTCTTAAAAAATCCTAAAGCCCCCCTTCCTCCGGTGCAGTTCCCAGAAAAAACAAAGGAATTTGTTAGAACACCTTAATTGATGGTCCTGTAGGCTAAATCCTTGAACCTTACAAAGGGTCATAAATTTGGGTTCAAGGATTAGTTTTTTCTTAATAAATTTACTTTAAACTAAATGGCAAAAGGTTTGAAAAACCTCTTGAAACCAAAAGAAAATAACATATTCCTATCCCATTTAATGGCATAGGATTAACTTAATGGAGACACTTATGGCTAAAAAATTTTTATTTCTCACATTACTCTCAGGAGCATTTCTTTTTGGAGACGCTGCTTCAGCAGTACCCATTACAATAAAAGTGCAAACTATCAATAGCAGTTCGGAAAGCGTGAATTATTTTGTGGAAGTCTTTAATCATACTATACGCGAAATGAATAGACCCAAGTTTAGCCTTCCTATGACCATAGAGGCCCATCATATCCCAAAGAAAAATGAATATGAAACCAAACAAATTGATCTTCCAGAAGTTCTAGAAGTTTTTTGGGTTATGATAAAGAAGGAAGACGGTACGGCGAAAACAGTATGTAAAATAAGAAAAGAGAACAATAACGATGAATTTCCTTTTCATAAAAACGGAGAAACAATTTATAAGTTGAATTTAGCTTTAATAATTGATAAGTCAGGTGAATTTGGATGTAATGCTTTAACAGCATATGGTAAGTAAATAAGTATATATATAGCATTCTTGCAAAAGAGCAGGAATGCTTCATTCTTCAAGTAGATACTTTGATTTAAGGAGAACCTGCTGCAAAAGTGTTTGAATGAAGAAGGAAGTTAGAGCGGGAGTTAAAATTGACAGGAAGGGAGTGAAATA
>DAIDHR010000064.1 GCA_027459605.1 Alphaproteobacteria bacterium
AAACTATTCTCAGATCATTTTATAAGAATATTGAACCAAATGAGCTAAATTCGTTTGCGGAGAAATTATTAGAGACGAGAAAAGAGGATCATTCTTCCGTGGGGAATCTATTTGTTATTTGAGGGAATTGCAAAACTAACAACCAAAAAATGCTTTTTGGGGAAGCTTGTGTAGCAAAAGGCCTTTTTGGGCCCCAAAAATCACTTTTTGGTCGTTAGTCTTGTAATTGCGTGAAAAATCCCCGTCTGTTGAGGAAGCAGACCCATCGCCCCGCTGAAGGAGCACAATCAAGCACCTTTTCTTTGACTCCCATGCGGCGATGCTACGTGACCAACTGCATTAATTGATCTGCAGCTAGGGTCAGCACGCCGAATAAAAGGTGGCATGCCACCTTGGCGTGTCCACGCACTCTGATTTTGCAAGCGCCAAATTCGTCTTTTAGGCGCGAATTGGTTCGCTCCGCAGTTGATCGAGCGTTATAGCGAAGTGTCTCGGGGAAAACCAGGTTCAGAGTTTTTCTGGCCAAACTCTCCTCTGCCAAGGCCTTCTTCAGCTCTTTATTTCTTCGCGGATTCTTGTCGATCAAGGGAACATGTCCGAGAGATTGACTATGCTCGATGATATCAGGGACATCATAGGCAGCATCCATTAAGTCATAGCAGTTGGTGATCCTTTCTCCTGTTATGATTGCCAACGGGATTGCGGCTTGGCTGTCATTAAGAGAGGCTGAAGTCACAAGTGCACTCACGGGGATACCGCTATCTATGGTATCCAAGTGCAATTTATACCCGGTCCAATACATGACGTTACCTTTGCTGTCTTTTTTTGCGCCTTTATCACATGCAGTTGGCAGATCTTTTAACATTTCTTCCAACGTCATGGTTCTCTGTTTTTGTATGCGTGTCAGCTCAGGTTCGAGCTGTTCTTCGGATTTTTTGGGACGCCCTTTTTTCTTTGGCGTTTTCTTCTTTGCATATTCATCGGCAGCTTTTTTCTGAGGCTTTTCCCTCGCTTCGATCGCGGTAGAGTCGCGCGAATTATGCAAGATCACCTCACTTGCCAGCGTTTTCTCAATCAATGCCTTGTGTGCGCGCTGCGGAAGTTCCGTCTTCGCAAAGTCAGCAAAAGCCCTCGAAAAGGTCGCCTCGCTGGGGATCTGAGCTACACATTCCCATCCGCAAATGCGCCTTATGTTTTTGTCGGACTTCAGTCGGTCCAGTAGAAACGTCGTAGTTTCGATGTTGTAGACCATTTTGGCAATAAATGATCTGGCAATAGCAGAACGTGTTTTTTGGGGACGTCCCTCGCATCCATCATAACAGGGGAGAAATTCTTCGATACGCGCAAGCTCTAAAATAGCAATGAGTTGTTGTTGTTTTTCTGTCAGAGGGTCCAACTCCTCCTCCAACCATGGAAAAAGTGTGCCTTGAATTCTGCTCCAATAATGTGATAGAGTTTTTGTCAGTTGACTCATTGAGTTTGCTCCTTGCTCTGATGTTTTTTGTCGTACAAAAACAAATTATATCAGATGCAAGGTATTGGTATAAATGGATTTATGAGAGAAAATTTTGACATTACAAAGCTAACAGGAAAGAAGGATTTTTCGGCGCCCAAATAGCGCTTGCTACATGAGTCCCGAAAAATCCCTCTTTCTTGTTAGTTTTGCAATTCCCTCTGATGCTCTGCTTTTGTCTTTACAAGTTGATCTAGTAATTCTTTACTACTGACCTCGGGGACTACAGCACATTGTTTATGATAAGGGACTGCTTGCAGAGGTTTCCCTTTGCATTCAATAGAAATACCCTCAGCAGTTTCTATGATTGTTACTTCTGCTTTTCTAAGTGTATATTCCAATTGTTCGGCTATCATCACTTGATAAATCACGTTGTTGTATTGTAGAGTCAAGCTTTTCGATAAATAACGTTTATACTGAAGTGAGAAAATTCTATTCAGATTATGGTTTTCTAAAAGTGATCTGTGCGCGTTGTGAGGATCTTGAGGAATTTTTGCAAATTGTTGGTTAAAACCGTAAGTGAATTGTGGTAGAAAAGCATTGGCAGCCTCGATGTTGCAGATCTTGGCTAATCTCATTGCTTTTACTAAACGATTTTGAAGATCTCGATTTCGTCTCTCAACGCGTCCTTTTGCTTGAGGTGAGTTGGCAGAGATAAGTTTGATGCCAAGATCGCTCATAGCTCTTCCAAATTGCGTTCGTCCATCTCCTGTTAATGCTCCAACGTGATTGACTCGAAATACCGAATGTTTATCCAAATAAAATGCTTCGGGTCTACCACATTTTTCGATGTACTCTCGCGTTGCGAGAAAATAATCGAGAGTGTTTTCTGATTTAACAAATTTAAGATGGAGAATTTCACTTGAGGCATCATCGATATACACCAATAAAGTACATCGAGGGCCTCGTCCTTCAAACCAATCATGTTCTGATCCATCTACCTGAACCAATTCCCCTGAACGAGCCTTTCTTGGCCTTAATCGGTAAATTTTCACTCTTTTTTTTAATTTTGGGTTCCAGAACTGGTATTGGATCATCGTTGCACGAACAGCGCTTATAGAGGCTTTTAAACCATATTCTCGGGCAAGGTATTCATGGGCCAAAGTGGGTCCAAAGTCTCTATGCTCTTCTTTGCGGAAAAAGTCCAAAATTAAGAACTTTTGAGATTGCTCTAATTGACGGTTGCTTTTTTTACCTATTTTATTGGATACCAGTCCTTTAACACCGTCCCTTTTGAATTTTTTCTTAATTCTTATGATTTGCCTGGGGCTAAGTCCTAGTAGCTTAGCAGCTTTAGATTGTTTTAGGCTCTTATCAAGAACCTTCCGAAATATTTCTACTCTATCTAACTCTTTCTCATTCATATAGATACGTCCTTTCATTGTTTTTGTTTCTCCTTGGTTACCAAAGAGTTACACTTACCAAAAAAGTGACATTTCGATTCAACGCAAATGTGACATTTCAATTAAACGCTAACAATTAATTTACAATTTTGATTTTTAAATTAATTATATGGTATAATTATTATTAGTAATTAATATTTATAAATAAAAAAGGAATGAAAATGAGCGCCCAGATTTTAGAAAGAACAACAGATTCAAAAAGAAGCTTTACTTCTGAAACATCATCCTCCGATCCTCTTGAAACATCCTCTGTCTCATCTGAGGACATCCGTGTTCAGTCAGCATATAAGACGGCACTTGACGAAAGGCAAAATAAACCCACATCAGCACTAAAAAATTGGAAGTTTGATATGTTTATGTATTCGGCTTTTTGTCATAGCCTTTGCGTTGTTCGCAGCTTTGGCTATCGTCAATCCTATTGGCGCTGCGTTAGGCATTTCAGCGAGCACAGCAAAGGCTATTGGGCTTTCTCTGGCCATTTTGGGATGTATTCCCTTAGCATGTGCCATAAATCGTTATAAAGACGTAATGGACGAAGAAGAAGATCTTAAATTAGAAGCCAAAAAAACAGTCAATGACGATATACGTCAAATACGTCAAAACGAAAAGAATAGATTACAACGCTTTGAAGAAGGGCGCATCGATCCAAAGCTCACAGCTTCAATACCAGCGTTCTTTGCCGAACGACGAATAGTGATTTGATCTTCGGGGCTTCTCTTAAAAGTCATATCGCAGTATGGTGTCCTTATAAAGTTTTCTGACTTCATGGTCTCCTCTTTGATTTGTACAAATTGTCAAATGAACCATGAAGTCTTTTTGTTTCAACTAATTATTTAAAAATTTTCTTATAATTGCCATTTATTATAGAATCAGTTGTAAGCCAGATAGAGAGCCGTGGGGCTTCAAACCGGGGGTCTTACGGCCATTTTCCCCCTAACCTTTAGAAAAAGCCAGAATAGAGAGCCATGGGGCCGACAGGCGGCAGCGAGCCGCTCGCGCACCTCGATCAGCGTTCCGGCGAGGATGTTCGCGAACACCGCATCGTACGTCGACAACGCCGATCCCGCCGCTGCGGTCGCGAGACGGTCGGCGACACCG
>DAIDHR010000065.1 GCA_027459605.1 Alphaproteobacteria bacterium
TCTCGTCTCTTATCAATTCAGACAAAACAAACCATCCATTAAATTCTCTACTCCTCTTATCCAAAACTGAGGTTAAAATAAGTTTCGTTAGATCAAATTGGGCAAGGGAAAGTATTGCATCTTTAAAGCAATAAGCACTTAAAATTTGAGACTAAGCTTTTATTCCTTCAGATTATAAGTTGCCATCATGGCAGCTGGATATCGATCCCCTTTAGCAAATCCAAAAGGAAAGGCCTTATCGAGAGAGGAGAGCTCTTCAGGTGTGAAGTGAAGATTAAGAGATTTACAATTTTCCTCCAAATAGGAGCGATGTCTTGTGCCTGGGATGGCTGTTATTTGCTTTCCTTGTGCAAGAACCCAAGCTAAGCAAAGCTGGGCGGGCGTGCAATTTTTGGATTGGGCAAAAGTTTCGATCGTTTCTACTACTTTTAGATTATGGGTAAGGTTTTCATCTTGAAAACGAGGGAGATGTCGACGGGCATCTGTTGGATCGAGGACGTTTAGGGATTTCATTTTTCCTGTCAAAAATCCTCGTCCAACAGGACCATAGGCAACAAATCCAATTCCCAAAGACTCGCAAAGCGGGAGGATATCTTTTTCGGGTCCTCGGCTCCAAAGGGAATATTCGCTCTGAATAGCAGTTAAGGGATAAGTAGCATGAGCCCTTCGAATGATTTCAGGGCTTGCCTCTGATAGGCCGATATGGCGAATCTTTCCTTGTTGGACAAGGTCTGCTAAAGCTCCCATGGTATCTTCGATAGGAATATCAAGATCAATTCGATGGACATAATAAAGGTCAATGGCGTCTATTCCAAGGCGCTTTAAACTTCCCTCACATGATTCTTTGACGTAGTCAGGTCGCCCATTAATGCCCCTTGCAGTAGGGTCATTCTTATCACGAACGATTCCAAATTTGGTGGCAATGACGACTTGGTCACGGTATGGGTTTAAGGTTTTCCCAACTAATTCTTCATTATGCCCGAACCCATAAACGTCAGCTGTATCGAAATGCGTAATCCCCAGCTCTATAGCTCTTTCTAAAGTCTTGACAGCTTCTTTTTCATCTATAGGTCCATAGAATTCAGACATTCCCATGCAACCGAGACCTAACTCTGAAACGCTGAACCCATCTTGACTTATTGTTTTCTTCAACATTTTTTAAATCCTTTGTGTTTAAGTCACTGGCCTCGGGATAAAAAAATTCCCCTTTCGGGGAATCTTACAGAAAGCAAAATTAACCTTCCCGTTCTGTTCGCTTGCGGGCCAGTTTACGAGCTCTGCGAATTGCTTCTGCTTTTTCGCGGGCCTTACGCTCGGAAGGTTTTTCATAGTGACGGCGCAGCTTCATTTCACGGAAAATACCTTCCCGTTGCATTTTTTTCTTGAGTACACGAAGCGCTTGATCAACATTATTGTCACGGACAATAACTTGCATAAACCATACACCTCCTTCCAAAATTAAACTATGAGTTAAAAAACGCTGTGACTATAATACATAAGAATTATTAAGAAAAGGGAAAAAAAATGGATGAGCGAGATCTGATGAAAAAGAAAATTTTGGCACGTGCCCTTGCCCACGTTCCTTTTGATGGGTGGTCACGAGGCCTATTAGAAAGGGCTGCCCAGGAAGAAGGGCTTGATCCGTCTTATGGGTGGAGGCTTTTCCCTCGGGGAGTTGAAGAGATTATTTCATACTGGAGCTCGCTTTTAGACGAGGAAATGTTAAAAGTGCTTCCCTCTTCTGAAGGGCTTAGAGTGAGAGAAAAAGTTGCTTTAGGGGTAGAAACGCGCCTCATCCTTTTAACTCCTCACCGGGAAGCTGCGCGAAAGACAGCCATTTATTTAGCCCTTCCCCCTCATGTGGGGCTTGCAAGCCGGCTTCTCTATCGGACCGTTAATGAAATTTGGTATTATGCAGGCGATACGGCTACAGACTATAATCATTATACGAAAAGAGGTCTTTTAGCTTGGGTATACTCTTCAACATTTTTATATTGGCTTAAGGATAGCTCCCCTGGATTTGAAAATACATGGAAATTTTTGAATCGGCGAATTGACGAAGTTTTAAAATTACCTAAAATCCCTCAAAAATTGTTTCAAAACCTATTTGTTTGGAGAGGTCATGGCTGACCGTCTTTCTCGGGACTTTTTTAACCGCCCAACCCTGATTGTTGCACAGGAGCTGCTGGGAAAGCTCCTAATCTTTCAAAACTCAGCCGGGTTGATTACAGAAACCGAAGCCTATATTGGCCAAGATGACCCGGCAAGTCATGCTTACCGCGGCATAACCAAGAGAACCCAAGTGATGTTTGGTCCTCCTGGATTTAGTTATGTTTATTTTATTTATGGTATGTATAACTGCTTGAATTTTGTGACTGAAGAAGATGGAGTCGCAGGGGCAGTTCTTATCCGTGGTCTTCTTTTGGTTGAACCCGCACCGTTTCATCTCAATGGTCCTGGAAAATTATGTAAGCATTTGGGTATTACACGTGAGCATAATGCCCTTGATATAACAGAAAGTGACTTTTTTTACATCAAAGATGCCCCTTTTACTCCTGAATTCGAGACCACCCCCCGTATTGGAATTAGTCGGGGACAAGAGAAGCTTTGGCGATTTGTTGTCAGAGAAAAACTAAAAAATTAATATCAATTTTCTGAAAAAATGGTTGATGTAAAAAATATTGTAAAAATATTAAATTGGACTATATACCTATTTATAGTGGTTAAAAATTATTTTTTGTGTTTTTAAAAATTTACTAGAGGTTTATTATGAAAAAAAATTTACTTTTTATGTATTTATGTTCATTTCTTCTTACAAGCTCATGTCTTTATGCAGGAGATAATAGGGAGGATCCTGAAGAGTCAGAGAAAAATCCAATCTCGGTTGCGAAGCAAGAAATTAGTAGTAATACAGCCACAACTGAAGAAGACGTCAGCTTGAAGAATTTAACCTCAATTAAGAAGGAGGAATCATCTACTGACCTTATTCTTGGGCTGCCTGATGAAATGTGGGGTGAAGTATTTTCTTTTTTGATTATTGGTGAACTCAAGAAGGTCATGCATTGTCTGTAAACGCTTTAATGAGATTATTGAGAATAAAGGAGGAACTGCAGGTTTAGCCCTTAAAGATTTCTTACGGGCTGACTTAAACATAGAATTTCCACCACAGATCAATTTTGATACGTTTACATACTACGCTATTTCAGTTTCTTGGGATCGTTTAAATCACCCCAACCCCATCCAAGCCGATGCAGAAAAATGCTATATGATGATGTGCGAATGGCTTGATAAGGATCCATTCTGTAATGCTGTGATCCATGCCCATAAGCTACTCCGATTTGAAGACTTGTTTCCTGGTGAAAGAATAACAAAGCTTAAAAAAGACAAAGAGATCATAGCTGCTTATAACAAAGTGAATGACGACCTTATTCAACCAGGAGGTATTACTGCCATGCACCGAAAAATAGCAGCTTTGATTGTGGGTGGTCTTGAAATATATGACCCAATGATGAATGGAGACCTGAGGTTGGTTAAGTTGTTTCCTAAACCAAACCCTGCTTTGGCACGTGACTTAAATGAGATGCTTATTGTAGAAGGAGATCCTCTAGCAATATACAATAAAGAACCTGCTGCAAAAGTCCTAGAGATGTGATAGTCTAAGATTAGGTTAACTCACTGAAAAGGATAAGAAATGTC
>DAIDHR010000066.1 GCA_027459605.1 Alphaproteobacteria bacterium
ATTTTAGATATAGATAGTCCCATTTGGTTGTATCATACAGCTTAAGTCTTTCTTTTTGGCTTAAGTTGATACTTTTTATTGATTGTTCCAATTCCTCAGCTTGCTTAATGAGAGACATCTCAGCTTTAAGCTTGCTGGAGGTCGTATAGACCTCTTTGTTTTGTTCTATTCCAGAGGAATCTCTGACTTTTTCAAAACCCAATAAAACGAGTTCACTTGAGCTTTTAATCTTCGCTTCTAACCTTTCAAAAAGGTGAGCGTTATCCATATACTGATGGAGCTTTTTTTGAACATCTGCCCACATAAAAGTGGTGTGATGTTTAGTCACAATATCGAGAACAATATCAGGATTCCGGATAATGGGATAAAGGTTACGTAGCTGAACCGCTTGAAAGGCTTGCATCTTATCTGTGACGAGTGTGGTTTTTGTACCTTTATCAGATTTAGGCTCTTCAAGAGGATGGGGTGAGTTGGCAGATTCAGTCGCCTGAGTAAGTGCAATATTCCCATTCTTTTGCTTCTCTGTCGTCTTTCTTTCGATCTCTAGGACGTTTTTTCCCCGCTTAGGTTGGGGCTCCAGCTCAATTCCGCTCTCTTGATGAGAGCGGTGATCTCTTACTCACCATGGTTTGAGGCGGGCAAGGACAAAATCTCTCATACAAGTTGGAGCCCTTGTTGAGAAATCTGGCCTTTTAGAAACATTTTCTCTACCTCTGGGGAAGGATTTTCAAAAAGACAGCGAATTAAAATTGCAGGTGAGCGCCTTATATAAGGGCTTCCTAGTCCTTAATGATATAGTGGCCGCAGGTGAAGCTCATATCCCTACATGGTCAGAGCAAGGCCTTGCAGCTTTGGCTCAAACGAAAAAAGAAGAAAAGGAAATGGGCGGATGATATGTAACACTTATGTAAATTTCCGAGAACAATAACGTTAGAAAAGAAAAGAGGAAGAAATGTCTGCTCAAACTATCGCACCAATCATTTTGAACTTTTGGTTTGGAGAGCCAGGCTCGTCAAACTATGGCCAGTATAAAGATTTTTGGTTTCAAAGCACACCTGAACTTGATCAACAAATTCGGGAGAAATTTGAACCTGTTTATCAAAAAGCTTTTAAGGGAAAGCTTGATGCTCTCTTACAAACACCAGAAGGGAGCTTAGCACTTGTGATTCTTCTTGATCAATTTCCAAGGAATATGTATCGAGAAACACCTCAAGCTTTTGCTTCAGATGAAAAAGCTCTTAAGGCGGCAAAAAAAGCTTTGGAGAAAAAGTTTGATCATGATCTTTTGCCGTTGCAACGAATGTTCTTATATCTTCCTTATGAACATAGCGAAAACCTTGAGGATCAGGAACAATCTATTAAACTCTTTGAAAATCTTGGAGACAAAACAGCTCTTAAATACGCAATTGAACATCGTAATGTAATCATGCAATTTGGACGCTTTCCTCATCGTAACACTATTTTGGGGAGGGAAAGCACGCCTGAAGAAACAAGATTTCTTGAAATGAAAGAGATCCCTTAAAGGAGAGAATAGGTTTACGAGTATGGAGAAACCTGAATTTTCCTTGAGGGGAGAGCCACTGCATAGCCACGTTTTTTAAAACTTAAAAATCATGTTTTACTAATACACATAAATCATGTTATTCTAACTCATAAACTTCGAGTTACGATAGCATGGCAACGCAGACAGAAAAATTAGGAACGTCTCTTGAAATTCTTAAAAAGCTTATAGGAAACTCTAAACGGGCTATTTTCAAGTCGAAAGAATTTTCTCGGGTGCATAGGGAAAGACTTGTTAAGGCCGGTTTTCTTATTGAAATTAAAAAGGGGTGGTTGTTGCTAGCTGATCCAGCTAAAAAAGCTGGAGATAGTACGCTTTGGTATTCTCATTATTGGAACTTTCTCTCCCTTTATCTAAAAGAACGGTTTGGGAACGCCTATTGTTTATCGGCTGAAGGTTCTTTGGCATTGTATACGGGCGTCACAACCATACCCAAACAACTGACGATCATCACTGAAAAGCCCTCTGGTCAGTCTGTTCAATTGCCTTTTAGTTCATCACTTTTTCTCTACCAAGGTGTCAAAAACCTCCCTGTTGAGAGAGAGGTCAAGGAAGAGCTACAAATAATGACACTTCCTGAGGCAATCTGTCGCTCGTCTAAGACCTATTTTACCCAGCACCCAGTGGAGGCGGTTGTTGCTTTATCAGTAATCCAAGACGCAAGTCAGTTGCTGCACTACCTCTTAAAGAGGGGTCAATCCACAACAGCGGGGTATCTCATAGGAGCTTATCGTCATATCGGGAGAGAAGATATGGCCAAGAGAATCCTCGATTCGATGGTGGTGGCGGGTCACAAAATTACAATTGAAAACCCCTTTAAAAGCCCAGGTGTGTCCTTTCCATTTCGTTCTCAATCACCGTATACAACTCGTCTGCAAGCGTTATGGCATCGTTATCGTATTCCCGTATTGGAGCTTTTTCCGGAGGCTCCGGGGCTTCCTCAAGATGCAGAGACTTACCTCTCAGCTGTGGAAGAAAGCTACGAAGATGATGCGTACAACTCACTTTCTATTGAAGGTTATGAGGTATCGCCTGCATTAATCGAGAGGGTACGAGAAGGGCTTTGGAACCCTTTGAAAGAGTCAAAGGATATCCAACAAAAAGATGCGCTTGCTGCTAAGGGGTATAGCCTTGCGTTTGAAGCGGTTCGTTCGAGCCTTAAACGAGTTCTTCAAGGACAAAACCCAGGTCTTGTCGTTAGGCAAGATCTTCCTCTTTGGTATCAAGCTCTTTTTACGCCATCAGTGCAAGCGGGCTTGCTGCAGGATTATCATTTGGCGGGCTATCGTTCCAATCAAGTTTATATACAAAATTCGCGGCATATACCTTTTCCTCAATCGGCCCTTCTCGATAGTATGGACATGTTTTTTGAACTCATAGAAAGAGAAGAAAATGCGGCAGCGCGCGCGATCTTGGGCCATTTCTTTTTCGTGTATATTCACCCCTATAGTGATGGAAATGGTAGAATAGGTCGGTTTCTTATGAATGCGATGATGGCATCTGGAGGATATCCATGGACCATTGTCCCAGTTGCTAGAAGGTCAGAGTACATGAACGCCCTAGAACAAGCATCTTGTGAAAATAATATTGTGGATTTTATCAAATTTATAAAATCTTTAGGGAATTGGTGAAGGCTTACTTCGAGAATAAAAGATAGGAGCATAGATCCGAAAATGTAGAAAGCGAAAATGAGGGCTCCGCAAGGTACAATCTTGGAAACCCTCAAAACCACAATTGAGGCTTAGTCTACAACTATAGTAAAACCATTTTAAGAACGAACCAAAATAGTGTAAGCTGAAAGCCTAAAATAACGATAAGAAAGTGGGGG
>DAIDHR010000067.1 GCA_027459605.1 Alphaproteobacteria bacterium
CAGGAACCAAGATTCTGATCCCTGTGCCTTGCTGACATCTTGCTGAAACCTGTTCCTGAAGAATTATGCTTGGTATAAGAAATGGTTATGGTGCGGGTCATCGCGACTGACAACTGTTGAACCCTCGCACCGTCCCAAGAGTCTTTGTGCTTATTTAACAACCGCCGCAACAACCGTGCGCGAGGCCGGGATCTTCAACTCATCAAGGTAGTCAGCCCACCACTGCATCATCGACACGCGTTCGTCCCAATGCTCGCCACGGGCATAGACCGCGCGGACGCTATTGCCTTCGATATGGGCAAGCTGGCGCTCGATGGCGTCTGGATGCCACTTGCCGGATTCATTCAGGAGGCTCGATGCCGTCGCGCGAAAGCCGTGGCCGGTCGCCTCGTCCTTGGCATATCCCAGCCGCCTGAGCGCGGCGTTCAGGGTGCCATCGGAGATCGGGCGCGACGGCGAACGAACGCCAGCGAACAGGAAATTGCCCCTCGAGATCGAACGAAGCGCGCCGAGCAATTCCGCGGCTTGGCGAGATAGCGGCATCTGGTGCGGCCGCCGCATCTTCATTCGGGACGCAGGGATCGACCACACCGCTCGTTCTAAGTCGAACTCGGTCCATTCAGCCAAGCGCAATTCGCCGGGTCGGGGAAACAAGAGCGCGAGCAATTGCAATGCGATCCGCGTGCTTGGCTGCCCATCGAACGCGTCGATGGCGCGCAGCAGGGCGCCAAATTTCCTGGCGTCCGTGATCGCCGCACGCGGCGTTGCCTTGACTTGCGTCAAAGCACCCCGGAGCGCGTATGTCGGGTCGATTTCGGCACGGGCGGTGGCGATCGCGTATCTGAATACGCTGCCGATCGTTGACCGAAGCCGACGAGCCGACTCGAATCTCTCGCGAGCTTCGAGAGACTGCAGGACTTTCAGGATAGCCGGCGCCGCGATCTGGCGGATTGGTTCGTCTCCAAACGCCGCGTTGGCGAAGCCAAGGAGCCACTCGACCTTTGCCATGGTCGCCTCTGACCGCTTCTCCCGCCGGAGCTTCGCGACATACTCAGCGGCGATGTGGCGGAACGTCGGGGCGTCCGCCCGAGCCTGAGCCTGTCGCTTTTTTTCGAGTGCCGGATCCAGGCCATCCGCCAGTATGCGCTTCGCGTCCTCTCGCGCCTGGCGGGCACGCGCCAACGGAACCGTGGGGTAGACCCCGAGCGCGAGGAGCTTTTGCTTACCGTCGAACCGGTAGGCGAACCGCCACAATCGGGCGCCGGTCGGCTGCAGCCATAGCTGGAGCCCGCCACCGTCGGTCAATTTCTGGAGCCTGGGTCCGGGTTGTGCTGACCGGCACTTTGCGTCCGTCAAAGGCATCGGCTTGTCCTCCTGGGGAGGCACGATACCAACAGGGGGGTCGGATACCAACATGGATACCAGCAGACGAAGGGGCATACCGGGGGCACGCCATGGTATCCGCGGCTACGCTACCGCGCGCTAAACCCCCACATTATGCCGATTTATCAGTGGCATAAGAGGGCCATAGCGTGGCCCTGGCGGTGAAAAGAAACAATGGAGAAGAGGGGGATGGTGCCCAGGGGCGGAATCGAACCACCGACACTGCGATTTTCAGTCGCATGCTCTACCAACTGAGCTACCTGGGCGCTGGCCCCGCTTAGCCCACCCGGTGGGGCCGATCAAGCCGCCCCGATGATGGTCCCAGGGGATTCGCACTTGAAACCCCCTTGACTTCCCCGCGAATAACCCTTGCCCGATTCGTGCCTGATCGATTCTACCCGGTAGCCCACCCCAACGCGAGGCTACCATGGACCCCTTTTCCACCTGCTGGGACGAGCTTGAAGACCCCCGGACCGGCAACGCCCAACTCCACGATTTCCACGATCTGATAATGATCGCGCTGTGCACCGTGCTCTGTGGCGGGCAGACCGCGACCGACATGGCCCTGTTTGCCCGCGCCAAGGAGACCTATCTGCGCGGCTTCCTCAAGCTGCCCGCCGGGCTGCCCAGCCACGACACCTTCTCACGCCTGTTCCGCCTGCTCGATCCGGTGAAATTCGGCGCCTGGTTCCAGCGCTTCACCGCCGCCTTCGCCGCCCAGTTGCAGGGCGTCATCGCGGTGGACGGCAAGGTGCTCCGCCGCTCCTACGACAAGGCCAAGGGCATCTCGGCCCTGCACATGGTCAGCGCCTGGGGCTGCGAGGCCAGCCTGGTGCTGGCCCAGATCGCCACCGACGCCAAGTCGAACGAGATCACCGCCGTGCCCAAGCTGCTGGCGATGCTCGCGCTCAAGGGCACCATCGTCACCGCCGATGCGCTCAACTGCCAGCGTGCCATCGCCGCCCAGATCGTCGCGCAAGGCGGCGACTACGCCCTGCCGCTCAAGGACAATCAACCCAGCCTGCTGGCCGATGTCAGCCTGTTCCTCGATGATCCGGCAACCGGACCCTGCGATCGCGCCCAGAGCATCGATGCCGATCACGGCCGCATCGAGACCCGCACCGCCACCGTCTCGAGCGATATCGGCTGGCTCGCCAAGACCCAGAAATGGCCCGGGCTGCGCGCCATCGGCAAGGTGGTGCGGGAGCGCGAGATCGACGGCAAGATCAGCACCGAGACCGCATACTACGTGCTGAGCACC
>DAIDHR010000068.1 GCA_027459605.1 Alphaproteobacteria bacterium
TCATGGTCATAGGATACTGTTTCATACCCTAAAATTCTAGCTCTACGAATCACGGGAGTCAACTGCATAGCCCCGTAGGATAATTTGCATTTCCTGGTTCGCTTCCTTACAACTTGAATCAAATGAGTGATAATGATTTTATGATCCATTAAGGTATGGTGAATAAAGAGAATTGAATTGAGTCGTAGAAGCCGAAAATACTGGATAGGTGTTGCCTCAAAAGACCATGTAGAAAAAGGGGTAAAACTTGGTATTTGCCAATTTTGTCATGGCAAATCGACTCCTGCCAGACGTCTTCAAAAGGGAGACTTTGTCATTTACTACTCCTCAAAGATCTCCCTGGACTCTTCAGAGCCTTATCAAAAATTCTCAGGGGTTATGATGAACATTTATATAAGGAGCGTCATCTGGTAGAGTGCTTTTTTAATAAAATCAAGCATTTTAGGCGTATTTTTCCCCGCTTTGACAAAAAAACTTCTTCATTCGCAGGCTTCTTAGCCTATGCTTGTTTCATTCTCTGGCTTAGACAAGTGCACGCAACCTAGATAATGCCTCGCATCTATGGTTTTTTAACATTTGACTGAAGAAAATTTTGATCCCTTAGTCTACTAGGATGCGGGGCCATACCGTCAGCCAGACTTACAACTAGGCCCTTTTTGTTGTGCGGTGTTTGTTGTTTCTTGCATGAGCCTTTCCTATGGAAAATTTGCCTTTTTTCGTTTTAAAATTTGAGAAGTCTTGTCGCTTAGCTCTTTTAGAAGGTTTTTGTGTATTTGCTGGAGCCGATGCTGACTTATCCTTGCCGATAAGGTTAGGGATACGTTTCCATTTATTGTAATCTTCAGGTGAAATAAGAGACAAAGCATAACCTTCCTCACCAGCTCTTCCTGTGCGCCCGATACGGTGGATATAATCTTCGGGGCATTGGGGAGGATCATAGTTGATGACATGCTTAATATGTGGAATATCTATGCCTCGTGCGGCGATGTCTGTTGCGACCAGGATTCGCTTTTTCAAATTGCGAAAATTTCGAAGGACATCTTCTCTCTTACGCTGTTTTAAATCTCCGTGCATAGCAACGGCTGGGTGATTTTGATGGATAAGCTTTTCAGCCAGGCGATCTGCTCCATGCTTGGTCTTCACAAAAATGATAACAGAGCCCTCTCGTTTATTGAGTTCATCGACAAGGCGGGCAAATTTTTCCGAAGAAAGGGTTTGGAGGGTTTCTTGCTTGATCTTGGCTGCAGCTTGATGAGGGGATCCTATGGAAATCAAATGCGGATTTTTAAGATAGTTATGAGATAATTTGTTAATACTTGGAGGGAGGGTGGCTGAAAACATAAATGTTTGTCGCTCTTGAGGAAGAGAACTTACAATTTTCTTCAAGGTTTCACTAAATCCCATATCCAGCATGCGGTCTGTTTCATCGAGAACTAAAAATCGGGTCTCTTTAAGATGCAAGCTTTTACGTGTGATGTGATCTTGGATACGTCCGGGCGTTCCTATTATAAGTCGTTGGTTGCGCCTTAAAAGAGAAAGCTGCTTTCCCATGGAATCACCTCCTATAAGAAGGGCGATATCAAACTTTTTTCCAAGAAGAGCCCTGGCATTATCTCGAATTTGACCGGCAAGCTCACGGGTTGGGGCTAGAATAAGAGCCGATGATCGGGAAGAGTTGAGTAAATGGGTTAGTAAAGGAAGGAGGTAAGCTATTGTTTTTCCTGTGCCTGTCTGCGCTGATGCTAAGATATCCGACCCTTCCAGTCCAGGAGGGATGGCTTTCCCTTGGATAGGCGTAGGAATCGTAATTTTCAGGCGGGTGAGGGATTCATTCAACAAAGAGGGAAGACCAAAGGAAGCAAAACTTGTCATGAAAGAGCCAATCTAATAAAAGTGAGGAAAATATTTGATTTATATGTAGGGTTAATTCCTAAAATTAGCTAGGCTTTTTATTTTTTCAACTTTTAACGGATTCTTAAAGCCAGTTAGGTAGAGTTTACATAATGAACACAAGCAAGGGTCTTTTAATTCACTGTTTTCATTCCCTACTCGGATATCTGAGTTAGTTCTTAAAAACGTATATAGCTTTTCCCAATCAGCTTCTTTTATGTAACACTTATTCATGGTAATGCTCCTTCTTCGCAATAGAACGTTACCACATTTTTTCCTCAATTTTTAGATAAGTGCACACTGCCAAGTTCCTTAAGAATAAATTTATCCTGGATTGCTCCGCCCTGCTTTTTGCGGGGCTCACAATGACGATAATCCATTGTATTTAACCTGAGTTTTGGATAAGGGATAAAAAATATGGTAGGCTAAGCCTTTCTTAAACTTGCAAAAATAAGAAGGG
>DAIDHR010000069.1 GCA_027459605.1 Alphaproteobacteria bacterium
TATTACTCCGGCCAGCAAACAGTTTACATCAAGCCGCGTAGGCAACTTCCTTTTTTAGGAAATAAGATTTAACGATGTCAGGGTTGTTTTGAGTGCCAAACAGGTAGTTTGTAAGATTACTTTTCATCTCAGCAAGGGTTCTGGCACGCTTTCTGCCCACTGCATTTGATTTAACATCTTGGTTTAAGAGCTCATCAGGGTTGAGTTCAGGACTGTAGGCAGGCAAAAAAAAGGCCTCGATTTTGTCTTTGTTAACCTCTAACCAAGCTTTAACGACCTTGGCATGGTGAACCTTAATATTGTCTAGGATAAGAAATACCTTGTTCTTAGATCCTTTCGTTAATCGTTTGAGAAAATTTAAAAAAACGTCTGCCGTAAAAGATTCCTCAAACAACATAAATCGCAGGGTTCCTTTGTTGGTCACGGTGGATATCATATTAATTTTAAAGCGTTTACCTGTCGATTTTATAACGGGTGTCTTTCCTTTAGGACTATAGCTGGTGCCTGTCTGGTGTGTGGAGCGAAAGCCTGCTTCATCTCCCCAATGAATCTCTGCCTTTTCTTTTTTTGCTCGTTCAGCAATTTTAGGATAAGTTTCTTCTAGCCATACTTTTACAGCTGCATCTTGGCGTTCATAGGCTCTACGAAGAGGTTTTTGGGGAGTAAATCCCCATCTCTTGAGGTAATTTCCAACGCTGCGGACGGCCAACTTAATACCAAATTTCCTCTCAATAAGCATTCCTACCGCATCTCGTGTCCAGAGCATAAAGGGTAATTTGAGCTGGTCTGGACAACGATCTTTTATAATGTTAACGATTGTAGCGCATTGATAAGGCTGAAGTTTCTTCATGTCCTGAGAACGACGACCCCGTTTCTTTTTGAGGACAGCCTCTTCCCCGTTTTTTTTGTATCTCGAAACCCAGCCGCTAACTGCAACACGCGAAACACCCAGAAGAGAAGCGACTTCAGTTCTTGTCTTCCCCTCTGCCACAACCCATTTTATCGCTCTTAAACGTAAAGCTTCCTGGGCATCTTGGGTTAATTTGCGTGCATCTTTTAATTTCATGAACACACATTACCATCACCCCCTCCTTTCGTCAACTATTTTATTGCTGGAGTAATA
>DAIDHR010000070.1 GCA_027459605.1 Alphaproteobacteria bacterium
CAGCAACTCGACTCCCTTTTTCAATGAGATAACTCCCAAAGACATCTATAAACGTTGATTTGCCAACCCCTGGCACCCCTGATATTCCGATACGGAACGTATCCTTTTGGGGTGAGAGAGCCTCAAGAAGGGATTGAGCTTCTTCCCTATGGTCAGGACGTGTAGATTCAACCAAAGTTATGGCTTGAGCAAGGGCACGGCGGTCCTTGTTGATAAGGCGGTAGGCTAAAGAGTCCACAACAGTTCGTTTCATGGTTTTTTCCGATCGCAAGTCTAGCCTTATCTATACCACTATAACCATTAATTCTTTTTAAAAAAATGGGGGACAAGCTTTCATTACCGGCCAGATTTTTATAAATGAGGAACTATGCTAAGATAACCCGATCTTTGGATAAAGGATCTATTTTTAGGTGTATTTACAATACATTAACGTCATTGCAATGACGATAACCCATTGTATTTACATATAAGCTCAGTCATCTTACCCAGAACCCAGGCTAAGAGAGTTGGCAAGAGAAGATAGACTTCTTATAGGTTACATTTATCTCAGAGCATTTTTTATAAAAGTCAAATAATTTAATTGCCCATTACAGAAAAAATTTCCAGATGGGCAATTAGAAAATTTGCAAATTAATCTATTCCTATGAGACAATAAATATAGGCTAGGGAGGATTAAAATGAAAAACAGACAAAAAAAACGTGGTCGACCACGGAAGGACTTTCCAAAAATAGATAGGGGAACCAAAGAGCTTCAACAAAAACGAAATAGACTTTTGGAAAACGGACAGGTTCGCCAGGATTATTTAGCCGAAACTTTATTGGGAGTTTTTTATGCCCATAACATCATCTCCAAGCCTCTTTATGAAACAGGGCGTTTTTTCGGGGAATTGGGATATCAATACGAAACTTCCCTGGGGCATAAGTTTCGCCAACGCGTAAGTGTTTTATGTCCTCAATGGGGGAGGAGCCTTAAAGACTCATCCCAATTTGCGATCAAATGATTAGTTAACGATCCAGTTCCACCCTGAGATGGATTGTATAATTTCAGTATGAGAT
>DAIDHR010000071.1:0-558 GCA_027459605.1 Alphaproteobacteria bacterium
AAATGCTATATTATTGTGGATATAAAAATGACCCCTCTAACTCATGGAGATTTGGGGCAGATGCTTCTTTATGTAAACTATTTTGACCAAGAAGTAAAAACAGAAACAGATAATCCAACTATTGGGCTCGTTCTCTGCACAAAAAAGAATGATGCCATGGTCAAATATACGTTAGGAGAAAAGGCAAAACAAATATTTGCGAGCAAATACCAATTTCATTTACCTACAGAGGCGGAACTTGAAGCGGAATTAAAACGGGAAATTAAAGAGATTAAGGAAAGCTTGCAGGATGAAGTTTAGTCTCTCTATTGTTCCCCAATTCCTCTAATCCATGTCTCGACCACAAAGGCAAGCTTACGTCCCCAGACTGGACCATCTCATTCAAGATGAGGAAACCTTTGAACAAGGCTGCTACGGGTTCCTTCATTTCTGGTGACTTTTGAAGATCTTCTCCCAATATAATGCCAAAGGTTTGGAGAAGGCCTGCTTTATCGCAAAGCGCTGCGACTTGAATCAAGGACCTCGATCTGGCTTTTCTCGCTGTACGAGAGGTGAGTT
>DAIDHR010000071.1:568-1026 GCA_027459605.1 Alphaproteobacteria bacterium
CTTCAGCCCTGGTGATGTGTTGGGCTAGCCGGTGATGTCTTTTTTCCAGTGCTGTTAGTGAGAGATGAGCGAAAGGAAGGAGCACTCTTTTCCCACTCCTGTTTTTGTATTTCGGAAGCGAGAGCCCATACATTGTCTAGAATTACCAGGACCATACTCAGAGAAAACTCCTCTCCCACGATCTTTTGTGTTTTTTTGAGAAAGGAAAGGGCAAGCTTGGTTTCCATTTGCTCTTTTTTCTTCTCAAGAGCCTGAAGCTTTTGATCGAGTCGGATCAGTTTTTCTGTCACCGTCAATTCTTCCTCCATTCATTAATTTATTGATGACTTAACATAGCAAATTTGTTATTATAAATCAATATAATATATTGATAATATTAAATATATCTCCAGATAATTATGAATATTTTTACATATGAAGATCTCGTTATTGAGATCGATAGGGCTGTCTTAGCGACT
>DAIDHR010000072.1 GCA_027459605.1 Alphaproteobacteria bacterium
TACGGGGCTATGCAGTTGACTCCCGTGATTCGTAGAGCTAGAATTTTAGGGTATGAAACAGTATCCTATGACCATGATAGACTTTATGGATATGTTCCCTAGCGAAGAAGCTTGCTTGGAGTATCTCAGCCTTGTGAGATGGCCCAATGGTTACGCCTGCCTTAAGTGTTCAAGTCAAAGTTATTGGAAGAAAGCGAGAGGTCTTTATAATTGTAGGGACTGTGGATATGAAGCTTCTGTAATAGCTGGAACCATTTTTCAAGATACCCATAAACCACTGCGCCTATGGTTTCACGCTATCTGGTATGTTGTGAACCAAAAGAATGGGGTAAGTGCGCTTGGATTGCAAAAGGCTATTGGATTGGGTAGCTATCATACAGCGTGGGAATGGTTGCATAAACTGCGTCGGGCCATGGTTCGACCTGACCGTGATCTTCTCAGCGGGATAGTTGAAATGGACGAAACATTTGTAGGCGGAGAGCGTCCTGGAAAACGTGGCCGAGGAGCGGAAGGAAAGGCACTTGTTCTCATTGCTGCTGAAGCAGCCCCTAAAGGCATAGGGCGCATTCGCCTTTCTCAAATTGTTGATGCTTCCGGTGAAACGTTAAAGCAAGCCACGCTTCAAATGGTTGAACCAGGAAGTGTCCTCCGAACGGATGGATGGGAGGGCTACAACATTCTGGCAAGGCATGGTTATGTTCATAAGGCATGCAGTCACAAAAATTCTGAAGCGGGAGATGCTACGCCACTGGCTCATCGTGTAGCTGCTCTCTTAAAAAAATGGTGGCTTGGCACGCATCAAGGAGCTATTAGTCAGGGTCACTTACAGTACTATCTTGATGAGTTTACGTTTCGATTTAATCGCAGGACTTCAAGTTCCAGAGGAAAATTATTCTATCGGCTAATTGAGCAATCATTAAGCGTTAACCCAGTTCCCGTCAAGTTTTTAAT
>DAIDHR010000073.1:0-302 GCA_027459605.1 Alphaproteobacteria bacterium
GACGCCCTTCTTGTAAGTGATCTGGCGAGGCGAATGGATGTGTTCGGTTTGTACCCAATGTGCGAGCCATTTCCAAGCGTCCATATACCGATCGAACGTGCCTTCCGTTTTGCAGTGACGTTTTAGGTAAGGTTCCACCCAATCCCAAGAGCCGCTTTTGGCCGGAGCATTGTCGAGCTCCTGGGCCTCCAGTTTAGCACGCAGCTTTTTTGCCTTAATGGTGTCGTTTGGATCATCGTGCCTGAGGCCAGTGGACTTGTCGTGTTTGCCATCGGGGCCGATATATTGGACGTACCAAAACG
>DAIDHR010000073.1:312-870 GCA_027459605.1 Alphaproteobacteria bacterium
CGGATATAGATATGCCATAACTGACGAGTGCAGGAAGTGCAGGAAACTGAACTGAGTTCAATCAAATTCTTGGGGATTTTCGACCACTTTTCACCACTTGCTACCACTCCACTGGTTATGAGGGTTCGATTCCCTTCACCCGCTCCAATACGGAAACCAGAAACCACCGGGAGCACCGATTCAGCAGTTGTGCCCCAGCTAGCAATTGCTTTCCTCAAGCTTCCGCTGATTTTTCTTTCGACTCTCTAGCACCGCCAGAATCCCATCCAGCACTTGGTCAAGCCGTTTGGCAAGGTCGCATGCCAGAAATCGAAGGACAAAATAGCCGTGCTGCTGAAGAAGCGCGTCTTTATGCCGGTCGCGGCGATACGCGTCGACGTCCTGCAAGTGCTGTTCGCCATCGAGCTCGATAACTATCCCTAGCTCTGAACACAGGAAATCCACTTCCATGGACCCTGAGCCATCGAAAGGTATTGGCAACCGCGAGTTCAGCACAAAGCGCTCCTTGGTCGCAGGCAAGGTTTGAAGGCGGCGATAGAGAAACGCTTCGCTGGCACT
>DAIDHR010000074.1:0-259 GCA_027459605.1 Alphaproteobacteria bacterium
TTTTTCTTTTTCTGGTGCCTGATTTGAAGGCAGCAGTTTACTGTATTTATCACTGGTCTCCCCTTCAGGATTTGAGTAATAGGCATGTTCCCAAACGTCAAGGGTAGCTCTTGGAGCAGTAGAAGCTACTTTTATGTCCAGCACTTTTGTTGATGATAAGGTTGATTTTCCCGCCATTCCAATCCTTTTCCCATTACCCATCTCTGCACTTCCTAGCAAAACGCCACTTGTACTACTCATAAGAAAAAGTAAAGTTGGT
>DAIDHR010000074.1:269-743 GCA_027459605.1 Alphaproteobacteria bacterium
TTTCCCCATTTCTTTTGAGACAAAACTCGTATTAAGTTTTATCTATCATTTATTTACGCTTGATATTTATGATATATATCAAATAATTGTAAAAATTAAGTTAAGGATTTATTTTTATTTAGATAAGGAAAATAGGGTTGAGATCTCTATCCACTGAAAGCTCCTTATCAGGTAAGCTATCAGGTTTAACTCAGCTTATGCTAGAGCAGAAATGTGGAGATGGCGACAGGATAATCTTATTTTGGGGTTGCGGGGTTTCTTGAAAGCTGTATTCTTGGCATATCGTGTGGCGATTCCACGCCAACGCTTATTACACATATAACCTCAGTTCTGGATAAGAGGTTTTGATTATTTTTCACCTCTACTTTCCAATTCCTGAATAGAAGCTTGATGAGGAGCCAGCACCGTTTTAAGTTCTGAAACTTTGGTATACCCCTCCCATTCTTGTCGGAGGGCATTCCATTTCAAGCCGAG
>DAIDHR010000075.1 GCA_027459605.1 Alphaproteobacteria bacterium
TCATAAATAGCCATGTCTCCATGTGGGTGCAGCTTACCCATTACTTCTCCAACTATTCTCGCACTCTTCTTCGTAGGTTGATCATGAGTGTTATTTAAATTATACATCCCATAAAGTATCCTTCTTTGAACTGGTTTTAGACCATCCCTCGCATCTGGGATCGCTCGCCCTATGATTACACTCATTGCATAATCTACATAGCTGGTTTGAAGTTCTTCCTCTAAATTAGTATTTAACACGTTATCCATGCTACCACTATATGTCTAGGAACTTTACCTCATGAGAGTGTTCTTCAAGGAACCTTTTCCTTTCAGCTACGTTAATCCCCATAAGCACTACAAAAAGTTTTTCCACTCTCTCTGCGTCCTTTATATTTACCCTCTTTAGTATCCTTCTCCCTGGGTCCATTGTTGTCTCCCAAAGTTGTTCGGGATTCATCTCTCCAAGACCTTTGTACCTTTGCACCGAAACCTTACTACCTAAACCCTTCACAAGTACTTCCAACTCAGCATCGTTATACGCATATTTTATCTCCTTTCCCTTAACAACTTTATAAAGTGGAGGAAGAGCCACATAAATATAACCACGTTCTATAGCTTTCTTCATAGATCTGTAGAAGAAAGTGAGGATCAAGGTTGCAATATGGCTTCCATCAACGTCAGCATCGCTCATTATTATAATTTTCTTATACCTAACTTTATC
>DAIDHR010000076.1:0-427 GCA_027459605.1 Alphaproteobacteria bacterium
ATTAGTACTTACAGGTAGTTGTAGAGAAAAACCTGTGGATTTGTGAATAACCCAAAAAACCTTGTTCGCTTCGCTCACAAATCAAAAGATTTCCATAATTCCTTACTCGCTATGCCTGTCAAGAGCGCTCCGCTAAAGCGGAGCGTCACTCCGTGATGGCCTTCGGCCACTCATTGACAGTCGCGAGATTCGGAATTCTTTACTCACCAAGACACAAAGGCGAGAAAGACACCTTTGCGTCTCTCTCAATAAAAGAGGATCCCCAATTTGGGTAATGTCGCAAACTCATTTTTGAGTTTGCATATTGCGTCGTGCGGCCCTGCCGGCGGCAAAAAAAATATTTGACAAAAAATAGCCACTCATTATAAACTAGATTGAAAACTAGTTAGGATATATAGGAATGCTTAGGCAAAATTCTGTAGGGGCT
>DAIDHR010000076.1:437-677 GCA_027459605.1 Alphaproteobacteria bacterium
AGCAAAAACACATTTTTCACAACTTATTGAACGTGCAATGCATGGTGAAGAAATTTTCATTACTCGACGCGGAATACCAGTTGCAAAGCTTGTTCCAGCAGATGCCAATCATGATTCAAAATCGGCACAAGATGCAGCAACACGTCTTCGTGCTCTTGCTAAGGAGATGCAGCTTGGCCCCTTTCATTGGGATGAATGGAAAGATTATCGAGATATAGGACGAGCTTAATCTTGACTGCT
>DAIDHR010000077.1 GCA_027459605.1 Alphaproteobacteria bacterium
CTAGGTTCTGTCGACATTTATTTTAGCCATAAATAGATCCCAGCGATATAAACAAAAGACAGATAAGCAATGGCTAATTTATCATAACGAGTAGAAACCCTGCGGAAGTGCTTGAGTTTATTAAACATCCGCTCAATTAGGTTTCGTTCTTTGTAAATATCTTCATCATATTGGCGAGGATTCTTTCGGCTGGAACGAGGAGGAATAACAACTTCAGCGTTTACTGTGCTTGCAGCCTCAATAATATAAGTGGCATCATATCCTTTATCTGCAATAAGAGCGCTCATCTTCTTGCCAGAAATTAAATCTAAGGCTTTGATATAATCCGATCTTTGACCGGCAGTCAGAAAGAATCTAACAGGATTACCAAGCCCATCACATGCTGCATGTAGCTTTGTGGAAAATCCTCCTCTGGACCTCCCCAGTTCCTGCTCTTGAGTACCCGTCTCTAGATTTTTTTCTGGCTCCTGCTGCATGCTGGTGGGCTCTGATCATTGTTGAATCTATCATCAGCCACTCGGTATCTTCATCAACCGCTAAGGTATTGAAGATCATTTGCCATATACCAGCTTTGGACCATCTTATAAATCTTTTGTGCACTCCAGACCACTTCCCGTATTCTGTGGGTAAAGCCCTCCACGGGGCTCCTGTCCTGGCTACCCACATAACTG
>DAIDHR010000078.1 GCA_027459605.1 Alphaproteobacteria bacterium
TTAAACAAAGAGGCTATGAACATGACACGGCTATAGATGCTTCATTCTTGGTACGATTATAATATGTTTTTGCTATAGTAGAGGTCACACTTGAAATTAACAATCAATTAAAAAAAGGGATGGCTGACTCACTGGCAGTAGATATCCTTAATCCTAACGCAAAATCTCGACAGGTTGTAGGGAGTGGATTAACTGAAGACGTTGCAACTGGTTCTAGCCGTATGCCCATCCAACTCGATAAACCAACAAAGTATTTAGGATTTTTTGTTGAAGCCAAAACGAAAGCTGATTGGATTTCTACAGATTGTTCCTTGGAGAATAAAATTCCAGTTGACGGCTTAACTACACCCGTGACTTTAAAAATAAATTTATTGAAGGCGGGAGGGGATTTAAAAACTCCAGCGGTCACATGTGTAGCAACGCCGGGTTAATAAAAGAACATTTTTCGAAAAGTGAGTGAGTTTAACAATGTAAAGCTTTGTAAAGCTTTACATTGTTCTTACAGGTGTTACGTTAGCTTTCTTCTCATTAAAAATTTATCCGCAAGTGACTCCTTCAACTTCTTACAGTATTGTTTTAGAGTAATTTAATTCATGAAAGGTAAACCACTAGTTTGACTAGTGAGACTATAGCAAGGCTTGGCCTTAAGATTTAGTTGATGA
>DAIDHR010000079.1 GCA_027459605.1 Alphaproteobacteria bacterium
GAAGGTGATTCGAACGCTACCTTAAAGGGCATTGCCCGCTCAACCTAAGAAGTCCATCATCACGCCGGTGTAACAAATGACACATTGGGCAGGAATGCAGCCTCCGGCCCGCATGCGGTGATGGTTCGGCTCAAGGGCATGCCACTGGCCGCCCAAGCTGAGCCTGAGCAAGTCCAACTGCTCCCTATAGGTTTACAAGTTGGAGGCGGGTTCCCAGTTTACAGGCAATGCTGCAGGTCCAAACCGGAAAGCCAGGGCGGTCCCACTCCCCGCCCTTACTCCAGATTCCTGCGGTTCCCTGCCAATATCCGCGCCCCTCCTTGCGCCGACCGGCGTCCAACAGTAAGTGGGGCTCATAAGGATGGGTGGCCGAGTGGTTGAAGGCACCGGTCTTGAAAACCGAAATTTGTCGTTTCGCTCAGTATCGTTTTGTCCTATTTGGGCTGATTTAATTGGCTTTTTTAGGGTCTACCAGTTCAACTGGTATTGTCTAATTCGCCATGGTTTTGATGCGTTCGGTGCCAATTTGGGTGCCAATTTTAGGGTTAGAGGTGCCCGCAAACCGGACTCAGGTCCCTTCATAAGATACGGGCGAGAATGATGCCAAACAGGTGGAAAATCCCTCCATGGCTCGAGGAGGAGGTTCGTAGGCGC
>DAIDHR010000080.1 GCA_027459605.1 Alphaproteobacteria bacterium
CGCGCACGGTCTTGGCTTCGGCTTCGCTCATCGCCGGCTTCTGGCCCGACAGCACGGTCTGCAGTGCCCGCGCCACGATGGCGGGATCGAGTTCCTCGCGCACGATCGGCGGCAGCGAGCTGCCGAGATCCATGCCGACGACGTAGCTGTTCTTGGCTTTCTCGGTGGTCAGCGCCGGCCCGGCCGCATGCGCGACCGCGGTCAGGCCCAGCGTCGCGGACATCACCGCCGCGAGCAGCGTGGGACGCAGAATCTTCGACATTCGATATTCCTCGTGTGGATGGGCGATCGCGCGATACGCGGTGCGCGAGTGTGGAAGCCCATTGTGCGGGACCACCTTACGGTTGGCAAACGGCAACGGGCCGCCGACGGGCTGCCGTGCAGCCGCGATTCATGCGCCGGGCGTCCGTGGCCACGGACGATAAAGCTTGACGGCCTCGCGCACCCCCCGTAACCTTTCCGGCTTCCAGCGTGGGGGCCATAGCTCAGCTGGGAGAGCGCTACAATGGCATTGTAGAGGTCGCCGGTTCGATCCCGGCTGGCTCCACCACCCTTCAAGTCCCCATCGTCTAGAGGCCTAGGACATCACCCTTTCACGGTGGCGACCGGGGTTC
>DAIDHR010000081.1 GCA_027459605.1 Alphaproteobacteria bacterium
ATGGATTAGCCATCTCTGCCTCCTTTTTTGGCTAATCTTATCTTATCTTCGTCTTATCTCATAGGTATTTTGCTATAGACTTTTCAAAAGGCAGACAAGTGCGGGAAAGGCTGTTTTTATCAACGTAACAAAACGGTCATAATGAACCAATCTATCAAACAACCCCTTAGAATTTCCATAGAGATCGAGGTAAAAGTACTTAAAACAGGCCATTCCTGATTGATGATAGGCAATGAGAATGGTCAATACTTCTGATAGTCTTAGGCGGCAAGGCCGATCACGCCGTATCAAACCATTTGAAATAAGTTGGTTTTTGTACCAGGGTTCAAAGCCCTTACAAAAGTCGTCGACAAAACAGAACAATGTATCGTAATCTATTTTCATTGAGGTATTCTCCCTGTTGTTTGCAAACAAGAGAATACCTTAATTCTTTTAATATGTTAATGCATTTCCTTAACCATAGTTCGGGTATACTTATGAAAATAAAGAAAATTAATGCTTCAGGACTGTAAAAGAGAAATTTGTGTCAATAAAGCAGAACCTGCTGCAAAAGTCCTAGAGATGTGATAGTCTAAGATTAGGCTAACTCACTGAAAAGGATAAGAAATGTCA
>DAIDHR010000082.1 GCA_027459605.1 Alphaproteobacteria bacterium
TTAACAAAGATTGGGTTTTCCAAATCTTTACTTTTGATCATGACATACTCAGGCTCATCTTCAATAATCGTGCCCTCAAACATATTAATTGAACCAATAAATTCTGCTGTGAAGCGCGAGGTAGGTGTTTCATAGACTTCTTTAGGGGCCCCAGTTTGCAAAATACGACCTTTGTGCATAATGCCAATACGATTGGTCATTGTCATCGCTTCTTCTTGGTCATGAGTTACCATTAAGCAAGTAACACCGACATTTTCAAGAATGTTAGCAATTTCTAATTGCATTTGTTCACGTAGTTTTTTATCCAATGCGCCCATTGGTTCATCAAGCAATAAAAGCTTTGGCTGCTTTGCTAGGCTTCGAGCTAGCGCCACACGCTGACGTTGACCGCCTGAGAGTTGATGCGGTTTGCGTTTCGCATAGGCTTCCATTCGCACCATCGATAACATTTTTTCGACGTGTTCTTTAATTTGATTTTTAGGCATTTTATCCTGCTTCAAACCAAAGGCAATATTTTGTTCAACGGTCATATGCGGAAATAATGCATAGGATTGAAACATCATATTGATAGGACGCAAATAAGGAGGAATACA
>DAIDHR010000083.1 GCA_027459605.1 Alphaproteobacteria bacterium
CGAATCCAGTTCTGCTGCCAGAAACTCTTGTGGCAATTAAGCTACATGGGGTGTGCCCGTTTAGCACTAAGCGTCTGATCGAGCTTTTGTAACCGAGCTGATTCGGCTTTCTTTTTGTTTTGCTTTTCAATACGTTACAACGTCATGCGCGATTGGCATGGCCGGGAGGCGCGTTTTGGGGGGTGTATGCCTGTGCGCCGCAACATACGTTACGTGCGTCGGTTCGAGGCCGACGCTTGGTTCTGGGCAAGCGGCGGCCGGAGTTCCCGCACGAGTGGCGGGAAGGGGTCTTAGGACCCTACGTCTCCCAGACGTGAAGCCTCCCTGTATCCTTGCCCCGCGGTTCGTCCGCGGGGCTTTTTTTGCTCACGTGGTGAGCAGTCGCAGCAGAGCGGCGAAGCTGGCCTCCGCACTTTGGCCCGTGGTGTCGAGCGTAAGCTCCGCGCGGGCGTAAAGCGGTTCGCGGGCGGCGAGGATGGTGCGCAGATCCTCCATTGCCCCGCGATTGTCCTGCATCGGGCGCATGTCGCCCTGGGCGATGACGCGCGCCATGTGT
>DAIDHR010000084.1 GCA_027459605.1 Alphaproteobacteria bacterium
ACGGCACTTTGTCTCAAGCGACGTTGATCACATCATGACTGTTCCGGGAACGGCATTCATAAAATTAAGTCTTCAAAATCTCCGAAGGGGTTAGGATGTGGATTCGAAGAATTTACTGACTACGCAATATGCAAACTCAAAAATGAGTTTGCGCTTTATCCCAGAATGGCCTTCTTTTTTATTGAGAGAGACGTAAAGGCGTCTTTCTCGCCTTTACGTCTGGTGAGCGAAAAATTCCGATACTCGCGCCAGTCAAGAGTGGCCGAAGGCCATCACCGGAGGTGACGCGAAGCGAAGGCGGAGCGCTCTTGATGGGCATAGCGAGTGAGGAATTACCTGTACTTTTCTTAAGCGCCGTCGGCCGAACCGCACCCACGATTTCCAAATCGTGTTTAAGTGCGCCTTTAGAAATTTTTCAATTTCTTCAGGATTACCTTGTTCGCTTGTACTCGCTAATTTTTTGAAGAGAGAGAAGGTGTATTTTGAGGGGTAAAATCGGTGGTACTATTTATCTTGATATAATAGAAAGTTGGG
>DAIDHR010000085.1 GCA_027459605.1 Alphaproteobacteria bacterium
AAATAAAAAATAAAATATTTTTTTAAAAAATAAAATATTTTTTTAAAAAATTTTAAATATAAATAAAAATAAAAAAATAAATAAAAAAAAATAATTTTAAAAATAAAAAAAAATAAAAAATATTTTTAAAAATATTTTTAAAAAATATTTTTAAAAATAAAAAAATAAAAAAAATAAAAAATAAAAAAAATAAATTTTTTTAAAAAAATATTTTTAATTTTTATTTTTTATAAAATATTTTTTCTAAAATATGTTTATTTTTTATAAAATATTTTTAATCTTTTTTATTTTTAATTTTTAAAAAATTATTTCATTCTAAAATATTTTAAAATTAGTGATCTGATTTCTTAAAAAAAAAATGAAAAAAAAATGAAGATTAATTTTCATCTTTCTTTTTCTTCCTCTCCTTTTTCGAAATTCATCTCTCCTTCTTCCTTTCCAAGTATTAATTCTCCTTTTTTTCAAAAATTTACTTCAAAATATTCCCTATTTCAAGATAGTTCAAATTTCAGAAATTTTTC